>JAUIKE010000021.1 GCA_030430845.1 Bacteroidia bacterium | reverse complement strand
TTCATAGGTTTATGATTTATTGGTTAAAATCTCTATGAAAGCATTTTTTTTGCTCTATTACCCTATCTTACGCTATGTTACACATTGGCGGGGGGCTGCCCGAAGGGCTTTGTTCAACATGTGCCTATCCGTCCAGCTGACCAAGCATACCTGTTAGAAAAGCCGATCGGATAGGCGGGCGTTGTAGTCCATTAAAATTAAAAAATGCCAATTAATAGATATTCCGATAATCCGTCAGGTTATTTTGAGCCAGAAGAATCTGTTGAACTTGCTAGATATATAGATATTACGAAGTTCATTTCTCTTCTAAAGGATGAGCAATTATTCTTTTGTCGCATTGACAAATTGGAAGACAGGTTTGAAGGCACACTGCCAAAAATATCTAGAAAAAATTTCATTAGTTCTTATAGATATTTAAGAGATGTTGAAAATTTCTTTGATGTTCCTATGGAAGATCAAGAAATTGAGAGAAAAGTAGACGAAGAGTTTAAGTTTAGGGAAAAATTAAAGTCACTTAATTGTATTAATTGTTGGAACGAGTTCAAAGGTGAATCATATGCTTTGTGGAAGATATACTCAGATCTTAACCAAGGAATAATGATTAAATCTTCTTTTAAGAGAATTATTAGTGCATTCAGTGAGTCAAAAGAAATAATTTATTGCAGCAGAGTTAAATATATCGACTACGATAATGATTCAATTGATATTGGAAATACCATGACACCCATTGTCCATAAGCATAAAGCATATTCATATGAGGACGAAATTCGTCTAATACATGAAGTGTCTAATGTGGGGTGGATCCACGATTGGGAAAATGAGAAGCACGAAAACGGAGTAAAGGTTAATGTCAACCTCCAAGATTTAATTAGCGAAATCGTAATTAGTCCCTTTTCTTCAGATTGGTTTATCGAATTGATTGAGGATATTCTCAATAAATATTCAATAAATTGTAAATTATCTAGTTCAAAATTAAAATGACGGACTACAACACAGTCTACCCGCCCAGCCGCAAGACACAAGGCCAACGCTAGGCCGATCGGGTAGACAGACGTCAGACTGTGCAAGAACCCTTTAAAGCAAATCCAAAATCAACTCTTAGGCTGAAAAAACGATGATTAGAAATTAGAAATTCGTAGTTTTTGCACAGACTCGCGTCAGACTGTGCAAAAACCCTCTGAAGCCAAGACAAAATCACCCTATAGGCCTCAAAAACGCCGATAAAAAAAAGAAAAATTGAGTTTTTGCACAGACTCGCGTTGTGTGCGACTAAAATGAACCAAAAAGATGTTTATATCAAAATTAACAATAAGGAATTATCGAAATTTTCAAAATGAAACATTCACTTTTACAAAAGGAATAAATACATTAATAGGAGAAAATGGTTCTGGTAAAACAAATATTTTTAATGCAATTCGATTGGTTTTAGATGAAAACTTACCAAGGAATGTTAAGTACTTGAAAGAGACTGATTTTAATAGAAGTATTGGTTCATGGAAAGGACATTGGATTGTAATAAATGTTGATTTTGAGGAATTAACAAACGATGATAAAATTCAATGTTTAGCCACTCACTTTGCAGGAACGTTGGGTACAAAAGGTAATTTCAATTTTTATTTTAGACCTAACGAAAAGACGAGACAAAAGCTATTTGATTTCGGCAACTTAAATATTTCAGAAAAAACTGAAGAAAATTTTAACACATTAATTGATGAAATTTCGATTGATGATTATGAACCCATTTTTACTAGTAAGGCTAAGGATATTGATTTTGCAAATGACGATTTCTATAAAAAACATATAGGCGATTTTGAAAACTATGTTTTTCCAGATCCCGCAGAAAAATGTTTAAATGAATTAGGAGTATTTAACCGTTCTTTTACAATTTATGATGAAATATCTTGCACATATGCTGATGCTTTAAGAGATGTTGTTTCAGATTTACGCTTGTATAAATCAAATCCCTTACTTGCCCTTTTGAGTGAATACGAAAAAGCTATAGATGACAATGAGAAAGAACAAGTTGAAACTCTTGTGACAAGTCTAAATAACAAGATAAGCAGTTTGGATAAAGTCAAGGAATTGTCAGGAAAAATAAAAAAGAAGATTGCAGATACGGTTGGCAAAGCTTACTCACCAACAATTGAGATAACATCAAATTTGCCTAATGAAACAGAAGACTTGTTTAAAAAATTGACTTTACAAGTTGGAGAAAATATTAACGAACCTACATCAAAAATTGAAGAGCTAAGTTTGGGAGGGGCAAATCTGATTTTTCTATCCTTAAAACTTTTGTCCTATCAGATGCAATTGCCGAAAAACAAAGCATCTTATTTATTATTAATAGAAGAACCAGAAGCACATTTGCACACACATATACAAAAGACCATATTTCAGAATGTTAGTAAGGAAAAGGCTCAGGTAATATTTTCTACTCATTCAACCCACATTTCAGAAGTGTGCAAAATCAGAGCTATCAATATTCTTACAAAAAAGAATAATTTCACCCAAGTTTCTCAGCCAACCCATGGCTTGAGTCCAAATAAAATTACACACCTAGAACGGTATTTAGATGCAAGTAGAAACACCCTCTTATTTGCAAAATCAGTAATAATGGTTGAGGGTGATGCAGAATTTTTTGTAATGCCAACAATGATTAGAAAAGTTCTTGGTATAATGCCTGATGAACTCGGATTAAGTATAATTAATACAGGTTCAACTGGTTTCAAAAACATTGCAAATATTTTCCATGAAAATAGGATACGAAAAAAATGTTCAATTGTGACAGATGAAGATAAATCAATTACTGGTGTAGAGAATGAAGCCCAAAGAAAGGGAGCAAATCGAAAATTAGAGCTTATTGACTATTCAAATAGTAACTCTTACATAAGTCCATTTTTCGGTGAACATACTTTTGAAGTTGAACTAATCAAATGTGGTAATTCTTCTTATTTCAAACCGATAATTACAAGATCTTATGAAGGGATGCACCACCGAACTGTTGAGGCAAGAACCAATCATTTAACAAATATTGAAAGCTCCAATGTAAGCGAATATGGAGATGCTGCGTTAAAGATCGCTGAAAGAGAAGGAAAAGGTTGGTTTGCTCTTCAGCTTTGCGATCAAATAGATTATAAATTCATTATTCCTGATTACATTTTAAAAGCAATCGCTTTTTGCAGCAATGATTCGATTTTAAATGTTGCACGAGATATTGTTAAATATAGAGTCAAAAAAGGAAAAGAAGATGTTCTCAACCCACAACACTCTATATTTCAAGCGCTCAACTCTGAAATTGATAAAGACAATATCATTGATTTATTCAAAACACAGTTACCCGATGATCAATTCACAAAATTATTATCTTACTTATGATTTTGACGGGATTAACAGATGAACAAATAGAGGCAGTAACTTGTCCAGATAATCTTCTAATCACAGCATGTCCTGGGAGTGGGAAAACAAGAGTGCTTACTCATAAAGTAGCCTATGAATTAAGTAAACTTGAAAACCCCAAACAGTATGTGGTTGCACTTACATTCACACATCGAGCTACAGACGAAATAAAAGAAAGAATAGACAGAATAAATATTGATACTAGGCAACTTTGGGCAGGAACTATTCACTCTTTTTGCCTTGATTGGATAATTAGACCATATTCGGGTTTTCTTGATGTATTAAAAAATGGATTTGGAATTGCAGATACAGAATTTGTTGATACCCTTTTAGATGAGTATAAGGAAAAATTTAATTTTCCTCCTTTCCATAAAATAAATACAAGAATTACAACTTCTGGCGAATACGAAACAAATAATCAAGAAGAAAAAAATCTATTAAAAGAATATCACAGAGATTTGACAAATCGAAAACTGATTGATTTCGATCTATTACTGTACTTAGCCTTTTTGCTTCTAAAAAAGTATCCTGCAATCCAGAATAATTTAGCATCAATATTTAGAATTATTTGCGTAGACGAATATCAAGATACTCAGGAGCTGCAATACGCAATTCTTCATAAAATTATATCTATAGGAAAAACAAGAATAGTTTATGTAGGAGACCCTAACCAAGCAATTTATGGCACTTTAGGAGGTATCGCAAAGAATAAAAATACCATAGAAAAAGAGGCAAACATTAAAATTAACGAAATCATATTACATGGAAATTGGCGTTCCCACCAAAGACTCATTGATTATTACCAAAATTTTCAAGTCCAAAATACAGACATCAAAGCAATCAATGTTATATATGAAAATGAACAAGGGATAATCAAATACTTGAGAGACGTAAGTAAGGAAAACTTAATTGATGTCATTGCTGATTTAATAACATCAGAGTTGGATACTGGAATTGATCATAATGAAATTTGTATAATAGCCCCTCAATGGCAACTAATTACCCCTCTTGGAAGAAAATTAAAAGCTAAACTTCCAGATATTCCTTTTGATGCATTTGGGCTTTCTCCATTTAGAAAAAGCCGACACAACTTTTGGTACAAAATTGCAAGACTATTATTAACAGAACCTAGCCCCAATTACTTCTTAACAAGAATTCGTTGGGCAAACGAATTAATTTCAGAGTTAGAAGAACATATTCAGACCGAATTACATGAAGAATATGGTTCCGCAAAGAAATTATTAAAACTTATAAATTCTATTAATCCGAACAAAAACAATGGTGCTGAGTACTTAGAATCTTCATTTGAACAATTTTCTGCCTTTATGAACTTCAGAATCGAAGATTATCAAATACTTAAGCAGCAATATGATTTATTCTTTAAAAGTATTGAAATCAGGCTTGCTGATAAAAACTATGAATACCCAGAGGACGTTGCAAGCTGGCGAAAGCTATTCAAACCGCGAACTGGGGTTGTTATTGAAACTTGTCACGGAGTAAAGGGTGAAGAATTTGAATCTGTAATCGCGTTTGGATTATTGCAAGGTAAATTACCATACTGGGATAGTATTTTCAATGCCGATGATAAAGGAATTGCCGATGCGAATAAATTACTATATGTAATTGCTTCACGAGCGAAAAGAAACTTATACCTCATTTCTGAAACGGGTAGAAAAACCCGATCCCAAAATGAATACCTACCTACTGAACAGTTGGAAAGTATTGATTTTGAATATAATGAATAGATAAATACGCACACAACTTTTAAGCATTAACGGCTGGTGGTCTAGCCCCCTATTAATCGGACAAACTTCATAGGCTAGCTCCTTGAGAGTACCTACCCATGCACCCCCAATAAAACCCAAGCCACAACCAAAACCACCACCATCCAAACCGTCCTCTTCACCCCCGTATAAAATCCCCCATCTCGCCCCATCGCAACATCAGGCAGCATAATATATATCTTCTCCTTCCCAACCATCCCTCCAGACCTCCCAACCCTTACCAGTGAACCTTCAAGCATTTCCTGGTTGGTTTCATTTTCGGGGTAAGGTTCCAACCCCCAATACTGAAAACAGATCTCCCAGGAAGGATCTAGCCCAGGCTGGCCAAACAGATATAAGAAGAATTGCTTACGAGCAAAATTGAAACGGTTATAGAAACTGGCTTCATATTGCTTTGTGACGGCATTGAGTGCCCTGATCGTTCTTTTTCCTATGATCCCGTCAATCTTGAGGTGGCAACCATAGCAATTACAGAGGCATTGCAGGATGTAGATCGAAAATTCTTCTATATGGTAAAAGGCATCGATTAAGCAATTTGCTATGGGCTGGCTTTCAATTTCATCGCCCAAAATGGGATTCCAATATAGTGCAAGGTGCATTTCTGCGGCATTTTCAAATTCCAGCTTTCTGATATCATTCCTCCGAATAGGAACCCTGCGGGTAGGATCCTTCCGGCTCAGGGATGCATAAGAGGCATACGCCTTCGCGCTGATTCCCCACTTCATGCCCATCAATAAATCGGAGCCATAGTGCGTGGGATCACCTGGATCACATGTGTAAGGACGTTCTGTGTTTTGCCCGTAGCCATAGACTTTGTTTTCCAGCACATAGTCCAGGGCGTCATAGAAATCAGCCATTCTTGTATTTTGTTAGTGTATTTCCTGAATTTGATTGTGATGCAGGTCGGTTCGTTCGAAGTATCCGTCCATCCAACCACATCTTTCCCCCTCCCTCTCCCAGCGCTAGCTTTGTCCTAAAAGAACAAAATGGCACAAGACAAATTCAATTGACGCAATCGCACGCCTGAGGAGATGTTTCTCTTGGTGGAAGCTTACCAATCTGGCTCAGAGAGTCGGACGGCTTTTTGCGCGGTGCGTAAGCTGCTGATTTCGGTGCAGAACTATTGGCTGACAAAGTATCGGAATGTGCCCTTACCCCAAACCCTGGCTCAAAGAGGTCTAAAAATTGAAGGAAATGCACAATCAACTTTAATGCAAAGGTCGCTATGAAGGTCTTCAGATAGAGAGCCTACCAGCTCCTCCCTCACCCCCAACACAACAAACAAACCCCAACCAAAACACACACCCGAACAGCAGCCAACACCCCACCAAAAACAAGCGCCATATCCGGAGCCAAAACCCTAAACTTCTCCCGCTCAACCAACATCGCCCCAGCCCTCCCAACACGCCCAAGCTGCCCTTCCAGCGTCAGCTGCGGCACAGAAAGCATGTCATGAGAGACCGCAACATCCCATGCCTGAAAACAGGCCCTCCATCCTGCCTCCATCGGTCTCCCGAAAAGGTAAAGGAGAAGCTGCCTGCGGGCATCATTGAATCGGTTGTAAAAAGCGGCCTCAAAATGATCCGTGAGCATGTTTAGGGCTTGCAGGCTTTGCTTATTCATGAGGCCTGTTATGTTGATCTGATGGCCATAACACTTGCAAAGGCATTGCAGGATGGAGATGGCATGGGAGCCGATATGATGATAGGCATCCATCAGGCAATTGGCCATGGCCTGGCTCTTGATTTTATCTCCGCTGATAGCCAGCCACAGCATATCATGGTGGATTTGGGCGGCTTCTTCTATGCTCAGGCGAGCGATCTCTTCTCTGCGGGGGATTCTTTGCTCCGCGATGGCATAATCCTGGGCTGTAAGGCCCCAGATGCTGCCCATGAGCATGCCTCCCGCATAATGGGTCGGGTTATCCGGATCGCAGTGATAGGGGCGCTGCCCTGCTTCGTCGTATTTTTCTACCTGGCTCTCCAACAGAAAGTCCAGGGCATCATAAAAATCTGCCATGGGGTAGCTGTCTTTTTAAGGGGTGTTAAGGGCATCGAGAGGGGTATGAACTTCAACCGTCAGGTTGTAGTAGTTGTCATGGATGCTTTTGATGGGGCGACCTTCGACCTGCTTCCATGCCTTTTGAAGCTTTTCGTAAAGTTTGGGGTTGAGTCGGTCCCTGAAACGCTCGGAGAGGGGCCCTCCTTCTTTGAATTTGACGATGTAATGACACATTTCCATCACCTCAATCGGGATCCGGAAATTGTTGTGGAAACACATGACCAGGTCAAGGCCATAGTGCGTCAGTTCGTACATCAGCGCTCTAAGCTCTCGCGAGAGTTGGTTGACTTCTTTGGAGGTGGCATCTGTGACCAGGACCATGCTGTTGCGGACATTGTCCTTGAGGAAGCTGAGGAAATCAGCATAAGGCACCTGGTAGGATACCCGGAATTTGTCGATATAGTATTGGCCTTCCTCCGGACGGGTAGAGATGGGTTTCAGCTTTCCGTTTTTATCTGTCAAAAACACATTTGCCAGCACCAGCCCTCCCTCATGCTTCCGAATAACAGGCCCTTGTATCAATATGCCATCGTGTCTGCGAAAACTCACAAAATCACCTTCACGCAAGTCCTTTGCCTGCAATAGCAGCCCTTGTTTGTACTGTGACAAATCCCTGATAACAGGCAAGGCCTGTAGGGTCGCATCATCCGGATTGTCATAGACAAGCACGGGTTGGATTGACTGAAAGATCAGCTTCTTGGCCAGCGTTGACTTTCCACAGCGCTGCTGACCGATGATGAGCGTGAAGATTCTTTGCTTTCTCATCCCATCCCCAAATATTTTTGCTGCATCTCAATATGAAACTTGATCAGGCTGTCCAGTTTGTCGAGCTGGTCGGCGGGGTAGGTGTGTTGGAATGCCTTGAAGATTCTATTGAAAGCCACTTCGCCTTTCTGCTCGCCCTTTTTCACCCGATTCTCATAGACGATATAATCCATGTCGTCTATGTCAGCCAAAAATACCAGCTCCCCTACCCTGCTCTCTTTTTTGATAATTCCGTTCCCGGCTAGGCCTCTGCTTCCTTGCCAGCCGATAGGTGGATAGCAGTATTTTCCTTCGTCATCCAATAAATATTTATCCCGGTTTACCGCGCGTTTTTTACCTGCAGCTGCTCCGAGACGATAGGGTGAAGCTTGCGGCTTAGCCATTTCAACCGGCTTACGAACCTGCAGGCCCGTGTGCCTTTGAGGCTGTGGCGGAGACATGCTCCTTGCCTGCATGGGCCTTTGGGGCTGGGTATAAGCCTGTGGCACTTCCGGCTGGAAGTTGGAAGCCTGCTGCTCCAGTTGGGCTTTCAGATCGGCTATCTCCGCTTCTTTGGCCTTGATTTCCTTCTCTTTGGCCTCCTGTGCCTTTTTATCCTTCCAGATCAGGGCAATGGTACTCACACACCAAACCAGGTACACCAGTACCCCGGCATAGAAAAAGACTTCATCGGAGAAGATGTTCCGGCGCTTGGCGATCACCGGTTTCATCACCTGCATCAGGAAGCCCTTCAGCTCCTCATCCATCTCCGTGCGGGGATCATTCCAGTTTTTGGTGATGGCCCAAGCGCCGAATTTCGGCGGCAGGCTCATGGCATAAACAGCCATCTGCGCCTGCGCTTCCATCGTTTCACCGATATTGTCGCTTCGCTTGATTTTGTGGTCCATCCGCGGTTCGGGATCAGCATGGGCTGAGCCCGGATCAGGCCCCTCTCCTCCCCCACCAGACTCTTCATATCCGGGCATTTCCCGAATCACCGGGCCCTGGCCGCTTTGTTTTGCGTCTGACTTCAGGTGGGAGAGCCAGTCATCGGTAGATAGATTTACGCCAGCTTCATCATGCTTGTGCATGGTTTCGGCGGCGTTATTCCCTTTCATGGCATCCTGACTCGGTTCCGTCACGGGGTCGTGCAATTGTTCTTCTGACATAGGGCTTATCGTTATTGGGTTTTGAAATATCCACGGACCTCACTCAGCAGCCTGTCTTCACGGGAAATCACTTCCCCGCTCTCCATGTTCTTTTTGATCATCGTACACTTCATGCTCAGCGGCTGGCCCTGGGCATCCATCATGGAGCGGATCATATTGAAAATGGCCGTCTCCAGGTCCGAATCTTCCTCCCTGACCATCTCCTCCAGCTGGGGATAGATTTTGCTGCCGTATTCGGGATTGTTTTTCAAGGCTTCCATTTTCTCAAAGAAAATATCATCCTTGTCAATCGAGATAAGGACTTCGTACTTTGCACCAGCCTTTTGCTCATACATCAGGAGGTTGAGCATAATGAGCGGCTCGAATATGACAAAATACTTCTGGAAGAAGGCACTTCCATAGGCCTTCCTCTCTTCCTGTTCCTCTTTTCTGAACTTCATAAAGTGCATCGCATCGCCCACCAGTTCCCTGGCGTCTATCTTCCTCAGCGCCTGCGGGCAATTCTCTTCCTGCTGGAACTTCTTCAATTGCCCGGCAATCAACTTGTCCAGGCCCATGCTCATCAGGCCTTTTATCAATCCTTCGGATAGGTTAGTCATGGTTTATCGTGAATTTGTAGTATTTGACATATTTGCCATTGGCCCCACCGGCAGGCGAAGCCATAAATGTTTCCACCCCAAAGCCAGCTTCGCGAGCCGTAACCACCGCCCGTTCAATGATGTGGTCTGTCATCGCCCGTTCGTTATGGTCCCTGCAAGCCAGCTCGCGAATCTGCCTCCGGGAAAGCATCTTCCCCGCCTCATTCATCAGGATAAGCAACACCAGAAAGGGCCGCACATCCTTTCCGCTGTAAGTCTTGGGTTCATCCCGAATGATGGGATATACAGGCATAAACGTTCGCTTTTGAAAGGGTGGAAAAATCGTCATCGCTCTATCTCTTCTCATGCTGGCGGCTTATTCATAGTCGAGGATCGCCCCGCTCATCTCGTTCTGTAGCACCCACACCAACCTGTGCAGCAAGTCCTCATGATCTACCACTTCTGTGTGAAAACAGTCCACACCGTGCTCGTCGAAATAGATGAGCTGGTATTCGCAAAATCCATCGGATTCATCCACGCATTCCGAAAGCTGCTTCCAGCAAGGGAAGCTCTCCGGCTCTTCGTCCAACTCATAGACCGGCAAGCCCACATACTCGCCAGTGATGATCTCAATCTGCTCCAGCAGATAGTCTGCAGACGCTTCAATGCTGTCGCCGATATGTACCTGATCGGCGCTGTGGATGGTGAATTGATGCAGCCCGCGCTGCGTGGGGAGTAGTTCGATTCGGGCATTCATGGCTTGGGACTTGGGTTTCTTTTTGGAAAAGCCGCCGCTACCGCCCCCCGGCAACGAGTGTGCCGGGAGGACGGTAGATGGGGATGGGAGAAACAATGGGGAGTAGGACGACATATTTGCAGCGGCTTAGTGCTGGGGGTATGTAGTCAAATGGGGTGCCTGGGTGGGCTGGGTTTGGATGCTTTGGATTTTTTGGACTGGGGGGGCAAGTCAAAATCTAAAGGTTCTTCATCACTTTTGGCGCTGACTGATAGCATGTTATTTTTTCAGATACCCAAACCATGTGAAAAACTAAGTTTTGACCATTCTACTCAGATGAGTGATCATGAAATTCTGGAAGATATTAGCTTTACACATAAAGCTATGAAGAACCCTTTCTCCTTACAAGAGTGGGTGAGAGTTGGAGAGTGTATTACTGCGAGGGTTTCGTTTGGGTTTTGGGAGAAGAGCTTTTCTTTGGCGCTTGGTTCAGCAATATTTATAGGCTAGAGGGTGATCGAAAATAAAAGTTTTAACCATTATTTTCTGCATATTGAAGTCCTAAGTCAAAAATTAATGACCCCTTTTAACCTCATTTATTAAATTCAAATTGTCTGTTAAACAAAAAGTGTTAAATCCGAAAAGATTGCCTTGTTTATTTGGAGGTAATCCACATATGATGAATTTGGAAGTTTTGGACTCAATTTAAAATCAATAATTAAAAATGGGTAGTAGCAAATTATAGATGAATTTGAGCAACAACTATTATAAAATGCAAACCAGTGATTGATGAACATTTCATATATAGATCAGGCAACTCGTAGCCTCTGTTACTCTTTGATTAATCCTATCAGCCCATTTACAGCTGAGGAAATAATTGAGATTCGTGCGCATATAGCTGATCTAAGAGCTGCTCCAAGTTTGGCCGATGCACCTGTGGAGTATTCTCTAATTGCAGATAAGGAAATTGATAATTCTTCACTATGTTTGAAGATAGAATTCGGAAGGATATTTATTATTTGTCGTATTATTAGCAATGTTCCGGACCCAAAACCAAAAGAAATAAAACGACTACAAATATCAAAAATTAACATATTTGACTTTAAAAAAGTCTCAAAAGGAAAAAGTAGGACTTATGATTTCAAATAAATGTTTTAACGATGAAGTAGAATGGGTTTCCCCACCAAGTGAAACTATTCTCCGTTTATTGCAAAAAAAGCAAATCAATGTTAATCTGTTTAGAGAAAGGCTTGATCTAACTGTCCCCGATTTTATTGACTTGTTACATGATAAATTGGAAGTCAACCTCCATCTTGCATTTTGTTTAAGCCAAGTACTTGGCAGTAGTGAATTATTTTGGATGAATCGCTACCAAGAGTTCAAAGAATTCGTTACCGCCTCAGATACTAAAACACAGCAAGGCAATAATTCTTTTTTAAGTTCCCTGTCTAAGATTAGGTCAACAAATATTCAATCTCTGTCTGACAATTTTAAGGTTTCTACTCTTGAACACCTAATCATGGATTATTATGAAAGACCTCAAATTTTATATAGCAGAAATCAGAAATTTGAGCCTTCCCTCGCATCCTTAGCAAATTGGATCAGGGAATGTGAATTAATCGCAGAGACTACAATCGTTAGCCAATCTATTCCATTTTTTAATGTTGACGCATTAGAAAGAGTTCTTCCAGAAATACTTTCATTAAGCAAGATTAATAGTGTAGTAAAAATTATCCCAAAAATTAAAGAGTTATTGAGTAGCACAGGTGTAGTTTTAGTTCTTAGCCCAAGTGAAACTGGCCATGGGGTGTCTGGCTTTACAAAAAGACTTCTTAAAAGGCATCGTTTAGTTGTCGTTACCGATAGATACAAAAATAATGCAGCATTTTGGTTTACTTTATTGCATGAGTTGGCACACTGCATGCTACATTCCATAAATCAAACATTGATCCATTATTCTGATGACGAATTTATCTTAGCAAACTCATCATCTATTAATGTTTATGAGGAAAAAGAGGCCAATGAACACGTAGAAACATTATTGTTTCCAATTGAACTTAAATCCCAACTAAGTTATGCCAGTAGGTCATATAAATCTTTGATAAAACTCGCTGTAAAATTTGGAATCCCAGCTTCATTGGTTGCTGCTCAAATCCATAGAACTAAACTTGCCCCTTACAGCTATTTCAGGAAGGTGTATCAACCCGTTAAATTTGATACCATTTTCTAACCAAAAAACCTGATATGTTCATTAGGAGATTTTTGCCAATTACATATAGAATCTTCCAATACTTGAGCCAACATGTAAATATCTGAATTAGTTTTAAACCAGCTCAGTAGCTCATCCCCTAAACTTATTTGAAGGTTTTTTGTCACATTTTTTACCCCTGAAAGTATTAACATGTCATTTAAAGCGCTAAGTGGCCCTGTACTATGACTTTGGTACATTGACTCTGGTTCATTAACATAGAGGCCACATTTACATAAGTTACATGTAAAATCAAAAGCTGCCATTCTGCCAAAATTAGGAATTTTTAGGGCATTTCGATATACTTCTTCAAAAGGGGTTGCTTTGGCTGGCGTAAATAAATCCAAATTTTCTATTAAAAAATAGAATGAAGAGAAAACGCCTTTCCCTCCATCAAGGGATTTTTTTGTGTATTTTCTATGGTTAGAATATTTCCCATTATTAAAAAAGTTTAGGCCTCTTAAATAGCTAAAATAATCTTCTCTATTTTCTAATATGTCTTCCAATGTAATAAGTGAATGGTCATCTTTAAATGTCGCTTTATTAAAGAGCTTCCATTTTGAAGTGTTACTTTTACCAAAGTAGGTTGCAACATAAATGTACCATACTCTTGTTTCCATTGTTAGAGATGATCGCTGGGCTAATGTAAAGGGATTGGATGTATGTAAGTATGAAAGGTTTTTCTTTTCTGCTTGCCTAGCACGGTCAAAGTAGGTTCGAAAAATAGTCACCCTTCGAATACTGTCAACCATTTGATATGAAAGACAGTTTACTGTTTCTGATGGAAACGTTGAGTCTAGTAGTTCATTAATTGAACTAATCCAAAGTTGTTTTATTTCACTAACTGTCATAAATTATGAAATACTATACGGTTACACTATTCATGGCAATCTTTTTCAGCTCTTCTGTTTTGAATAAAGACAACCAATCTTCTTTAGAATACTTTAAAAAATATTTGTCGGAGAACAGAGTAAAATCACTCCAGTATGGAGGAAGTTCACTGGTATCTAATTCTAAAATAATATCATTATCCTGGAACGCTTCAATTATATATTGCAATATTCTGCCATTGAATTCGCTCATGACTGGCATCGCAAGATGTTCAAAGAGTCCTTCACTAAGGTACCTTTCCAGCCTCTCAATGTGCTTATCGTAAACATGTAAAGAGGAACAAATATGGGTATATTTGCCTAACTGCAATCCTAATTTTACACATACCATTTCTTGTAGCATTGAAAAACAGAATAAGTCGTGTGGAAGGCCAAAATAGGCATCATTGCTTCGCATATAGACCGTGAGATTTAGTGCATTATCTCTATATAAAAAGTGCAATCCAATTGTACATGGGGGGCTTGAATGTTTATCACTTCGAATCCTATAATCAGAGGCGTCACTTATAGAAATATAGGCTTGCTTCGTCTCTGGCCGTAATTTAATCTGTTCACAAATTCTTTCAAATTGAGAAATGCCATTATTTTTTTCCCCAAATATTTTAGGACCATAAGCTCCTAATATCTTTTTGTTTTCGGATTCTTCATCATTGTATGCTGAAATATATGGTGTGATAAACTCTTTGTTTGGGTCACTTGATAAGTACCAGACGAATTCAGCAAATTTACTCCTAACAAGTCTTCTATCTAACGAATAAGAAGTTCTTGCTCTACTATTTGTCAATGTTGCAACAAAGTTGTTAACCTCAATAATAGAGCCTCTTTTCCCAATGACTCTATTACCATTGCCCATAATATATTGATACGTCTCATTTAGTAGATCATCAAGCGTTTCAAAGTATGGGGTTTTGAACAGGGCTTTCATAATTTAAATTAAAAAATGTAAAGTAAATATACAGAAAATCCTTTATCCTCTTACCCATCATAATATTCGCTCAAATAAAGTAGACTTCTGCCTGGAGAATAATCGGGTTTTAGAAATTTTCTTGTTTGTTGAGAGACAATTAAACCCCTACAACCCCAAAAGTGGCCTTGCAAAGGCAACCTCCATTAATTACTAACTAATACTGTTAGATTTAAGACTACCGAAATCATTTAAGTCCATCCAACCACAGTTTTAACCCACGAAGAACGGATCTCAAGAACTCTTCATGAAGGACAAATTTACGGGCAGCGCACCCACCCACAGCCACCTCATAGGCCAATTACCTACCGTTTTGGAAGAGGGCGCGAAACCCCACCCAACCAACCGTAAAACCAGTTTCCCTACCAATCGCCCTACCAATTGCCTTACCAATCACCACTAGCAGTCGCTACCAGTTCACTATTAAGTCAGCCTACCATTTTTTTTCGTTTGAGCTGGATTAATACGGTATCTATGGGTTCTTCCAGGTAATGAGCCAGGTCGCTGATCCGCAGTGGTAAGTGTGGAGCCCGCTTTACGTGTCGTTTGATGCTATGGTACTTATAGTAAATACCAGACCTTGACATATGCATAAAGATGGGAAGTAGGAGAAGCTCCTGGGGGGAAACGGAAATGTCTTGAGAATGCATGGAATGATTTGTTTGCATAAAAAATAGCTTTTTTGCCCCCAATTAAAATTAATCCAAATATCATGCCCTTTGTTACATGGTTTTTTGGCGATTTGTAGCTGCGGGAGTTGCAACAAACCCAAAAGGAACCAGGTGGATATCAACAAGAAGAAAGGCCCATACAGGGCGTATGGGCCAATGCTGAAAACTAGATATAATTAACCAAACTCTTTTTTTATTACACAGTTTTAAGAAGCTGTTTTTTGAGGGTTCTTTATTACCTCCGATTCTTCACCACAGTTGTTGCACAGAAGCGGAGCAGAATCTTCTCCGGTATAACTTGACAATTTACTGTTGTGTATATGATGTGGCTGCGCACAGTATGGACACAGGATTAGTTTGTGGCTCTGCGTAGCAGCTAACAGCCGACCTGTCAACTGTGTGACACGACTGCTTATAGCCTGTTCTTTATTTTTTACTGACAGTTGGCTTTCCTGTTCAGCCACTTTGCTTAACAGTAGCTCTTTTTCTGTCAACTGTTCAAGAAACTGTTCCTGAAGCTCTGACAACTGTTTTTGGGACTGTCGTATCTTTTCATCCGACTGTTGGGCTAAATCCGACAACTGTTTTTCCAACTGTTCCCTGACAGTTGCCAACTGCTTGTCTTTTTCGGCCAACTGCTTGCCAAACTCAGATTCGACATAGTTAACCATGCGCTCTGAGAACATCCACTCTACGACTGCCAATCCAAATTGTAACAGAAGAAAAAGGCCAAGTGCATGCCAGCCAAATCCTACCTCCGTTGCTTTCAGGTAAATGCCATAGCAGGCAAAGCCGATAGACAATGAAATGGAGAGTTTGAATGCTCGCCTGGCCTTCTCCTCTGATATCTCCCGCATCACACTCGCCTCGTAAAAAGAATATAGGCGAATCACATTGAGCGCTGAAATGGAAGTTACAAGATGCCACTTCTCTTCCCAACTCCCAGGAGTGACGACACTCTCCAGCAAAATTGCTGCAGTAGTACCGATTGCCGCTACGAGGAAAGATATGATTTGTCGGGTTCTCATTTTGTCGGTAGGATCGGCATGTTTTATGGATGCTTGTAAGTCACATTAATACTCATTCCCGCTCCGACCCATTGCATTGGGAAAGCCCCTCCCCTACTGTAGGGTTTGAAGTACTCAAACAATATCAACTCACGTTCACTTGGCGTATCATAGTCCATCACCCGAACCTGCAGTAAATCATTCGGATTTATCTCGATAGGCAAATCTCCTGCAGAAAAGGTTCGGGTACGACCTGGTGCTTCATTTTCAAGCATGTTGGATGCTCCCATAAACTGATTGTCCTGGTAAAACGCTAAATAGACATCTGGTTCACTGGTGAGGTCCCAGGGCAAACCATTCGGGGCAGTCGATCGGAATGGCCCCAGGATGATGCTTTGTATAATAACTGATTCCGGTGGTTTTTCCTCTCCGCAAAATGCCCCCCAATATTGTGGGGGACATTCGCAATTACCCTTTAGGCATGTGCCATCATTTTGGCAGTTTACGTCCTCACAGGAATTGCATGCGGAAAGAAAACAAAGAAGAGCAAAGGCTAGCGTCAATACGAGGAATTTAATTTGTTTCCCGCCTGGGATGTCATAAGCTAATTGGATCATATCGTTTTTTTTAAAATTTGTCCCCCGGGATTTCTCCCAGGGGACCTGGTACTTTATCACAAAGTCATGAAAAGAACATTTTACATCTTCGAAGCCTCTCCCCCACTCCTTCAGCGGAGAGTCTGGCAGATATTATTTCAGGCCCAATCTCTGAGCTATTTCACGGGTCGTTTTGTAACCAACACCTGTAATATTTGACAGGGTTCTCATGCTGGGTGGATCTCCATCATTCTCGTCCCTATAGGTAAAGAATGCTGTCGCTAATAACCTCTCCCTGGCGCGTACATCTCTGCGCTTTTTGTAGGGCTTGCTGGTATTATCCGGAATATCCCTCACCTTCACTTCTACCCTATTTGCCAATAGGTTATCTGAAAAGTTACCACTATCGGCACCGTGGTAACTTTCCTCAGAAGTGGTAACATTTGGGGAAAAACTACCACTTTTATCTACTTCTTCTGGCGAAAAACTACCACTTTGGTCCTCTTTTGAAGCTGTTGTTGGGGTGGTAGCTTTTCCTGAAAAGTTACCACCATCTGCCTCAGGATTGATTGCGCTACCATCCTCTTTTGCGCCGAATCCAATAGGCCTGGCCTGAGCAGTAGGAGAGGGAGCGTGAGAAGATTTTCCCATCTTAATCTCAGGAATCCAGTTGGTAGACAGCTTAATTTTCCGCCTCTCAGGTTGCTCCTCGAAGGTAGGCACATCGGAAAGGACCCGGTAGATGGAAAGCAGAATATTGGTCAGGATAAAAAGGCCGAGGCAGCCCACACCAAATACGCCCAGCATAAAGGTATTCCGCTCAAATTTGCTGTCAAATCGGCTGATCGTGCTCTCTGCCTGCTGAGATATTTTGCCAAAAACTTCCTGCTGGCCAGCGCTTAGCGCGGATAGGGTAGTGGCCTGTTCACTACTGAGTTGCTTTACCTTTTCCTTTTCAGCTTCTATCAACGCATTTCCCTCTTTCTGAGCTTTCTGAATAGCTGCCGACAGCTGATGAGCAGCCCAATCATTTCCAGATTGGAGCAGTTGATACATTTTTGTCCCTTTACTATGCTTGGCATCATCCAGCAGCTTTTTGGCTGTGGCCTGGGCATTTTTGATTCTTTGAAGATGGCTATTCCTGGCATGTTGGATTTCCCCTTCGTATTTATCGTATATCCGGCTGCGTTCGGCATCCTGATCCACTCTTACCTGATTCAGGTCCGCAACCTGGGGTGGGGGCGACGCTGCTTCGATCATGTCAATTCTGCCCAGCCAGCTCGTTCCTCCTGTACCGAAAGCGAGTGCAGCACACAGCGCCAGGCAAAATATCCAGAAACTGATCCGATAGGCAGATTTGATTTTACCTTCCTCATTCCAGGCCCTTCCTGCCAAAATTTCATCTAGGGCGAAGGGCAAGAATATCCTTAACCCCAGCTCCATAACGCCCAATGCAAGGGCGACGATAAACAAGGCTAATAAACCCGCTCCCCAGGGAGGCAGAAATTCTTGTGCTTTGCTAAAAGCGATGATCCAAATGATCATCACGCTTGTGACCGCACTTCCAACCTGGGAGGCGTTTCGTGTCACTTTAAGCGCAACTATCACTTTTTGGGCATCTTGTTGAAGATTACTACTCATGGTTTTGTTGTTGTTATGATTGGTAGAAATAAAAATTCCTTAGTGCGTTTTGGCTGTTCGCTTGATTATTTGCTATTTCGGCCCTGTTGTTATGGTTGATCTAGAAATCAACCTGAGGGCTATGCAATTGCGCATAGCCCGTCTTTTTTACAGGCTCCTGGCAATTGCTCGCCAGGTAGGGCTCCAGAAACATCAAGATGGCCGAGGCCTCCAGGCTATCATCACAATGGGAGATGAAATGCCGTAGGGCAACGATGATTACAGATAGTTCAAAGTATTCCAGTTTGATCCTGGATTTGGGTTGATACAAACGTTTTTCAATGCTTTGTAAAAGGCTCGCTGTTACAAATCCTTCATGAACACTCTTGAAGTGTTCTTCTGAAAGGCATAATGCATAAGCAATAGCTTGTTGTAGCATCTCGAAGTGCCCTTGAGAAGGGAAGGCATATTGAATTGATTTTGGGATATACATGATTCAAGGGTTAAAAAATTAGGCTACTTTTCCTCTTCATATTGCTTCCAATCCCAGATCAACTGGTTGCCGGGATGTTCGTAGATCCGCGCCTGCCAGATGAGGTCGTTCATCCGATAGCGGTAGGCCAATTTGATCAGCTTGTTCATGACCTTTTTGCGATCTGAACCGGTGGCATTCAGGTAGTTTTTCAGGATAGCGGTACCGCTTTCTGTGCGGCCTTTTCCATACTTAAATTTGAGCCAAAGCCGAAGCTGTGGTTTGCTGAGATTATCAGCGTTTAGGGGAGTAGGGGATTTGTTTTTCTGCATGATGTTATGGTTTATGTTTGCCAACAGATGGGATTTGTTTGGGGACAGATCTTCTCGGAGGAATCTGTTTAGGCTGGTTTTTTTGCATGGAAGGCGGAATAGGATTTTCATCCTTTATTTCCTTTTCCTGTTCAAATGCCTGGTGAATCGCCTGATAATGTTTCCGAAGGCCTGAAGTAGATTTGATACCCGCTTCCTTTCGCCAAAATTTCGCTTGAGGCAGGGGGCTTTCCAGCAACCAGTGCATCACGGCAATCAATTCGCTGGCAAGGATCCCATCCTTCCGAACCATAAGCCGGATGTCCCGCTCCCAATTAGCGAGATTGGCTTTCCGTAAACGCATATCTCGTCGATGAATGCCCATCAAAGCACTTTTGAAACGCCAGGCCAGGAAGTACCACTTTTTGTCCTGCTGAGCGATTTCCGCTTCTTCCTGCAATTGAATTTGTGCCTTCCTTCCTTTTGCAAGGGCCATTTCTTCAAATTCTACCGCTCGCTTCTCATAGACCGAAAGCCAGTTCTTTTCATAATGGAGAATATTGTAGGCATAAGTCGCCTGAAAGAACCTGGCAGGCCCAGCAATATAGGCCTCAGGATAACGCTTCAGTCTTTTCTCCTGGTGATCGATCGTTTGCACCAAGCGATCATGAAAGCTGTCCAGCGATTCCTCAGGAATCCCACCCAACATTTGAAGGATATTCTCCAGCCCTCCCTCATACTGCCGCTCGACATATATTCGCCCCATCGCTGGAGCCAATTTGCTGCGATACATATTCACCAAGATCTGGGCATAGTACAGCAACCTTTCTCCACCTTGCACCAATTGGAAAGCGGCCTGGAGGTCTATTCTTTTTTCGGTTAAATCGAAAATTCGGCCCGCAATTTTTTGCCTTTCTCCACTATGCTGACCCACTTTTGAGGGGCTTCCTTCTTCCGGGTTTCTTTCTTCCGATGGATTGTCCGCGCTAGCGGACTCCTTTGAAAAAATGTTCCCTTCTTCCTGTAGATGGTCTGCCTTAGCAGACGCCTTGGGACTTATATCTTTATTTCTATTAACTGAATGGGAAGAGTAGGAAGGAACCAGTTTTTGGTGCAAGGGTGGGGAAGGGGAAGAAGATTTCAAGTTCAAAATTTTGGCTCCGAAATCTCCCTTCTGTGGAATGAATGTAATATGGGCGATAAGTTCGACAGGCAGGAGCTGGGGATTCAAAATCAGTTCATAGTCATTTTTCCTTCCACGAAAACGTTTATATGGCTTCCACCCAAATCCTTTTCCCCCTCGATCCCGATGGA
The DNA here is from genome assembly GCA_030430845.1 of Bacteroidia bacterium. Lineage (GTDB taxonomy): Bacteria > Bacteroidota > Bacteroidia > Chitinophagales > Saprospiraceae > JANQPA01. Next base: position 47,547 of record JAUIKE010000021.1, on the reverse strand, counting down.
GATAGACCAACTGATCGTGAGGTGTTTCATCTGTTTCTTCCTTACCGAGAAAAAATTGACAATAACTTAATTTCGCCAAATGCCCTGGGGTACTGCTCTTGCTGGCATAGCTTCCGTCCTGGTTCTCCCGCAACTTCCTGTTGTTGGTTCTCAGGATATTGGTGATGAATCCCTGACCGCTATTGAGCTGACTAGCAGCTTGTTTGCACCATTGACGAAAGGCATTAAGCGCAGTTTTCATCTCGCTGTCTTTCAGGCGATGTGGGTACGCTCTTGAATACTGATCGAGGGGAAAGCCTTGGTTATGAAGTGAAAAATGATGGCAGATTTTTTTGTATCCGAGCTTATAAAGCTGCTGCCAATTGTTTTTATGTACCATTTTAGGCACATTTTTCGTAGATTTGAGTTGTGTAGCGCTCATTAGTGTATGTTATAAGGGGTGGGAAGAACCAGCTGCAACTGGCCCAACCCGACCCACTTTTGAGGGCAATGATTGAAAAATCAACATGAAGCTCTGGCTGCAACCAGGGCTTTCCTTTTTTACCTATTTGGGAGCATCAGGCTCTTTGAAGGTTGATGACGTCACGTAGAGAGGGGAGTTCAAATTCAGGATCAAGTACATCTTCCATCGAAACTCCATACAGCCGAGCAAGGGCTTGGATAACTAAAATATTGGGGTGCCTAATCCTATCCGTTAAGACATTATAGATCAAGGCTCTAGACATTCCACTTAGAATTGTCAAATTTCGCAATAACCAAGTATATTGTGTCTTGGTAACTTTTTCGTATATGCGTTCCCTAAAATAATATGGCATACATCATTTATTTTTGTACGAATGCAATTATAAAGAGATTTTATCAGAATACTAACAAAAATAATGTGTTTTTGTCATTTTTTTTGGTTTCAATAATTGTTCCATAATGAGTTTAAGTTTTGGACAGACGTTAGGGAGTAGACTAAGGTGGGTGATCAAAGAGAGCCAGGTGCAGGTAAAAGAGGTTTGTGAAAAGCTCGGAATCAGTACCAATACCCTCTACACTTACTTCAATGATAAATCTTCTCCCAGCGTTGATTTTGTTATAAAATTTGCCGGCGAATTCCCTAACATCAACAAAGAATGGGTATTTACCGGACAAGGAGAGGTTTGGGCAAAGCCATCTGCTGATGGGAACCCAACAGGAACTCTCCAGTCTCCCTCCGAAAACAAAGAGGGTGCAGATATTCAATCCCTTTTAAAAGAGCGCTCATCCGTCATAGAAGCGCTCCAGGAATTGATTAAAGAGAAAGACAAAAGACTTCATTATCAGGAAATTAGCATCAATTCCCTCACGGATCTCAATAAATTGCTCAAAGAGAAATTAGAAAAGCCCTCCTAGCTCTGCTCTCGAAACGTTGATAAGTTTATTAGGCTACTCAGCCTTTTTTATCCAGTTTTATCCCCCCAAATCTGGAAGTGAATTCATTACACTCATTCACATCAACCAAGCCATCCAGAGCAAATGAAAAAATCCCAAAAATCTAATTCAAGAAGCAAGCTCCAAAAATTAAAAAAACAACTTCATGAAGAGAAAGAAAAGGTCCGGCAGGCTAAAGAGCAGGCTGAGGCGGTGAGGAAATTATTGGATAAAGAGCGGGAAGAGGGGTAGGTATTTTCCCATTCCTTTTCCGCCCAAATTTCAAGCGTTTTTGCACGCTTTCATTTTTTACTATTCTGAAAAAGTGTCAATATACTGACAGATATTATTCATATATGTCATTTTTATTTGTTAAAATACTGTCAATAATTGGATTTTTATCATAATAATAACCAGATTACGAGACGATTTGATCCTCATATACTATTTCGAATAGCGTTTTGCTACCAATATTAGTTCAATAAAATTAAATCGTTCTCTTTTTTTCAAAAACACCTCATAAAGCAAGATACTTACTAAAAAATATAGAATATTGACCTGGAAATACAGTGGAGTCTTTCAGCCTTTTTAGTCCGATTTTCCTGACATGATTGACACAGCGGTCCCTTCAGCAATCGGCTATTAGGTTCTCCAAAAGGGCAAAAAAATGTAGGATACCAAATCCGACCTGTGGTACAAAAATCCTCTCAAACTTCTGTTTGAGGGGATTTTGTGGTTTTGGGCCAAAAATCTGGACACCTCAATCCGAATAAATCTTCGTCAATCCTAAACCATCATTTATAAAGGCGAATTTTGGACGTATTCGTTACTTGTTCGCTTTTAAATTATTAGATTTGTTTAAGACATGATGGTTATGATCCCAAAACATCAATTTTATGATTTATCCAGGTTCTTTTAATCCATTAGGAGGTTTTGAATCTCTGAAATTGCAGGTGGATGTGCTAAAGAAGGAGGTGGAGTTGTTGCGTTCTTCCCTGGAGGATAAGGAAGAGGTGATAGCTGCCAAGAATTTGTTAATTGATCACTTGCAGAAGATGAGGGGGTGAGCTAGAAGAATACTGGAATATACCTATTAGTTAAGGTTAAAAATAACTATAGGAATATCATCAAAAATAAATATAAATCATGCGGAATTTTTGGTTAGTTTTTATTGGCTTAATTACAAATGTTTCATTCATTCTTTTTATTGCTCTAAAGGAAAATGCTAGCTCTCTTCATCTAGAATGGTGGTTCTGGGTAGTTTTTCTTATTATAGAACTTCCAATGATATTTTTAGTATCTCAAAAATGGAAGAAAGAAAACCAACCCACACAAGATGATAGTTCCAATTTCAATTCAGAAGATAGTCTCTGGATTGAAATACAAGAAAATTCTGCATATTCTTTAAACCCAGAATTACATCAGAACCATATTTTGGAACAATACAAGCTATATGTTGAAATGGCAGACAGGATCAGTTCAAGGAGGAATTTAGCTAATGTATTCTTCCTGACATTGAATACTACTATCCTTGCAGCAGTAGGTTTTTCCCTAGAAAAAATTCAATTAGTCGAACCTAAATGGCTCACCATATTCCCAATTCTTGGCATAGAGAGTATGGTGGTTGTATGGTGGTGGTTGATTACTTCATATAGAAAATTAAACACTGCAAAGTATAAGGTAGTTGGTAATCTTGAAAAGAGGTTGCCATCAAGCCCATATTGGTCTGCTGAATGGATGGAATTAGGTGAAGGAAAGGATTTGAAAAAATATCTTCCCTTAACATCTCTGGAAAAATATGTTCCAATTATTTTTGGTTTTTTTTATTTGGTACTATCAATATACATAATTTTCATCATGAAATAGTGACTACATGAATTATAATAAACAAAGACTCAAATATAGGGCGAGCCTCCTTTTTGGAGAAAATTCAATGGATTATGCAGAAAAAACACTTTTGAATGAAGGAAAGAATTTCAAGGGATCATATGATATTTTTTTATCTCATAGTTATTTGGATAGTGATATCATTCTTGTGATTAAACGAGATTTAGAAAATCTCGGCTATTCAGTATATGTAGATTGGACTGAAGACCCACAATTATCAAGGTCAAATGTAACAAAGGAGACTGCAGAATTAATCAGGACAAGACTTAAAGCTTGCAGAACATTAATCTATGCCTATTCTGAAAATAGTAAAATTTCCAAATGGATGCCTTGGGAACTTGGTTTTTTTGATGGATATAAAAGCAAGGTAGCTGTATTACCAATAGAGGATAGTTCTAATACTGTTGATTTAGATGGAATTGAATTTGTCGGGATATACCCTTTTATATCTTTAGAAGGGTATCAAGATAAGGTAAGGAATTTTTATGTAAACAAGAACAAGAATAACAAATTCAATTTAAAAAGATGGACGTCACCAACGCAACCGTTTACAATCGTCATATAATAAAATAACATGCGTAAAAGGATTTTTACAAGCTTTGCGATGGAAGACAAATGGATTAGGGACATTTTTGTAGGCCAGGCAAAAAACGAAAGGGTTACATATGAGTTAGTTGATATGTCTGTCAAAATTCCATGGCAAAACTCATGGAAAACCAAATGCAGAGAGAGAATAAAAAGTTGCAGTGGGATGATCGTTTTAATTACGAAAAACCTAAAAAATGCTGAAGGAGCTTTATGAGAAATTAAATGTGCAGAAGAGGAAAATGTTCCAATATTAGGAGTTTATGCAGGAAATGCAGGGTATTTGGATGCCCCATTTGCATTGATTCAAGAAGAAAAAATAAAATGGACTTGGAAAGGGATTTCAAAGTTTATAGATACATTATAATCATAGAATAGACATCTATGAAATCAAAATTATTTCTGGCGATACTCGCCAAGACAACCCTGTCGCCAAGTGTCGCCAAGCAAAAAAACCGCCCTCAGAACGCCCTGGAGGCGGTTTTGTCAATATCCCGTAGAATCCGACCTGTGGTACAAAAATCCTCTCAAACTTCTGTTTGAGGGGATTTTGTGGTTTTGGGCCAAAAATCTGGACACCTCCATCCGAATAAATCTTCGTCAATCCTAAACCGTCATTTATAAAGGCGAATTTTGGGCGTATTCGTTACTTGTTCGCTTTTAAATTGTAACAGTTGTTTAAGAACTGTTGTCTAATTTTTTGATACCTGGGCGCGGATTACGCTACAAGCCCTGCGCAAGCCGAAATCCGCGCCAGCTTTTCTTTGAAAAGCACTATAAATGCTGCTGATAGCAGCAGCGAAATAAGTTGCTGGAGTGGATTTCGGCCCTCGGGCTTGGCTTTGTCGCGTAATCCGCTCCTTGTTACTGAGATCAAGCCCTTCCTGCGGATAATATCCCCCCCATTTAAGCCCGTTTTATCCAGCTCCCCCTCATTCTTTCCCAAGTTAACGTTTGTGTATTTGAGGAGTTATGGAAAAGAATTATAAAGAAGTTTAGAGCCATTCTCGTTTTCGTTAGTTTTGCGCCTCACCTTCTTTTTTATTGTATCATAGAAGCATGTAAAGCCGCAATGCATTTCCAAATACTTAGAAATATGAAAAGAGGAATAGGCTTGCTTTGCTTATTTCATATTTCGCTTGTTTGGGCGCAGCGTCCCACTGCCTTCCGCCATATCAACACACAGAACGGTCTGTCTCAGAACTCCGTTTTTGCGATTGCTCAGGATGGGCGTGGCTTCATGTGGTTTGGGACCAGAGATGGCCTGAATAAATATGATGGCTATCGGATGATTGTTTTTCGCCATCAGGAAGATGAGCCCAATAGTATTATTTCAGATGATGTTCGGGCACTCTATTATGACAAAAAAGATGCTATGCTGTGGATCTGTACGATCGATGGCTTAAGTAAATACCGGGAACAAGAAGAAGATTTTGTCAATTATCCCCGTCAGCAGCATTCTGCCACTAACATGGGAGATATGCGCTGCGTTTTTCGGGACAAGAATGATCGCTTATGGGCAGGTTCTGATCAGGGCTTGTACCAATATGTTGCTGAGCAGGATAGCTTTATCAAGGTTTGGCCGAAGGCTAAGGACGCCGCTGCTTCATCCCGGAAGGATGTAAAAGTGATCTACGAAGACCTCCAACACAATCTATGGATTGGAAGCAGTGAAGGCCTATTCCAGGCAGTAGAAACAAATGGAGAATTTGAGCTAAAACGTATGTTAGGGCCGGAGTCCCCTACCCCACTGGCAGATCAGCATATCAAAACGATCAATGAAGATCGTGAGGGCAAGCTTTGGATTGGAACCCTTACCCAGGGTATGCATTGCTGGGATCGTGAGAACCACCAGCTCCAACATTTTCAACATCAAGCTAATGATCCCTTTTCTTTAAGTCATAACAACATTCGCAGCGTGGCGACCTCTCCTGACGGAGATATTTGGGTAGGCACCTTTGTCGGGCTCAATCGCTTTAACGCTGATACTCAGCAATTTCAGCGCTTTCTCAATAAAGAGGCAAATGTCGCCAGCCTGAGTAATAGTTCTATTCGCTCGGTATTTTTTGATAAAAGAGGCAGTCTCTGGGTGGGCACCTATTATGGGGGCGTTGAGTATTGGGATAAAGAAAGCAATCGCTTTCAAAACTACCATCGCCAAGCGGTGGGATCCTGCATCAGTCATAATGTGGTAAGCTCTTTTGTGGAGGATGAAAAAGGCAATCTTTGGATTGGCACAGAAGGCGGTGGCTTGAATTATTTTGATCGAAAAAATGAGGTATTCACTTCCTTTCAAGTAGCAGACAAAGGGAACCATATCAGTGGAAATAATGTAAAAACCCTGCTAAAAGATGGCAATACGCTCTGGATTGGGACATATGCCCAGGGCTTAAATCTACTAGATCTCTCCACCTACCGCTTTACGCATGTTAAAGCAGATCCTACTTCCGCTACCAGCCTTTCCAGCAACAACATTTATAGTCTACTCAAAGAGGATCATGTCTTATGGATAGCGACCTATGGGGGCGGGTTAAACAGAATGAACCTATTGGATAATAGTGTCGAACATTTCCAACATGATCCTCACGATCCTTCTTCCTTATGCGATAACCGTACCCGCGTCCTATTCAAAAGTGATGATGGGCAAATTTGGTTGGGAACAGATGGAGGATTGGAAAAAATAATTCGAAATAAAGAAGGGAAAATTCGCATGGAGCATTTCCTGCCGGGGATTAAGGTTTTCTCTTTGCAGAAATATAGCGAAGGTACAATCCTGCTAGGGAGTTACTCCCATGGCCTTTTCAAAATAGATCTCCAAGGTAATATCCTGCAAAACTATACCGAAGCCGATGGGCTTCCGGGGCATACGATATTTGGTATCCTGGAAGATCATAGTCGAAAAATTTGGGTAAGCACGAATAATGGCTTGGCAAGATTGGACAGAAGTGGCAACCGTTTCAGCACCTATAATTATTCGGATGGCCTACGAAACCTGGAATTCAATTTCAATGCCTACGCCAAGACAAGTAAAGGAGAGTTTCTCTTTGGAGGCACCCATGGGTTCACCTTATTCCATCCTAAAGATATCAAGATTAATACTTATGTCCCACCGGTCGTTTTTACCGAATTAAAATCATTCAACCAGCCTGTACGAGTCAATGATGAAAAACAATTGCTCAAGCAGGCAATCAACCTGACAGACAAGCTGACCTTTGCATACAACCAGGCAAATTTTACACTCAGCTTTGCAGCCCTGGACTATTTTAATCCTACTAACAATAGGTACAGTTACATGCTGCAAGGCCTGGATCAGGATTGGAAATATACCCAGGGACAAACGGAAGTAAACTATACGATCCAGCGACCCGGCACCTATACCTTTCGCTTAAAAGGCGCTAATAGTGATGGCATCTGGAACAGCCAGGAGCGTCAACTCAAGATACAGGTTCTCCCCCCACCATGGCAGAGCTGGTGGGCATACTTGCTGTATGCTATGTTGGCAATTGGGGTTTTTCTGGCTATTCTACGCTTCATCCGACTTCGTCATCGATTCCAATTAGAAAAGCTTGAGAAGCAACAGCAAGAGGAATTGCATCAATCCAAGCTTCGCTTTTTCACCAATATAGCGCATGAATTTCGCACACCGCTGACGCTCATTATCGGTCCGCTTGAAGAGCTGACGCGCAAACAAATAACTTCTGGCCCTGTCCAACGACAGCTCCTTTCCATCGAATCCCATGCAAATCGTTTGCTCCGCCTCGTGAACCAATTGCTGAACTTCCGCAAACTGGAAGCAGAGCATGAAGGCATGCAGGTGGCAGAAGGAAATTTTGTAAAATTCATGGAGGAAATTTTTCTCTCTTTTCAGGAAAATGCGCGTTTATGCCAAATCAACTATACTTTTTCCTCATCAGAAAAGGTCATTAACCTTTGGTTTGACCGGGATAAGATGGAGAAAGTGTGCTTCAATTTATTATCCAATGCCTTCAAGTTTACACCGGATGGCGGAGAGATTGGCGTAACAATCAGCCAGGAGGAAGATGCCATTTGTCTGGAAGTAAAAGACAGCGGGAAAGGCATTCCCCCATCTTTGCAGGAACAAATATTCAAACGCTTTTTCGAAAAGGAAGCGACCTTTGAGCACAGTTTTAAAGGGACAGGAATCGGTCTTGCCATTTCTCGTCAATTGGTTGAAATGCATCATGGCAGCATTCAGGTGCAGAGCGAGACAGGCAGGGGAACCGCTTTTCAGGTTCGGATTCCTTCAGGTAAAAAGCATTTCAGCAAACATGAAATCATGCTTGGCTTTAAGGATAGCGAAGATATTCCTGTCAGCATGTCTGAAAAACCACGGCTGTTGATCGTTGAGGACAACCAGGAAGTCCAAAATTATATCAAGCAGGTTTTTGAAGGAGAATATCAACTTATTACGGCTTCTGATGGGGAAGAAGGCCTGATGAAAGCAAAAGAGGCCACTCCCGATCTGATCCTCAGTGATGTGATGATGCCCAAAATGGACGGCATCAGCTTTTGCAGCAAAATCAAAACGAATGTCGAGACCAGCCATATTCCTGTCATTCTGTTGACAGCGCGGACCGCTTTTATCCACAAACTGGAAGGCCTTGAAACAGGCGCAGATGATTATATCACCAAACCTTTCAGCCCGGAGGAACTCAGACTTCGTGTGCGCAATATGCTGCAAGCCCGTGCGCGCATGCGCGAAAAATTTGCCCGCGTGCTCAAACTCGAACCCAAAGAAGTGACCCTCACTTCCACAGATGAAATCTTTCTGGAAAAAGCCATCCAATTGGTAGAAAACAATATGGACAATGTGGACTTTTCTGTAGAAGATTTCGCTTTCGAAATGGCAGTCAGCAGGGCATTATTATTTACCAAAATAAAGGCAGTGACCGACCTCACTCCCAATAATTTCATCAAAAACCTTCGCATGAAGCGCGCTGCTCAAATATTGAAACAGCAAAAACTGGGGGTAGCAGAAGTTGCTTATCAGGTGGGGTTCAAGGATAGTCGCTACTTCAGCAAAACGTTTCGCAAACAATTTGGGATGTCGCCGAGCGAATACATGGCGGAGTAGGAATATTTCTCCCAAAATCATCCTATTTAGACTTTTGTCCCCCTAAATTTAGATTTTTAGACAGGCTACATCAGCTACATTTACCTCCAGAAAAAATGTACACATAAGCTTGATTATGAAAATAAGCACAATGGCCGTTGCCTGGATACTAAGTCTTTGCCTTTTTTCCTGCTCCCAGCAAAAGCCTTTGTCTGATGCACCAGACAGTCAATTTTTTGAGCAACAATTGCAAGCCACTGCCGACAAAGCTGTAGCTTATTTAGGCGAAATATCCATTGATTCGACCGCAATCCCCAGGTCGCTGCAAAAGGATGGCAGTATTCATGGAACGGGCTCCAGAGCCTGGACAAGCGGTTTTTACCCCGGACAGCTTTGGCAATTGTATGAATACAGCCACAAGCAGGAACTGAAAGAGGCAGTCTCTCAATGGACGGCTTTTATAGAAAAAGAAAAATACGATACCCATACCCATGATTTGGGATTTAAAGTCTATTGTAGCTTTGGCCAGGGATATCGTTTGACACAAAATGAAGCCTATAAAGAAGTCATTCTGCAAACTTCCCAAACCCTGATCAAGCGCTATGATGAAAAAATCGGATGCATCCGTTCCTGGGATTTCAATGCCGATGTTTGGCAATTTCCTGTCATCATAGACAATATGATGAACCTTGAAATGTTGTTCGCCGCTACCCGCCTGTCTGGCGATTCCACTTACTACAAAATAGCTCACCAGCACGCCCTCACTACCCTCAAAAATCATATCCGGGAAGACCACAGTACCTTTCATGTGATAGATTATGATACGCTCAGTGGTGAAGTGAGACTTCGTCAGACACATCAGGGATTTTCTGATGCTTCGAGCTGGGCCAGAGGTCAGGCATGGAATCTCTATGGCTTTAGCATGGCTTATCGGGAGACAGGCGATAAACGTTTTTTGGAACAAGCCAAAGGCATTGCCCAATTCTTTTATACACATCCGCGCATGCCTGAGGATTTGATTCCTTATTGGGACTTCGATGCGCCGCATATTCCCAATGAACCAAGAGATGCTTCGGCGGCAGCTATCGCCACTTGTGGCTTGTTGATGCTCTGTGAATGGGTGCCCGAGTCACAAAACCAATACCTGGCATGGGCAGATAAAACACTCAAGGTACTGAGCAGTGAGGCCTATCAGGCAACTTCAGCTCCCTTTTTACTGAAGCATAGTGTAGGAAGCGTACCCGATTCTTTTGAGGTCGATGTTCCTATCGTTTATGCCGATTATTATTACGTTGAGGCGCTTATGAAAAGACTTTCCATCGCTAAACTGACCCAAAAATGAAAAAAATAGCACTCTATTTAGCTTTCCTTTTAAGCCTTACGATGGCTGTAAGCCAGCAGCAAGCTTTGCTCATCAATGAGGATTGGTATTACCTCGAGGATGGGCAAATGGACCATGATCTCCTCCCCCATCTTGATAACTGGCAAGCGATACAGCTCCCGCATAGCTGGAACCAATGGGACGCAGTAGACAATTCACCCGGATATAGAAGAGATGCTTCCTGGTATCAAAAAAAAATCCATATAGATCAACCTGACGCTCATCATTACCTTCTTTATTTTGAAGGGGCAAATATCAAAACTGAGGTTTATGTGAATGGGCAATTCGCCGGAAAACACATAGGTGGCTATGTTGGCTTTGAGATAGATATCAATGGGCAAATTCGAGCTGGCGAGAATACCATCCTCGTCCGCGTGGACAATGGCTATGATCCCCAGGTCATCCCTTCCCAAAAAGCTGATTTTTTCATTTATGGCGGCATTACGAGAGATGTTTGGCTCAAAAAACTTCCTATTACGCATATCTCTAAGCTTCGTCTCGAAACCTATTCTGTCAGCAAAAAGACAGCAAAGACCAAACTCCATGTTCGGGTCCACGATACCCATTCCAAAAACCGAACACTTCGCGTGCGCATACTAGAGCCGGAAACAGGAAAGTTGGTACTTCAGCAAGACATCCCCGTACAAAATCAACCTACCGCAGCAGAAATCACCTATGATCTGGGCTCCATTTCCAGGCCGCATCTTTGGTCTCCGGATGATCCTTATTTGTATGACTGCGTGGTGCAGTATATGGCAGAAGGTCGTGAAATAGATCGGCTTGAAGAGCAGATCGGATATCGTTGGTTTCACTTTGAAGCGCATGGCGCTTTTTTCCTCAATGGCGAACGCCTGATCCTTCGTGGCACCCACCGGCATGAAGAACATGCGGGCTACGGGGCAGCCATGCCCAATTCTCTCCACTACAAGGACATGGCCCAAATCAAAGAAATGGGCGCAAACTTCGTGCGCCTGGCGCATTATCCCCAAGACCCGGAGGTCTATAAAGCCTGCGACGAACTCGGCCTCATCGTCTGGGACGAGCTCCCCTGGTGCCGTGGCGGCGTCGGAGATGAAAGCTGGATGGCAAATAGCCGTCGCCTGTTGGAAGAACAAATTCTTCAAAATTATAATCACCCCAGCATTTGTTTTTGGTCTCTGGGCAATGAAGTCTATTGGCTACCGGATTTTCCGGGTGGCGGAGACAGCGCCAGGATTAATCCTTTTGTAAGAGAATTACATGCGCTGGCGCACAAGCTTGATCCTGATCGGATGACAGCTATGCGCAAATACTATCCTGGCGCCCATCTGGTGGATGCCTTTTCGCCCTCCATCTGGTCGGGCTGGTATGCTGGTGTCTATACCTCCTACCAGCAAGCGCTGGAGCGTGAACAAGAGAAATACCCACATTTTCTCCATATGGAATATGGGGGTTCTTCCCATGTGGGCCGTCATACGGAGACACCGATTACAGGTTCCGGCATGCTGGATGAGAGCAAATGGGAAGAAGTCTCCAACCAGGTTGCTATCAGAAACATCGCAAAAGAAGGCGATTGGACGGAAAATTATATCGTCGATCTATTCGACTGGCACCTGGGAGTAAGTGAAAGCCTTCCAGGCTTCGCGGGCAATGCCCAATGGGCATTTAAAGATTTTGGGACGCCTTTGCGTCCGGAAAACGCCATCCCCTACCTCAACCAAAAAGGTTTGGTTGATCGAGCCGGCAATCCAAAGGATGCCTTTTATGTCTTCAAAAGCTATTGGGCAAAGGAGCCTTTTACCTACATAGAATCCCATAGCTGGACAGAGCGAAGTGGCCCTGCTGACAAAAGCAGGGAGGTCTGTGTGTACAGCAATTGTAAGGAAGTAGAGTTGTTTCATAAGGGAAAATCATTGGGCAAAAAGAAGCGGAATTACGGAAAATTTCCGGCTCATGGCCTGACCTGGGATGTCACTTTTGAGGAAGGAGATAATGAATTGATTGCTGTAGGCATGGGTGCTGATAAGCAAAAGCTTGGCGATACGATGGTCGTTTCTTATACATTTGAGCAACATGGCTCTCCGGAGCAAGTTAGCCTCAGTGCCAAGCCATTATCCAATGGAAATTATCTCATAGAAGCTTTGATGTTTGACAAGGAGGGAAAAAGGGTATTGGATTACGAAGGACGAATGTATTTTTCCGCTGATGGAAGCAGCAAATTACTCATCAATTACGGCACACCCACCCGCAGCCAGGTCCTTGAAATGGCCAATGGCCGTGCAGCTATTGAGCTGGTTCCCGCTCCTGGAAAAACCGTTATCGAAGCAAGAAATCAAGATTTCAAAGGATCATATCTGACGCTTCAATTCACAGCAGAAGAGATCAATAAGGTGCAGGCACTCCTGCTTCGGCAGCCCAATGCCTTTGAGGCTTCCAACAAAAACAGGCTAAGCGGGCCTTATCAGCCTGTACAAAAAATAGAAGTTCCTCATGACCTTACGCCACAAAACAAGTGGGTGATGTTCGAAGGTCCCGTTCTGGAAAATGACCTCATTGCATATCGCTTCTATATGGACAGCCGCCATCGTTTTGATATTTATGGAAAACGTGTTGCCGACCTGGTAATGGATACGGTCAGTTGGAATTACCATGACATCATGGATTGGGGTTCAGATATCCTGAAAGTCGGAAATTCGCTCGGCATGGGCAGTCCTGCCATTTGGTACCAGGACAGCGTTTATACCTTATCCCAATCCGAACAAAAAATCGTTGAGATCACACATCAATCGCACGATTTCGCCAATATCCGTACGACATTCAAAGGACTGGAAGTCGCCGGACATCGTTTCGATTTGATTCAGGATTGGTCGATAAAAGCAGGCGAAGCCTGGTGTGAGATCAAGCTGGAGGTGATCAATGGCAGATTACCTGAAGGCATGCACTTTGCCACGGGCATCGTCAAGCACCTTGAGGACTGCAAAACCCAAACTCACAATCGACAGCTTGCAGCTTATACCTGGGGAGAACAATCTTTTCACCATGAAAATATGGGGATGGCAGTCGTCATTCCAGCGCATTTTCAACCTGAAAAAGTGAAGGATGCTGATAGTCATACCTTTATCATGAAAAATGCAGTGGACAAAGCACATTATCGCTTTTTGGCGGCATGGGAACGTGATTTGACGGGGGTGAAGGATTTGGAGGCTTTTGTGGAATTGGTTAGGAGGGCATGTTTTAATTAGTCCCGACTCTCTTCAATATCCTCTTACTAATTCTGCCAATCACAACAAAAATCAAAGAAATTTGTATCTTAGAGAAAGAAAATGATTGTAGCAGATGAAAGTAAATAATGTTTTTGATGAAATTGTAGATTTTATTGCTGGGCATCAACCAGAAAAGATTATCGATTTTCATCCTTCAGATGGGACACAAAAACGGGTTGAATTACTGCTTTCCCAAAAACGTGAGGGTAAGCTTAAAGAGTCAGAACAATCTGAATTAACCTATTTCCTTATGCTTGAACATATCATCAGGCTTGCCAAAGCTCGTGCCTTAAAGCAATTGGCAACATGAGTCGCTATGTCTCTCCCTCATTACGTGAATTTGTTACCAAAAGAGCCAAAAGGATTTGCGAGTATTGCTTAGCCTTTGAAGGGCATTCTTATGTCAAATTTCAAATGGAACATATTATTAGTATCAAGCATGGAGGGAAAACTGTGGCTGAAAATCTTGCGCTCTCTTGCTTTTATTGTAACAACTCCAAAGGAACTGACCTAGGCACTATCCTTAAAGATGGTAAGTTTACCCGTTTTTATCATCCCAGAAATGACGACTGGTGGGATCATTTTGAATTAGAAAATCACCTTTTTATACCCAGGTCAAAAATCGGTGAAGGAACGATCAAAATACTTGAATTGAATCATGAGGAGCGATTAATGGAAAGACTCGCCTTCTTAGAGATTGGACAATTCCCCCATCTAAATGCATTGTCCTTTATTAGGCATTAAATTTTGTTCTCCTTGTTACAGCACACTTGCGGTTTAACACATGTATGGATGTAGAAGACCAGGAAATCAAAACATTAAAGCCCAAATACCCCCGGCAACCAAAGCGACAGCTGCGGAAAATAAGTAATCAAAAACAACACAACAATCATCGTAATCAACAGCGGGATCAACGGCTTCACCACCTTGGCGACTGACACCTTCGCGACGCCACTCCCCACAAAAAGAAGGGTGTAATATTTACATACTTCATAGTGTCTGGAGGTCAACAGGGAAGGGGGATTATTCTCCGCCCCATCGACCACGCCTTGCTGCAAAGCAGTATACAGCTCGCCATACGCCATCGGCGTAGCGGCACCACCCATGGCGTTGACCATATCGACTGACATCTGGTGATTCATCACCCGGATTTTCAGGCCCTTAAGGTCTTCCGGACTGCGGATGGGTTTGTCTTTCGTATAAAAACTGCGGCTTCCCGCATCATAAAAGCACAAACCGCGCAGCCAAAATTCACTCCCGCTTTGTAACAGCTTCTGCCCTACCTCTCCTTCCAATGACTTGAAGAGATGCTCCTTATCACGAAAGAGATATGGAACTCCCAGGACCTGGTAGGGAGGCGCAAAATTTGCCATGGCAGCGGCACTTACCTTCGTCATGGCGATGCTTCCGATTTGAAGCAACTCCAACACTTCCCGCTCAGAACCCAGTTGGGCATCTGCAAATATTTTCACCTTCAAAGCTCCCTGTGATTTCGCTTCCAGGCGCTGCTGAAAATCCAGCATGCCTTTATGTACCGGATGATTCGTCGGCAGCGTATGCGCCAGAAAGAGGGTATTGCTCAGTGAAGCTGTTCCACATCCGCAAGTGAAGACAAACCACAAGGCCAATAGCGTGAATGAAAATTTCGAAATTGACTTCATGAAATCAGGTTAAATATGAAGGGTATGCTGGCAATTTTATTTCCATGCTAAGGTAGGAAAGCTTGTTCGCAACAAGGGGGACAATTGTCCATGAATAGGGGTAAAATTGTATTTTTAGCTGATTTGATGCCTGTACTCAGGGGCGCAGATGCTACATTTATCCTGTCTTTTCAAAAAATATACAACTTATCTATTTTCTCTCAATCAAAGATGCAAGCAATTATGTAAATGGTCATATCCTCACCGTCGATGGAGGTTGGATGGCCCGATAAATAAAAACAAACTGAATATTCAATACATATGTCAACCCATTACGAAGTACGTTACGCTACCCATCCCACAGATTTCAAATCCTACGATACCGATCGACTCAGAAATGATTTCCTGATTCCGGCTCTATTTGAAGCAGGTAAAATAAATTGGGTGTATACCCATTATGATCGCTATATGGCCGGTGCCGCTGTGCCTACCAATGGCACTTTACAGCTGGAAAGCATTGATCCTTTGAAGGCAGATTACTTCCTGGAAAGAAGAGAGATCGGCATCATCAATATTGGCCAGACAGGAACGGTTGAAGTCGATGGCGCATCTTATGAACTCGCTCATAAAGAAGCCCTATATGTAGGTATGGGTTGTAAAAAGGTAAGCTTTTCAAGCAACAATCCCGACCAACCAGCCCGTTTTTACCTAAACTCAGCTCCCGCACACGCCGCTTTCCCAACGAAGCACATCACACAAGCAGATGCTGAAGTCGTTGAATTGGGCGCACCCGAGACCTCCAATGCCAGGACCATTCGCAAGCTCATCGTCAACAGCATCGTCAAAACCAATCAGGTTCAAATGGGCATGACCGAACTCAAAACCGGCAGTGTGTGGAATACCATGCCAGCACACACCCATGACCGACGCATGGAGATTTATCTCTATTTTGAGGTGCCTGCAAGACAGGCTGTTTGCCATTTTATGGGCCAGCCGCAGGAAACACGCCATATCTGGTTGCAAAATGAGCAGGCAGTGATTTCTCCTCCCTGGTCTATCCATAGTGGTTCTGGAACCAGCAGTTATACATTCATTTGGGGAATGGCAGGCGAAAACCTGGATTATGGCGATATGGACGGTTGTGCTCCTGACGAATTGCGTTAATTTGAAGCCATAAACAGACCAGAAACACAAACTATGTTTACCCTAACAGGAAAAGTAGCCATCGTCACAGGCGGTGCCGGCGTACTTGGTGGAGCCATGGCTGAAGGCCTCGCCAAGGCAGGCGCCAAAGTCGGTATCCTCAGCAGAACAGAAAGCAAAGTGCTCGAACAAGTCAAGCAAATTGAAGCGCTGGGAGGCGAGGCTATCGCCTTGGTAGCTGACGTGCTGGACGAAGCTCAATTGAAACAAGCCAGCGAGCAAATCATCCAAAAATGGGGCAGCATTGATATTTTGATCAATTCTGCAGGCGGAAATATGAAGGGCGCGACCATCATGCCGGAGCAAAATGTCTTTGATCTTTCTATGTCTGACTTCGACAAAGTGACAGATCTGAATCTCAAGGGCACGATCTTGCCAAGTATCGTTTTTGGGGAAGCCATGGCAGCCCAGCAGAAAGGATGCATCATCAATATTTCCTCTATGGCTGCTCAGCAGGCGATCACTCGAATTTTGGGTTATTCCGCCTCTAAAGCGGCGATCGATAATTTCACGAAGTGGATGGCAGTGGAAATGGCCCATAAGTTTGGTGAGGGCATCCGGGTGAATGCGATAGCGCCGGGTTTCTTTATTGCGGAGCAAAATCGGAAGCTGCTGCTCAATGAGGATGGAAGCTATACCGATAGAGCAAAAAGCATCATACAAAATACGCCGATGAAGCGATTTGGAGAAGCGGAGGAATTGGTGAGTACGGTGCTTTGGTTGTGTAGCGAGGGATCGAGCTTTATTACGGGGATTATTGTGCCGGTGGATGGGGGCTTTAGTGCTTTTTCGGGGGTGTGAAGAAAATGGAAAATGGAAAATTGATAATGGAAAATGAGCTACCTGGGTCTTTAATTTTCAATTTTCCATTCTCCATTTTCAATTTCCGCAAACGCCTTATTCAGTTCAAAAAAAGAGAGCATGCAAAAACTAGAACAAACCTGGCGCTGGTACGGCCCAGATGATTCTGTCTCCCTGAGCGACATCCGCCAGGCAGGAGCAACCGGCATCGTCACTGCCTTGCACCATATTCCTAATGGCGAAGTATGGCCCATTGGGGAGATCAATAAGCGAAAAGCAATAATAGAAGCGGCAGGCCTAAGCTGGTCAGTGGTGGAAAGCATTCCTGTCCACGAAGACATCAAGCGAGCTTCCGGACAGTACAAACAATACATTGAAAATTACAAACAGAGCATCCTCAACCTGGCAGCATGTGATGTGAGGATTGTGACTTACAATTTCATGCCTGTGCTGGACTGGTCTCGCACAGAACTGGATTATGAGATGCCTGACGGCTCGACAGCTTTGTTTTTTGAAAAAGCTGCTTTTGCAGCCTTCGATGTACATATCCTCAAGCGACCGAATGCAGCGGCGGATTATGATGCGCAAACGCTTCAACATGCTGAGGAGCGTTTCTCCAAAATGACAGCTGCTGACCAGGAAAAATTAACGCGCAATATCATCGCCGGCTTGCCTGGAGGCACAACGGAAGGCGCAGGCCAGTTGGATGAATTTCAGGCGATTCTCGATACCTATGCCCATATTGATGCTGATACCTTACGGGAAAATTTGATTTACTTTTTACAAGAAATCACGCCAATAGCAGAGCAAGCACAGGTAAAATTGGCCCTTCATCCCGATGATCCACCATTTCCATTGCTGGGTTTGCCGCGCGTAGTCAGCACGGAGGCAGATGCCCAAGCGATACTGGAAGGCGTCAAATCTTCCAATAACGGTTTATGCTTTTGCACGGGCTCATTTGGCGTTCGCCCTGACAATGACCTGCCCCGGATGATTGAGAAATTTGCGGATCGCATTCACTTCATTCACCTTCGAGCTACCAAACGCGATGCTGAAGGCAATTTCTTCGAAGCCAATCACCTGGAAGGCGATGTCGATATGTATGCGGTGATGAAAAAGCTTTTAGCTGTTGCTGATTCGCAAAAAACAGCAATTCCCATGCGTCCCGATCATGGCCATAAAATGCTGGATGATTTGCATAAAAAGACGAACCCTGGCTATTCTGCGATTGGGCGATTGAGGGGATTGGCTGAGTTGAGGGGTTTGGAATTGGGCATTCTAAAAAGTAACAGCAATTAAACGTTAAATTAGCTTACTCAGCTTTCAAATGGAGTCGTTTTTCTTAACCATATAAGGCATATAAGATCATATTAGCAATTCTCGAGTTTGGCTTATATGAACTGATATGCCTTATATGGTTCAAAAGAAAACACCTGGTTAATCAACCCAAAAAGGATATGATCAAGCCATTTTTAGACGAAAATTTCTTATTACAAAATAAGACCTCAGAGCGATTATTCCACGAATTCGCAAAGGATTTACCGATTATTGATTACCATAATCATTTACCACCTGAAGACATTGCCACAGATAAAAACTTCCTGAATCTTACCGATATATGGCTCAAAGGCGACCATTACAAATGGCGGGCGATGCGAGCCAATGGCGTCGATGAAGCATTTATCACAGGAAATGCCAGTGATGAGGAGAAGTTTTTGAAATGGGCAGAAACCGTTCCCTATACGATGCGAAATCCTTTGTATCACTGGACGCATCTGGAATTGCAGCGCTACTTTGGCATACACGACTTATTGAGCCCCAAAACGGCTCGAAGCATTTATCAGCAAGCCAATGAGCAATTACAAAGTCCTGCCTACTCCGTCAAAGGCCTGCTTAAGAAGATGAAGGTAGAGGTGATCTGCACCACAGATGATCCTACCGATAGCCTCGCATTTCATCAAAGTCATGCTCAGCAAAGGACTGCTGAAAGTGATTTAAACATGCTCCCTACCTTTCGCCCTGATAAATTCCTGGTGATCCATAAACCAGATTTCCTGGACGCTGTGAAGGCATTGGAACATAGCATAGGAAAGGCCATAAGCACTTTCGATGAGTTGCTTGCAGGATTGGAAAATCGAATTGATTTTTTCGCCAAACACGGCTGCCAATTGTCAGATCATGGATTAGCGCAGCTTTTTGCCGTTTCCTTTACTTCGGGTGACTTAAGGGCAATTTTTGAAAAAGCCCGCACTCAACAATCCATCAGCGCCAGGGAAGCAACGCTCTTCCAAACCGGCCTTCTCTACCATCTGGCTACGCTGTACCATCAGCACAACTGGACGATGCAGTTGCATCTCGGCCCGATCCGCAACAACAATAGCAGGCTGATGCAACAGGTAGGTGCAGACGTAGGCTGCGACAGCATTGGAGATTATCCACAAGCCGAAGGTCTTTCAGCTTTTCTCGATAGCCTCGACAAGGAAAATAAACTGCCAAAAACCATCCTGTATAACCTTAATCCCCGGGACAACGAGCTCTTCGCAACGATGATGGGCAATTTCAATGACGGCTCTATGCCCGGAAAAGTCCAATGGGGCTCCGCCTGGTGGTTTTTGGACCAAAAAGATGGGATGGAAAAGCAATTGAATACCCTATCCAATATGGGCTTATTGAGTCGTTTCATCGGCATGTTGACGGACAGTCGCAGCTTTCTTTCCTTCCCGCGTCATGAATACTTCCGGCGGATTTTATGCAATCTTATCGGAAAGGATGTACACAATGGGGAACTCCCACATGATGAGGACTGGCTAGGCAAAATTGTACAACAGATTTGTTATTACAATGCAAGGGAGTATTTTCAATTTCTTTAACTAGAAATACGAAATGCAAAGCCAATCATTCAATCATGTAAATTACCTCTGGGATGAGTCGCAGGCCTCAAAACTTGCCGGAGATGAAGTAGCCTTATTCTTATATCGCTCTAACCAATTAGGCGCAGATCTCAGGATCACTAATTATGGAGGTGGCAACACTTCCTGCAAAACCATTGAAAAAGATCCCCTAACCGGACAAGAAGTAGAAGTTATGTGGGTGAAAGGATCCGGAGGAGATATTGGTACCTTGACAAGACAAGGGATTGCTGGTTTGTATGTAGAAAAACTTAGAGCTTTGAAAAACGTGTACCGTGGTCTGGCATATGAGGATGAAATAGTTCCCTTATACTATCACTGCTTGTATGATTTGGATAGTCGGGCTCCTTCTATTGACACAGCACTTCATGGGCTTTTGCCCTTTAAACATATTGACCATTTACATCCTGATGCCTTGATCGCAATCGCTGCTGCCAAAGACAGCCAACGCATCACAAAAGAGATATGGGGAGATACCATGGGATGGATTCCCTGGCAGCGTCCTGGCTTTGATCTGGGCTTACAGTTGGAAAGGTGCTTGATTGAAAATCCAGGCATCCGTGGGATTGTGCTGGGGGGACATGGCCTGTTTACCTGGGGAGATACTTCCTACGAGTGTTATATCAATAGCCTTGAGGTGATTGAGACAGCATCTGCCTATATAGCAGAAAGAGAAGGAAAAGAACGTCCCGTTTTTGGTGGGCAAAAAGTAGAAAGTTTAGCGGAAAACGATCGGAAGAATCAGGCAGCTCAAATAGCTCCCATGCTAAGGGGGCTTTGCTCCAGTCACAAAAGAATGATTGGCCATTTTACCGATGATGAAAAAGTACTTCAATTCATCAACAGCCATGATCTTGTCAAATTAGCCCCTTTAGGGACCTCTTGTCCCGATCATTTTTTAAGAACTAAAATTCAGCCTTTAGTACTCAAGCTTCCCGCAACTGCCGATCTCAGCGATCCAGAAAAAGTCAAAGCCCAAATTGAGCCTGATTTTGATCAGTATAGAAAAGAATATGCGGCCTATTATGAAACATGCAAGCATGACAACAGCCCGGCCATGCGTGATCCTAACCCCGTAGTTATTTTATACCCTGGGGTAGGCATGTTCACTTTTGCCAAAAATAAACAGACTGCCCGGGTAGCCGCTGAGTTTTACCTCAATGCAATCCATGTCATGAGAGGGGCAGAGGCAATCACAGCATACACTGCACTTCCCCGCCAGGAAGCATTTGACATCGAGTACTGGCTCCTGGAAGAAGCCAAACTGCAACGTCAGCCTGCCGAAAAGCCGCTTTCACGCAAAGTTGCGCTCATCACTGGCGCAGGAGGGGGAATTGGCAAAGCAATCGCAACCAAATTGGCTGCAGAAGGTGCCAATATCGTATTGACGGATATATCAGAAGCATCCCTGATTGAGGCAAATGATTCCTTTAAGAAGGATGTGTCAACCTATGCGGTATGTGATGTAAATAACAGGGAGGACATTTCTCAGGCTTTCGCCACAGCCTGTCTGGAGTTTGGAGGGGTGGACATCATCGTCCATTCAGCAGGGCTTGCCATTTCAAAACCCCTGGAAGATCATAGCATCAAGGATTGGGATATCTTACAAAACGTTCTGGTGAAAGGGCAGTTTCTACTGGCGCAGGAAGGGGTAAGTATCTTGCGTAAACAGGCATTAGGAGGTGATTTGATCCATATTGCTTCCAAAAATGGATTGGTAGCAGGCCCTAATAATGTGGGCTACGGCACTGCCAAAGCTGCCCAGCAACACATGACCCGTTTATTGGCTGCTGAGTTGGGTGCTGAAAAGATTCGGGTGAATACGGTAAACCCAGATGGGGTGATCGTAGGCAGTAAGATATGGGAAGGAAAATGGGCAGAAGGAAGGGCCAAAGCGTATGGCATAACCGTCGAAGAGCTCCCTGCACATTATGCAAAACGCAACCTGATGAATGAGATTATTCTTCCCGAAGATATCGCTGATGCTGTATTTGCTTTAGTTGGTATTTTAGGAAAAAGTACGGGAAATACCCTGAATGTAGATGGTGGAATGGCTGCCGCTTTTGTTAGATAATTCTTATTTATTTAGAAGAACATGCAAATTTCAAAAGAACAAATTGGACAATTTAATGAGAACCAAAAGGAGTCGCACCAACGCCAGTTTGAATATGTAACAGGTCAACTCCAGGATAAAGGGCTGGATGTAGAATCCATTCTGGAAAAAATCAGCAATTTTCAGGTTGCTATTCCCAGTTGGGCACTGGGTACAGGGGGTACGCGATTTGGTCGCTTTTCGATGGGTGGAGAGCCTGGCAATCTGGAAGAAAAAATCAAGGATATTGGTATCCTTCATCAATTGACGCGATCTGCCGGCGCTGTATCACTTCATATTCCCTGGGATATTCCAGAGAACCCTGATGAAATCAAAAAACTTGCTGATTCCTATGGAATTATTTTCGATGCAGTCAATTCTAATACCTTTCAGGATCAGCCAGGGCAGGATTCGAGCTATAAATTCGGGTCCTTATGTGCAACCGATCCGCAGGTGCGTGCCCTGGCAATCGACCATAACAAATCAGTTATTAATCATGGAGTCGCTTTGGGTTCCAAAAGCCTGACCGTATGGCTTGCTGACGGATCTTCCTTTCCCGGCCAGCTAAATTTCAGGAAAGCCTTGCAGCGTACACAAGAGAGCTTGCAGGAAATTTATGCCTATATGCCTTCCGATTGGAAAATGTATATAGAGTACAAACCCTATGAGCCCAATTTTTACAGCACCGTCATTCAGGATTGGGGAACCTCTCACCTACTAGCTCAGGCTTGTGGAGATAGAGCATACTGCCTGGTGGATTTAGGGCATCACCTCCCTAATACCAATATTGAGCAAATCGTGTCTACCCTGCTATGGAAAGGAAAGCTTGGAGGCTTTCATTTCAACGACAGTAAATATGGCGATGATGACCTGACTGTTGGATCCATCAAGCCCTACCAGCTCTTTTTGATTTTCAATGAATTGGTATACGGCATGGCCAATAACGAGGCAGATAACCCTCCACTTGCCTGGATGATTGATGCCAGTCATAATGTAAAAGATCCCTTGGAGGATCTGATACAAAGCTTAGAAGCCATCAGGCTTGCTTATGCGCAGGCCCTGATCGTGAACCATGAACGATTGGAGCAAGCTCGTGACATCAACGATGTTGTTTTGTGTCAGGATATCATGCAGGCTGCTTTTAGGACTGATTTACGCCCCTTACTGCAAGAGGCCAGGCTAAGAAATGGTGGGGCAATTGAGCCCATATCTTTTTACCGCCAGGCAAATATCCGCGAGCAATTAATAGCAAAACGAGGCAACAATTCTATAGCAACAGGTCTGTAATGAAAGTGAATGCCATATTCGATATTGGAAAGACAAACAAAAAGTTTTTCCTCTTTGATTCCTCCTACCAGGAAGTGTTTAAATCCTACACCTCATTTGAGGAGGTCAAAGATGAAGATGGCTTTCCCTGTGATGACCTACAGGCGATAGAGACCTGGGCTAAAGAGAGCCTAAGTCAGGTATTTCAAGCAGGTGAATTTGATGTAAAGACCCTCAATTTTTCCACCTATGGAGCGAGCTGGGTTCATTTAGATAAAAATGGTCGCCCCCTCACTCCTTTGTACAATTACCTCAAGCCTATCCCAGAGGACATTTTAGCTTCTTTTTACGATAAATATGGCGATGAATTAACCATCACAAAAGAGACCTCTTCCTCGCCTTTGGGGATGCTCAATTCTGGTTTGCAACTGTATTGGTTGAAATATACCCGCCCCGAAATATTTGCAAAGATTCGCTGGTCGCTGCATTTTCCTCAGTATTTGAGTTACCTGTTTACCTCCATCCCGCTTAGCGAATTTACCAGCATCGGCTGTCATACATTTTTGTGGGATTTTAGTAAGAATGACTACCATTCCTGGGTATATGCTGAAGAGCTAGATCGCATTTTACCGCCGATCGTCACAACAGAAACCAGTATCCATGTAAAATATGAAGGAAAAGCATATAAGGCAGGCGTTGGGATTCACGACAGTTCCGCAGCATTATTGCCCTATATTCAATCCCTGAGCAAACCTTTTTTACTGGTTTCTACAGGCACATGGAGTATTTCCATCAATCCATTTAACCAGGAGCCTCTTTCTGAAGAGGATTTGAAGAATGATAGTGTAAGCTTTCTAAGTATTGAGGGAAAAGCAATAAAAGTCTCTCGTTTGTTTTTAGGCTATGAATACAGCTTACAGGTCGAAAACCTGTACAAACATTTTGATAAGGAATCGGGAGATCACAGAAATATGAAATTTAACCCAGATACCTATGCAAAACTCAATCAGGACTACGCTCATTACTTTCACTTTGAATCCATTAAAATAAACAGAGAACAACCTTCAGTAACTTCTCTCATGCCTTTTCAAAGCTTTGAAGAAGCCTATCATCAATTGATGATGGAATTGGTCGAATTGCAAATTCAATCATGCGAAAGGGCTATTGGAAATACCCATATAGCCAGGCTATATATTGATGGCGGTTTTGCCGACAATGATATTTATGTCCGATTGTTAACCAATCATTTTCAGGACCTCAAAATCAGAACAACCCAATCTCCTTTGGGCTCCGCTTTAGGAGCGGCCATGGTTATTTCAAGCAAGGAGCCAGATAAGCATTTTTTACGCCAGAATTATAAGCTTAAAAAACACAAACCTTCAACGATCCCAATTTAATATGGAGAGCAAATTCAACCCCAATTATCCATCCATCAAGGACCTTAGGGAAAAAGCCAAAAAGAGAATTCCTCGATTTGCTTTCGAGTACCTGGATGGGGGCTGCAATTCGGAGGTCAATCTCAGGCGAAATACGAGGGAGATCAGAGAGGTTCAGTTGAAGCCTTATTACCTGAGAGATAATAAGACTCCCTCACTAAAGACGGAGTTATTTGGGCATGAATACGATGCACCTTTCGGGATTTCACCCATTGGATTACAGGGACTGATGTGGCCCCGGGCTTCTGAAATATTGGCAAAAGCGGCTTTTGACCATAATATCCCTTTTATTCTAAGCACAGTAGCAACTGCCAGTCTGGAAAGCATTGCAAAAATTACGGAGGGACAGGCCTGGTTTCAATTGTACCATCCGAAAGAAGATGCGATAAGAGATGATCTTTTGAAGCGAGCGGAAGAAGCAGGCTATAAAGTCCTGGTGATCCTGTCTGACGTGCCGAGTTTTGGGTATCGCTCCAAAGAGATTAAGAATGGATTATCCATTCCGCCCAGGATGACGGTAAGCAATATATTGCAAATCATGAGCAGGCCCAAGTGGGCGCTTCAGACCCTGATAGCTGGTCAACCTACATTCAAATCCCTCACTCCCTATATCCCCGATGGCATGAATTTGCGGCATCTGGGTTTGTTTATGAACAACACCTTTACGGGAAAACTCAATGAGGAAAAAGTGAGAACCTTGCGGGATAGGTGGAAAGGCAAATTGGTAATTAAAGGAATTGCAAGTGAAGAGGATGCCGAAAAAGCAGTCAGGTGGGGGCTTGACGGGATCATGGTCTCCAACCATGGCGGCAGACAATTAGATGGTGGACAATCTACCATCAAAGCCCTTGCTCCTATCGTAGAAAAATTCAAAGACCAGATAAAAATCTTAATCGATAGCGGCATTAGAACAGGGCCAGACATTGCCAGTGTATTGGCCAGTGGAGCCGAATTTGCCTTTTTAGGCAGGTCCTGCATGTATGGGGTAGCTGCATTGGGCAAACAAGGAGGAGATCATACCATCTCCATGTTAAAGACGCAATTGACACAAGTCATGGATCAGCTTTGCTGTGAAAAAGTATCAGACTTCCCCAATCATTTGATACGATAATCATTCCATTAAAATGGGAACCAAAAACTACTACAATCCGAAGAGTTTGCTGTCAAGCTGTAGACAATGTAAAAAATAATACCCCCCTCAACCCCAGACGGCAGATCAATCTTATGCGGTCCTCCTACACAGTCACCGACCTCACGCCCAACAACTTCATCAAAACACTTCGCATGAAGCGCACAGCCCAAATATCGAGGCAACAAAAACTCGGTGTTGCAGAAGTCGCCTACCATATCATTCCAAAATCAAGCGATATAAACTTAGATAACTATCGAGAACAAAAACCTGTGATTAGTTTCTTACAATCTTGTGGAGCAACTCCCTGTAAACAGTGCCATTTTGACGCATGAATGTTAAATTCAATAGATAAATACCAGGCACCACATTGTCCAAATCAACCACCAATTCATTATCAACTATTAGGTACTCCCTTGAGAAAAGCTTTCTTCCATTCTGATCGACTAGTTCTACATGAGAAGAGTAGATTTCTGGTGGTAAATTACTCACCCTGAGGTTTCCATTTGTTGGGTTTGGAAACAAAAGCATGTCATTGATAGGGGTTTCCACCGTGTCGACCGGTTCCGGTTCACCAGGATCTTGATACACGTTGATAGTCACCGATTGTGTGCCGCCAGCTATGGTCAGTGTTCCCGATCGATTTAGGGTATCCGGGTTTGCATCAATGGTTATATTGAGTGGGGCATCCCCCGATCCGGATGGAGGATCAGTAGATATCCAGCCATCACTGCTCGTTACTGTCCAGTTGATATTGCTGGAAACTGTGATAGACTTGTTGTCGCCTTCTGCGCCAATATAGAGCTGTGAGGTATTTACAGCTACATAATCGACAGGCTTATCAAATAAATAGGATGGACCTGTGTTCATCTCAGTAGCATGTGGTTGGACAGAGACGGTTGATGAAAATTCAGAAGCGCCAATCGCCCGATCGGCTATTGAATCAGGTCTCGATTCTTTCATCAAATCAAGCATGATTTCATGATCATAATCCATGCCTGGAAAAAGCGGAATCGCTGGATAGCCAGCGCTAGCTGCGGCAATTACAGGACTATTGGAATCTGGCTGAAAAAAGCCCTCAGTATTTTCAATAAGCGCAGGGTCTGCATTTGAAAGTCCGGTTGATGGCAAATCAATCCCTAAGGTCCCAAATGACAGATTGCCCATCCATATCTCATTTCCGGTGGCTTCCTGAAATAACCTTATCTTAGGGTCTGTAAAAACATTATTAGCAAGGGTGACATTCGTAGGTGGGTTATTTCCTGTCCCTCCCAATCTTACTTCCTCTGAATTGATAATGGTATTGTGATAAATGTGAATGTCATTCAACGGATCAGAGGGGTCGTTCATGAGGTAAATGACTCTGCTATTTAGTCTTTCGAAATAGTTGTTGTAAATGAAATGATGAGAGCCTTCCCGTATTCGAACGCCTCCCATATTATTGATGAAAAAATTGCCATAAACGATTCCTTCATCACCATGTCTTAGCACAAGCTCGGCTACCGGGTTATTTTCAAAGGTGTTATACCGATAGACATTTTGTCTGGCCTTATGCGAGATGATTTCTCCATCTCCATTGCACCTGGTGAAGTAGCAATATTCTACCAGCGTACGGCTATCCAGATGGCCTTGTGAACTGACGCCGATTCTGATGGGCTCTATTCCTTCGTCAAGCCCTATCCCTTCAAAATTTTTGAAGGAACAATATTGAATCTTGTGATAGCCCGGCTCATCCCCTACCAATATGGAGAGGATGTTCTGATCATCCAGGTTGAGGCGGTTTTCGAAGTTGCAATAGCTAATGGTTGTTCTTCTGGATGCTTCATACACCCTGAGGTATTTGAAGCTCGTATAATTCTGAATATTTACATGCGTAATCAAGACATCACTTCCATATACCCTGATTACATCTAAATTTCCAATAACACCTCCGACGTATTGAAAGCCAGAAAAGGTAATACTATCGGCATTGATGGTAACTCTGGATGCTCCTTTAAACAAAACAGTTCCGTATGGTTCTGCGGTTACAATTAATCCGTCTTTATTAATATCCAGTCGTGTATCGTCATAAACACCTGATTCCCATACGATGGTATCTCCTGCACTGGCCTGCTCCTGAGCCGTATTGAACTCCACACCTGACGACACCTCATAGCGGCTTTGTGCAAAAACAAGAAAATGAAGGAATAGGAATGAAAATAGAAGAGGAAGAAACTTCATGGGTATGGTGTTAATCAGAGATTAGGAGAGATCAGAGAGCAGAGAGCAGAGAGCAGAGATCAGAGAGCAGAGATCACTTTGTTGAGAGAATAGAGAACAAAAAATGCCTTTTTATGGGCAATATCTCTGCTCTCTCAGTAAAACGGTCTCTATTCTAAAATCTACTGAACAGTTACGAATCATTTAGTATTTCACAAGCTTACGAAGCTCAGACTTATTATTGCCTTCAACCTTTATGATATAAAGACCTGCCTGAAGCATACTTATATCCAGTATTAATTCCAGATTGATTTCTGTCTGGAAAAGCCTTTTTCCTGTTACGTCATACATGGATAGGGTATTGTATGTCTCAGGAGCTTCTATTGTCACCTCAGATCTGGCAGGATTGGGAGATAAGAGGAATTCTGTATTTTCAGGTTCTCTATAGGTTCTCTCACCTTCACCAAACACCCTCAGTTCAGTAAGACTTACCCATGTACCAGTATACATATCTGCGCCAGATACGGTTATTCTTACAAACCTGGCTTCTTTATTATCTAAATCATTGATAATGGGTACATTAGCTTTGCCAGGAATTTTATTATTTGACCTGTCTACGATGGTTGTAAAGGGGCCATTTTCATTTGGAGCACCTTCAATAATGAATTGATAGGCTCTATCTTCGTGACAGGTAACTTCTATCTGAGTTATCTTGATGTCTCCTTCTAAATCAACCGTAGCTGACTGCGGATACTCGTTTACAGACCAACGTGTGTTGGTATCATCATCTACCAGATTGGTTTCAACGAAGTTTCCATCGGGCGTACCGGTTCCCACAATCGGTTGACCTACTGCCCAGTTAGAATCACTGGAAGGTGTGAGGACCTTAATCATTTGCGAATCGCTAAATCCCCCGTCATCTGTTGTCACCGTGACTGTTACGATACCCTCAGCAATCGCTGTCAATAAGCCGCTCTCCGAAACCGTGGCAATGCCAGGGTCATCAGATTCAAACACCAAATTTTGATTGCTTGCATCAGCAGGAGATATGGATGTCTCCAATTGGATAACAGCACCAACAGCAATGGGGCCGGTTACTTCCTCCAGGTCTACTCCGGTCACATACACCGGAACCATAACCGTTATAATGGAACTCAAGGATGTCTTTGATACGCCTTCATTATCTGTAGCCTTAGCTGACAAGGTATAGGTTCCTTCAGGTACATTTGGCCAGGTAAATGAATAGGGAGCGGTAGAATCTTCAGCAATCTTATTATTACCACTTTCAAAAAACTCAACCAGGGTTATGGTACCATTCGGATCTTCGGCCTCAACGGTAATCGTGATATCACTGCCGGGCAAAAAATTAGTGCCATTGACAGGATCGCTTATCCTAACAGATGGGGTATAGTTTTGTGGGGAGCCATCTCCCTCAAAAAGTTCATCAAAATATGCGGTTGCCTCACCATTATCCTGCAGGTAAACGCCCGCCTTCCAATAACTCGGAAAGGTCCAGTAGGAGACATCCATATTCACCTTTTCTTCCCCTTCAAAATCAATGATCATGTTTCCATCAACCAATCGAATATCACAGGTAAAATATCCACCGGGGTCTTCTCCCAGATCCACATGCGTGGTATTAGAGCCTCCATCATCTGTCTTAATTGCTGCCCAAATGTGATTAAGCGGTGCTTTAGCCTTATGCTTATAAATTCTTAGCAAAGGTTTATTCGGCCCACTACCTGCATTTGCATCATCGTGAATTTGCATTAAGGTAACCTGATCACAAGTCTGCGTTACCACATCAAGTCTTCCGTGCAGCGATCGATTCTGGTCGTTGAGGTTCCAATTTGTTTCATGACGGAGCTCTGTACGTTGGCTACTACCCGATTGATTGAAAAGTATCTTATCGCCATCTGCTACCTGGAAATACTGAAAATGTGTATAACGATTATTAAGTCTGGAATTGTCAGCTAATGTAGAACTCGTAGGCCCCTGGAGTTTGCATGCTGCAAGAATAGGTTGAAATCTTGGTATATCAGATGGGGCATCATAAGATGTGGGTGGAGCTGGAGCGAAGTGTTTGACATCCAGCGCAAAGAAAGATACCTGAGCATATTCGTCTGGATCTCCAGCATTATTCTGATTGTAGTTACCGGCCTTGAAGTACATCCAATCATCAGCAAAGCCGCTATTTGTCATATCTACTTCTTGAACCACATCATCCTTACCATCTCTCATGATGGTTACAGTCAGCAGATTACCAATTGCCCTGATCTCGTAGCTGAACTTTTCCCCTAAAGCAACTCCATCTACCGGATCAGATGCAAAATCACTTCTGCTACCAATCATCTCGTACCACTGCTCAGGGCCTGTGGTAGGTTCATGAGCGAAATAAATAGAACCCTTGGTGTTCCCAGGCAATTTGCGATAATATATCCTGCAAGGCTCGTCACTAGAGGCATGTATTTGTCCGACAATCGTACGACCTATCTTAGAACTCGCATTAGAAGTTTCAGATACGTGATCTACGGCCACAGTTGCAGTCATGATGCCATCTACTCCCGCAGCAGCTTTTTGATTCTCAATCGTCGAAGAAGAGAACACCCAATTATTTTTATTTATTCCCTGCGTGCCTATGCTGGTGTTTCCACAACGCATCATCTCTCTTAGCTCGTTCCTTGGATAGGTACTACCACCCGTCAACCCGTCATTAGGGCACCAGAATACCATGGCACCCGTTACCGAGTCGGTGTAGAATTCACCTGGTACAGAATAACCATTTGACAGGATGTCTTCATTCTTTTCCTGTTGATTGGGTCGGGTAAGTTTCCAACATGAAAGATCGAAATTTCCACTTGGTGGCAGGTTTGGATCTAAGCCTTGTGCTGTAGCAGAGCTAATCAATAGCATACATGACAACAGCGGCATCAGGCATCTGGAGAAGGAAGGAATAAAAGAAAATTCGATTTGTCCTAACCCTGGGAATTGATAGTTAGCTTTCATAACTGAAATTTTTTAAAAAAAATGAGCTATTACGTGTCATTCAAAAATTCAAAGAAAAAGAAGTCTTCCATTGGAAAGTGGAAGACTTCTTTTATATTTCCATTAGTCATTTACTAGTACCCAGGATTTTGGGTCAAATTAGGGTTATTCGTTATTTCCAAGGGTGGAATGGGTAATAAATAATCCCTGCCTGGATCAAAGTTTTTCGAAGGGAGATCAGCTTCTAAGCCATTTGGCCCGAACACTTCAGGTCCCATTTTTCTTCTGACGATGTCATACCATCTTTGATGCTCAAAGGCAAGCTCTAATCTTCTTTCCTCCAGTACGTCTGCAACAGTAGCTGTTGAAATGTCCGCGGGTACTGCACTTGGAGCACCTGTACCATCACCATTTCTTGCTCTTTCCCTGATCATATTAATGTATTGAGCAGCTTCACCACCATTACCCAGTTCAGCAGCAGCCTCAGCAGCAATCAAAAGCACCTCAGCATAACGCATCAATTGATAATTGGAATGTGAATCCCGTCCGCTGGTATTTGCTTGTGGCTTATCGCCTGCCATGGCAGTATACTTGGCAATATGTGGACGGTTCGCATTACGACCATCCAGGCTGGAAAAGCTTGTATAAGGAATAATATTGCCGTTGTTATCAAGCGCCTCATCATCAAAATTAACATCCTTTCTGTAGTCTCCATCTTCCCAGGTATCAAATACTGCTTGTGATGGTACCGCCACAGACCACCCTCCTGAAGGGTAATAGGTTGCCTGACCATAAAAACCTGTAAAAGCAGCCAGATAGTCCCTGGACTCATCATTAACATTCGTTCCAACGAAGTCTATTACAAAAATGGGCTCTAAAGAAAAATCGGTCTTTTCCGCATGGAAAATATTCCGATAGTCTGGCTCCAATGCCAGGCTGTACATACCTGCCTTACTGATGATATCAGTAGCTTCAGTGTGGGCCATTTGATATTCACCTCTGGTGAGGTATACACTGGCAAGAAAGGCACTAGCCGCAGCTTTACCTGGAAGGGCTCTGTTAGCCCGTGAATCTGGTAACCACTCTTTGGCATATTGAAAATCTACGATGATGTTCTGATATACGGTTTCCACAGCTGTTCTGGGTGCCACGGATGCATCGCCGGTAGTAGTCGTCTCGTCCAAATAGGGAATGTCTCCGAAAAGCCTGACCAAATGGTAGTAGGCAAAACCTCTGATAAATCGCGCTCTTGCTATGAGTTCTTCCTTCACTCCGGGATCTTGTTCTTCAAGAACTTCCAGCTCCCGCAGCGTCTCATTGGCACCTCTTACTATCTGATAAAGGCGAGGCCAGAAACTTCTTTCAGGATTGGCAGGGTTTAAAATCAACGGATTAGTTGGTGAAACAGTAAAGTGATCGTGTTCAATTCTTTCAGCCGCAGTAGTAGGGTTTCCTATAGCTACCATATCTGAACGCAGCATAAGGGTTAACCCCAATGCTCTGGACAGAAATGCCCTGGCCGATAAATGGCCATAAGCACCAGCCATGGTAGTCTCGACTGTTTCTAAATCGACACTCCGCTCATGTGGCTCCAATTGACTTAATGGATTCTCTCCCAAATCAGAGCATCCCAATATGGATAAGCCCAATGCCACGGTGAAAAAATATTTATACATTTTCATTCTAATTTTTTTTATTGAGTTAAAATTGCAAGTTAATACCAAACGTAATTGACCTGAGATTAGGATAATTACCAAAGTCGTGTCCTTGAATAATATTATCATCTCCCCTGCTTTCTCCACCACTACCAAAGTAACTCACCTCAGGATCCAATCCGGAATAATTAGTGAATGTCAGTAAATTCTGAGCACTGACAGATAGCCTTGCTGATCTAACTCCGATATTTTTCATCATACCCAACGGTAAACTATAGCCTAAAGATATATTCTTAAGTCTAACGTAACTTCCGTCTTCTACGAAACGAGATGAGCGCTCACGTCCCCTGATGGCTGCCCGAGGTATATCAGTATTTGTGTTTTCTGGCGTCCATGAATTTAAGAGATCCGTTAAGCCATTACTGTCACCATTATATAATTGAACAGCGGTCAGGTTGTAGATATCTCCACCTACAGCCCCCTGAAAAAAGATATTTACATCAAAGTTTTTGTAAGTAAAAGTATTGGACATACCAAAGGAGAAATCAGGATTGGGATCTCCTATGATCTGTCTGTCATTGTCATCAATTATCCCATTAAAATTACCTTCTTCATCTGCTACCTCTGCGAACAAAGGTTCCCCGGGAATGGGGTTTCCATTTCCATCGAAAGAAGCGGCTGCCAAAGCTGTGCCTTCAGGAATCTCACCCCCTTGATATACACCCTGGTAATCTAATCCCCAAAAAAGACCAATAGGCTCCCCTTCTCGTAAAATATAAGTATTACCACCAGCGAAATAACCCGGAGCTCCACTTCCTAGCAATTCTGTTCCTGCAGATAACTCCACTATTTGATTCCTGTTCCTGGCAAAGTTCAAATTAGTGACCCATCTAAAATCATTTTTATTGATGTTGTTTGAAGTTAACGTAAGCTCAATTCCACGATTATTAATCGCACCCACATTTCTAAGAACATCTAAATCAGTTGTTCCTAAGTAAAAATTTGTAGCTCTATCTATCGCTAACAGGTCTTTTGTGTCGATGTTATAATAGTCAGCGCTAAAGGTGATTCTGTCCCTAAATAAACCAACATCCACGCCCACATTTGTCTGGTATGAAGTTTCCCACTTCAAATCTGGGTTTGCTTCACGAGCCAGATCTACTCCAAAAGCCCCACCCACCGCTGAAGGTGGCTGAACACGATAGATAGCAAGCGACTCATAAGGCCCGATGGCCTGGTTGCCTGTTAAGCCATAACTCGCTCTTAATTTAAGGTTAGATAGTGTCTTGTTATCTGCCAGGAATTTTTCTTTTGAAATCTTCCATCCAACTGCGACAGAAGGGAAAATGGCATATTTATTATTTGCTGCAAAGTTTGATGCGCCATCCCTACGAACTGTAGTAGTCAGCAAATATTTCCCTGCCCAGTCAAAATTAACGCGCCCAAAAATTGACTCGATTTCCGATTCGGAGAAACGAGAATCAACGGTGCGTAGATCTATCTGCCCGGCTTCTAAGTTATGCCATGAAAACGCATCAGTCAATAACCCCCGAGTACCTGCTTCAAGCCCTTCGGTGGTACTTTTTTGATAGGAATGACCAGCCACTGCCGTTATATTACCCTGGCCAATTGCTGAAGTATAGGTTAGGTAATTTTCATTAAGGAGACTTGTTCTTTTTACTGATTCTAAAAACGCTCCCCCGGCAGAAAGCACAAAGGTTTGTGGTTTAAAATACCCTTGCCTGCTATTTTGCGTTCTGTAGCCCAAAGTAGTTTTAAAACTCAGACCTTTCAATATCTCATAATCGAGATACATATTAGTTCTCGAATTATCTGTTTTGGTTTCGTTAGTTATCTGCGTTGCTACGGCCCAGGGATTTTCTATATCATCTCCTACTGTATTTTGAGAGAAATTTCCTGCATCATTATACCTTCCCACATCGGGTGCAAACCGGAAAGCCAAAGAGACCACATCGTCTCCTCCTCCGTTTACAGAACCAACAGGGTCGCTACCACTTGATTGAGTGGAAACACCATTTTGCTCGCTTCGACTCGCAACACTGTTTATTCCAATTTTCAATCTGTCACTAACTTTTGCATCTACATTTGCTAAAAACTGAACTTTTTCAAAGCCAGAATTAACAAGAATTCCTTGTTGGGTAAAATAAGTACCAGAGAAATAGTAGTTTACATTATCACTACCTCCAGAAACTGACAGTTGGTAGTTTTGTGTATTTCCATTTCTATAAATTTCGTCTTGCCAGTCTGTATTCTCCGATCCCTGAGCATATGGAGGATCTCCTGCATTGGCGCGGACCATATTTTGATATTGAGCAAATCCGTTTGCATCCAGCAAGTCCAACCTATTGGTTGTCTGCTGAGCAGAAAAACTTGAATTAAACTCTACGATCGATTGTCCAGCTTTTCCTTTCTTAGTAGTAACCAGGATAACGCCTCCGGACCCTCTTGATCCATAAATGGCGGTGGCGGACGCATCTTTCAATACTTCAATAGACTCAATGTCATTTTGTTGCGGAAAAGCGGCTCCAACGAAACCATCAACTACCACAAGGGGGTCACTGCTTGCATTTAGTGATGAACTACCTCGAACCCGAATAGAAATATCAGCACCAGGCTCACCACCGTTTTGGGTTTGTACAAACACCCCGGCAGCTCGGCCTTGAAGTGCCTGGCCAGCATTTAATAATGGGATAGCTTGTATATCTGCAGCTTTAACAGAAGATACACTCCCGGTAACATCACTCTTTTTAACACTTCCGTAGCCGATTACTACAACTTCGTCCAGTGTTGTGTTCTCTTCAACCAATGTGACATTGAGACTCGTTCGGCCATTTACAGGGATATTTTGTGTTGTATACCCAAAATATGATATCACCAACACAGCGTCTGAGGCGGCTTTCAGACTAAAACTACCCGTATCATCGGAAAGTGTACCAACACTAGTGCCTTCCACAATAATTGTAACGCCAACTAAAGCTTCATTGCTCTCATTGGTGACTTTGCCGCTAATGACCCCTTGTGCATGGGCACTCATAGAACCAAGGGAGATAAATAGAACGGAGAGCCACACCACTCCCTTCGCATGTTCTAAAATTTTTTGTAATAAATTAATCATATACATATCTAATTAAGTTGAGTTTCAAAGCAAACATTTGGTTAGATGGCTTTCAGCCGATGAAGGTTGAATCAACCAAATTGTTTGGCTAATATAATAAAAATTGGCTAACCAATTATTGGTTAACCAATTATTTTTTCATTTATTCTCTTTTTTGGGTGTTTTATACTGGCATAATTTGGAATATCGTGAAAAAATATCTGGTTTATTAGCAGAATTTGCTTAAAACTATTTGGTTCATCGAGATCTTTAGTGGAATCACTAAAAAGGGTTTGTCATTTCGATGAGGCTTTGCGAAGAGAAATCTCCTGAGTTATTGATAATCAGTATTTTAATGAGTTCATGAGATTTCTCCTCGAAGACTCCCTTCGACAAACTCAGGGCAGGCTCCTTCAGCAGGCTCAGGACAAGTTGTCGAAATGACAATTGAATCCCTCCACTAAAAGTCTCGATGAGCCAACTATTTTTTATTGAATTAGAAACCTGCCTTTAAAGAGAATCTCTTCTATCTCTTTAATTTCAAGCATATAAATCCCCTTAGTAATATTTTTTTCAAAGATGTAGTGATACTCCATTCCTTCAAAGGTAAACTGATCTACCTCCCGACCGCGCAAATCAACAATCCTGACGGCATAGGATCCTGTTTTTATCATTTTTAATGTTAGCTCCTTGTTTTGTGTGGGGTTGGGGTATACGTGTATTTCCAGGTGCTCATTTTCTTCTTCCTCCTTAGGCGGTGGTGGATCTCCCCCCAGAATAGCTATCCTCGTAGCATTTGTATTCCCATCATTGTCGGTAACAATAGCCTGTAGGTAATGAGTTTCGTGTGAAAGACTCTGAATGGTAGAAGTTAAATCAGTGAATGTATAGGGCGCTTCATTAGCTTGTGCTATCGGTTCTCCATTGATCAGTAAATCTACATGTTGAATGGTTCCATCAGCATCGTTGGCATCAACTTGAATATCCCCTCCCTCCCATGTGGACACATCAATCGTGCTTGTAGGATTTATAAAACTCACTGTAGGTACCTCTCCTATAAATCCTCCGTCTGAAAAATTTCCCTGACCACCCCATGCCGCGAGTAAGTCATAAATTTCCCCGGATTGTTGTTCAGGTATCACCACATGATCAACTGCATTTTCCCCTAATCGATCCTCCAATTGTTGGAGATAAAGACTCCTCGGCTGCACATGAGTCCCCCAGCTTTCCCAATAGCCTGCACCCGTCTGATTGGTACCTATACAGCCAATGCCCCAATTCGTAGCGCCATATGGCCTGTCTACCCGAAACTCTCCGCTATAAGAAGTGATATTCCAAAACATGGTTTGGGCACCTGACCACCCATGTCCGGTACCTGCATTTCCACGGTTCCAGACCCTTGTGGAACCTCCTTTCAGGTTGTCAAACAGGGTTCCGGTAGCCCATCTATGATGAGGGCCTATATCTGAACGGGCGCTCTCCGCCAGTCCATCCAGAAAGACATTGGGGCCTGTGACCCTGGACCCTGTCACAAAATCATGTCGCCCATATTTTGCATAACATCGTTGAAATAGATTTCCTAATCCCTCCTGGATAGCAAAAGCATACCTTCTGCCTCCCGTAACCTGGGATTTGGGGTCAATATATGCGCATTCCTGAACGCTTGTAAAGTTGGCACTTTCAATATTCACCGTGCTATAGGCCAGATACTGACCTGTCACTTGTTTTACCCAACAATTTTCTGAATCTCTAAGCCTAACCGCGGTCCAGGCATGAGACTCATCCGCATTACTTTCATAAAAGGATTGGACCCTCATGTTTTCAACACCACATTGGCTGATGCGCCTTGAAGATTGAATTTTCGAAATTGACCCACCGCCAAATGCTTTTTCCATAACATCAACGATGGGAATATTAATGGAAACCGTGTTGCCAGATATGGCAGTGATTACGCGTTCATGATCAATAGCATAATCACCTGCTGTCCAGCCAACACAGCCACTTTTTCCCTCACATAGGGTTTCCTGATCCATACCCAATGCGTCGATCCAAACCTGGTTGGGTGTTCTGGTGACTACGATTTTTTCTCCAACCGCAAAATCTGATGCATCCTCCACCTCAAAGGCATACGAACCTACCGGTACATAATCGGTTGTAATTGCCTGTTCAGATTGCGCATCTTTAGTAATACCACCGAAGCCCAAAATGCTGATAACATCATGATCAACCCGCAGATTAGCATGAAGAACGGTCCCATTTAATCCCTGCCCTTCCCCTCTCAAAACTACTCCTGACTCTCTAATTACTAACACATTATCTAAACTATAATGACCCGCTTTAATTAATACTACTCCTCGAAATCCATTTTGATCAGGTTCAAGTGCTTCGACCAGATCTATAGCAGCTTGAATGCTTCGGGCATCGTCTCCCACCTGCGGGCTAACAGTAGCCTTAATTGGCAGATCCGTAGGAAGTGAAACGCCTCCTCCCATGTAGCCAGCATAAGAAAAATCGGGAATCGTGTTGACCTCATTTGATTGACCCAACATGGCGAAAGGAACATAAATTAATTCACCTTGATCTAAATAGATCAATTGGGAAGAATTTTGCCCATGGGTGAAGTACACACCAACAAGGCTAAGTATTAGAAAAAATAGTCGGTGAATATTCATTTTTTAAAAGTAAAACATGCTTTGCCAAAACAAAAAAGGGAGCGCCTGGATAGACGTTCCCTTTTTTATATATGGAAATGTATGATCCATATTTAGCTATTAATTAAGCTACTAGATGTTGTTTAGCCATCTTCGCCTACTGTCGCTTCTGAGCAATTTACATGATAAGGAGAAGCAGCATTAGCATCAGGATTTAAATCCTCACCTGCTACTCTTCCCTGGAAGTCATCTTCAAATACTACTTCTCCATCAGAGTAGATTACGATATCATCAACATGATAAACCCCATCACTCGTAGATGAATTTGAATTGTATTTCCACTGGAAATTGTAAGCACCGTTTATGGTAGAAGCTAAATGTGTAGCAACCATATCAGGATCGTTAGGGTCTCTGGTTGTACTAGCCGCATCTGTGATAACTGTTTGGCCACCAATAACCACCGTATAGGTTGGTGCATTGGTACCATCAGCATTCCAGCTAATCTCAATGGCCACCCATTCGTTAACTACCCCATCAGGGAAATTAGCCGCAGCAATAGTCGCGTCGGAAGCTCCTTCACGGAACTCATGCTTTGCATTGTCTTTAATTCTTACTTCTACGATCGAGTTTGCACCACTTGTAGAAGTACCCGTAACGTTAATAAAACCGTCCGCAATATCCATATCAACAGGACCTTCAGCCACTCTGTACATAAACGTTATCTTTCCGTTTTGGATAGAATCAACCGCTAATCTAAGCTCACCTGTATCGTCAGTTTTGGAGTCAGTAATAACAGCATACCTGTTCTTAGGCGCTGTAACCTCTACTGTCTCAGTTGCCGTACCTACTACGCCATCGGAAGCAGTTACAGTCAATTTTACTTCGTAAGTACCCTCAGCAGAAAAGGTGTGGCTAGGGCTCGCTTCAGTAGAAGTCCCGTCTCCACCAAAGTCCCAGGATGAGGTGAAAGTTCTATCGGTGATTCCATTTACTACGGAGCCGTTAGTGAAAGCATAGGTCAAAGAATTGTCGGCATCAACCTGTGCTGTGAAACTGGCAACAACGGTTGAAGGAGTAGGATCTGGCGTGTCGTCAGGTTTACAAGAGGAGATTGCAGTTAGTGTCAAAAACAAGGACATCACCAGAACGATGTTCATGTTTCTTTTAGTTACAAAAAATTTCATGTTTAATTGAATTTAGTTTTTTAAAAAAAGGTTGAAAAATAAAAGGAATAACAAACATCTTAAGACTCACCTTTAAATTGTTCTCCATAAGTGATTACATCTTGAAGGTGGGATTGCATGGCTGCTTTCGCTAAGTCCGGTTCTTGCGCGATTATATGTTTAAGAATAATTCTATGTTCTTCCAGTGGTTTAGCTGCTCGCTCGTTGGTACAAATGTCGAGTTGAAGGAAATTCTTGATGATATCTGGGATGATGATCAGCATCAATGACTTCAAGACAGAATTTTTACTGGCTTCAGCTATTTTAAGATGAAACATCAAGTCTTCTTCAACTGTAGGCTGGCCCTGCTTTACTTTTTCTTCATATGCGTCGAGGGCTTGTTCTAAAGCAAGGATATCTTCTTCAGAACGCCGCTCTGCAGCAAAGCGGGCAGCATGTATTTCCAATAAGAGGCGCGTCTCTACTAAGGATACAAACTCGTGTCCTTCGATTCTCAATACATCTGAGATTAAACCCTCCAGGGCATTGATTCCAAGCCCGGCAACGAATGTGCCGCTTTGGGGTACCGTGCGGAGAATTCCGTAAAACTCCAGTTTTCGTAACGCTTCTCTTATATGTCCTCTACCAACTCCAAAATGCTTTACCAAATTACGTTCAGGGGGAAGTCGATCACCAGGCTTGAGCTGGCCACTTCGAATCTGATTCCTGATCTGCTTAATGATTAGATCAGCTGGTTTTTCCAGACTGAGTTCCTGAAATAGATGTGAGGCATCATTTTTTATCAGCTTTGTCATTATCTAGAACCTTAATTGGTAATTGGTTCACCAATGTACATAGTTACATATTTGAATCCAAGAAATTTGTTCATTTTTTATAAAAATCAGAGATTTTATTCCATTATGATCACATATTTGAGGCTCTGTGTGCCTACACGAAAACAAAAAACCTTTACAAGCAATTAGTTCGCCATGTCGTAGTATATCAAAGAGTATTGGAATAAAAGAACTGACTCCCCTACCCCCGATACGACACAATTTTAAAATAATACCGCTCCCCTCCCAGCTCCAGCAACAACAAATACACACCCTCAACCCCAGACGGCAGATCAATTTTATGCGGTCCTCCTCCTACCGGAAGATTCCCTTCCCCAATCCGTTTCCCTTGTGGGCTATATATCTTATAGGATACTTTACGGCCCGGGAGATCCGGAAATTCCAGGTAGAATTCACTGATGCCTGGATTCGGATAGAGACGGATCGAGCCGTCTCCTTGCCCGGGATCGAGTGCTACCTTTAGGATAACGACGGTCAGGGTGGTATCACATCCGTTCCCATCCTGGACAATGACCGTATAGGTTCCGTTGGTAAGGCCGGAGAAGGTGTTGGAAGGCTGAAAAGCACCTCCATTGAGCTTGTATTGGAGGCCTCCTGTGCCGCCGGTGGCGGTGAGCTGTATGCTGGCGTCATTGCCATTGATTTCTGAGGTAGTGTTGATAGCGGTGATGCTGATCGGGGCAGGATCAGCCAGGCTGATGGAGGTATTGCTGGTACAACCATTGGTGTCTGCTACAAAGGCCTGGTAGGTTCCGGCGGCTAATCCGGAGAAAACCGGGCTGGATTGAAAGGTGACGCCATCCAGGCTATAGCTTAAGGGGGCGATTCCCCCACTTCCCAAAAGGGTGATCTCTCCGCTGCTATCACCGTGACACAAAATGCTCTGGCTGATGTTGCCGCTTAGATGTGTGGCAACAGCTGTGACGCTGAGGAAGGCCGTATCGCTACATTGGCTGCCATTGGAGGCGATGAGCTGGACCTGAAAGGTCCCGGAATTTGCATAGGTATGACTGGGATTTTGTGCTGTGGAGTTGTTTCCATCTCCGAAATTCCAGGTATAGGTAGTAATGCCAGGTATGCCAGATGGGGTGGAAAACTGGAAGGGATTTGAGACACAATCAAGGGTGTCATTTGCCATCGGGGTGGACTGTGGTGGGGCGAAAATATTCACGGTATCAGAAAGAGTTACGGAGCACCCACCAACAGTGGCCAGATTCAGACTCAGGACATAGGTTCCTGCCTGGGTATACATATAGCTTGTGTCGGTGGCATGGAGTTGGGTCCCATTGCCGAGGTCCCACTGGTAGCTGATGATGCTATCCAGGGTTGAGGCAGTGGAGTTCATACGGAGCAATTCCCCTTCGCAGAGTTGCTGGCTGCTGAGGGTAACATCAGCCATGATACAGCGGGAATCAAATACCCACAGTTCGCGGCCTTCTTCCTGGCTAATGGCGGTGAAATAGATGCTATCTCCTGCGGAAGTATAGTAGTAAGGGAGACTTGAGGGAGGGCCGGGATTCATATCACCTACGAGCTGGGTACCGCCTGGATTTCCATTGGTTCGCCACATTTCTGCTCCGTGTTCGCAGTCCACTCCGGTAAAATATACATAGCCGTCATGGACAAGGAACTTCGTCCGGAAGTTGTCATACACGACCCCATCTCCGGCAGGGTTGATCTCTTGCACTTTTTGGGTGCCTGCAGACGTGCCATCACTCATCCAGACTTCTTTTCCGCTTCCGTCATCACCGGTGAAAAAAATACGGTTACCCAGTACAGCAGGCCGGTTCCCGAAGTGGGCAAATCCATCACCAGGGCCGGGATTGATATCCTTGACAAGGACGGTACCGTTCACAGTGCCATCTGTCTTCCACAGTTCGTAGCCATTCGTGGCATCGGTAGCGGTGAACAGGAGTTCATTGCCGATCTGGGCAAAGCTACCAGGATTACAATCAGCCTTGAGCAGGACGGTTCCATTCAGGCTGCCGTCACTTTTCCAGAGGTCATGGGGCTGCCCGGCGTCTGCCGCCCCAAAATAGACATGACCATTAAAGTAAAAATAATCACCCGGGCCACTGTTGTTGCTGGAAAAATTAAAGTCTTTTACCCTGCCCGTACCGCCGGGTGTTCCATCCGTTTTATATACACCCCAGACAGCGGTGCTGCCGTATTGTTCCGCCCCATACCAAACCTCGTTTCCGGCTCTGGTAAGACGTTCCGGCTGCGGGCCACTTCTGATTTGCGTCACTTCAAGGGTACCATTCACAGTCCCATCGCTGGTCCATATCTGGTCGCCAACAAAACTACTTTGATTGGTGTCGGCGGCAAATACCAGTTTATTTCCCAGGGGCACGATATCCCGGATATCATCCAGACTCAATAAGAGCGTAGTTGTGCCTCCGGGAGTCCCGTCGGAGATATAAAGTCCGTCTCCCCGGTTTGTGTTAGGGTTATAAGCAGAAAACACCACCTTTCCGTTAAATTCGGTAAGGCTAACCGGATAACTGCTATTGCGACCGGGATTGAGATCCACGGCCAGTTGGG
Source organism: Bacteroidia bacterium (assembly GCA_030430845.1). Taxonomy (GTDB): domain Bacteria; phylum Bacteroidota; class Bacteroidia; order Chitinophagales; family Saprospiraceae; genus JANQPA01. Next base: position 4,341 of record JAUIKE010000021.1, on the reverse strand, counting down.
TACCTGCCCCACTTCCGTCACTGGACCACAATTCATTCCCACTGATTCCATCATCTCTGGAAAAAAATAAGCGGTGCCCCGCATAGGCCAGATGCCAATTGAATTCATTGTCTCCGGTAAGCCTGGGCGATACCAACTTCTGGGTTCCACTGGCAGTTCCATCGGTGATAAACAAGCCCAATTCATTCTCGGGCAGGGTATCTGAGGCCCAAAACAGCAATTGATTGTTAAAAGGCACAAAAGAACCCGCAGAACTGCTGGCCATGCCAGGTTGAAGATTTATCACTTCCTGGGTGCCGGCAGGGCTGCCATCTGTTTTCCATAATTCGGCTCCATTGGCGGAAGTTCCCCGAAAATACAAGGTCCCGCCCAATTCGGTGAACTCATAGGGGAAGCCATCCCCAGATCCGGGTTGGATGTCTTTTAGCATGCGGGTCCCACGTACCAAGCCATCCGTGATAAACAGCTCATAGCCGAGGGTGTCATCATCTGCCCGAAACAACACCTTGCCATTGAACTCAATAAAATCACTGGGCAGGCTGCTCCCAGATCCGGCCTTAATGTCCAGGAGTAGGCTATCCGTTCCGGGGGTAGTTTCGGTCTTCCAGGGCTCATAGCCTGTGCCTCCTCCCGAAGCACTGAAAATGATCCTATCATTGTGGGCAATCATGCTCTGGATAGAATTGCTGCCGCTAAAGGAGGTCAGCTGCACCGTGGTCACAGAAGTGCCATCAAGGGTTTTGAAGATCTGGCCGGTGTTGGAATTATTCCTTGCGGCCCAAAACAATTCATTGCCGATGACCACTGAAGATGCGATGTCGGGGAAGGAACTTCCGCTACCAGAAACCAGGTTACTTACCATAAGCGTTCCATTGGTGGTGCCATCAGACTTCCAAAGTTCCTGACCATTTATCCCATCATCCGCCCTGAAATAGACTTCTCCTTTGAACAGCTGGTAGTCAACCTGGCCCGACAAAGAATTGCTGCTTCCGGGCCGAATGTCTTTTACCATCACCGTACCGTTGGTGGTACCATCGGTTTTCCAGAGCTCATAGCCGTTGGTTCCATTCGAGGCTGCGAATATCAGCTCCGCCCCTAATTGTATAAATCTCCCTCCGGCACCGTGTCCAGCGCCTGGAAAAATATCTTTTACCATGACTGTCCCGCTTTGGGTACCGTCGGTTTTCCAAAGTTCATAGCCATTCACCTGGTCGCTGGCGATGAAATAGACCGCTCCGTTGAATGCGTGAAAGTTTGTATTTCCATTACCCGCTATCCGGAGGTTCAACAAAGGAACAGTTCCCTTTGAAGTCCCGTCGGAAACCCAGATTTTATCCCCGGTATTCCCCTCGGCGGTAGCGGTAAAATAGGCTTTATTGTTAAAGCTGAAGAATTCCTCGGGTTCAGCCGAAAGCGTTCCCGGCCGGAGGTCTTTGAGCATATAGGTTCCAGCCGGAGTCCCATCTGTCCGCCACAGTTCTTCCCCATTGATATCTGTGCCGGGATACAGCAGCACACCGTTCACCTCCGCATGTAACTCGCGTATGGGTGACTTGACATGGCCGATCCAGGAGGTGGAAGTATTGATATCTTTGACCAGATGAGGGTTTTGGGCAAATAAATCGGAAAAAATCAGCAAGCAAAAGGGCAGGAGAGATAGATATTTCATATAGAAAAACAGGGTTAATTTGTTTGGGCAAGAAGCAAAATTTAAGGAAAAGTATGGATTAATCCTGCTTTTTCGAAGGAGAACCTCTGATTCATCTTCCCATGATTCCGGCTCAGAATTGGGGTCCTGGCGGTTATTGCTTAATAGTTAGCTGATCGTTTATATTTTTTCTCAAAGTTAATCTATTTTGCTTTCTGGGTTATTTATAGAGTATGATACACAATTAAATACCCCCACTACAGAAGGAAAAATTGGGTATTCATTTTCCTCCTTCTTGAAATTCAAAAAACCATCTCCAACATTCAAAGGTATGTTTCTATTAACAAAAACATGATTTCCCATCCCTCCATAATGGTAATCAAATAATGGCTGATTATTATCTATCTCATTGTTTTTGTACTTGTAAAACAGATTGCAAGCTTCAGAATATGATTTTTCATCTGAAAAAACACTTGTTTCATAACACATCAATTGTTTGCCCTGGCCTATAAAAATCAAAACACCTCCAGCATTACCCATTGCTCCAGGTTCAGCAATTTCAGTATATAAAACCTCATTTAAAGGAAGAGAATGAAGTACTTCCATTTTCAATAAACTCATCCGAATTCACAGATAAAATTGCTAGTAGCGCTAATGCAGTAGCATTTCCAGAATATTCTTTTTCAAGCTCTTGGGTTTTGAGTAGGATTTTGGCTGCATCAATACTCAGTGGAACGTCTTCTATATCAACTTTTGAATCGGTCTTTACTGATGGATCTGGTTTAATGATGCCAAGAATTAAATGTGGGCAGGCAAGTGCTCAGCGCATTTTTATTTCTTCAGATATTGGCTAGCTGTCATTACCGGGATTTTTGAGCTTTTAAAATCCTTCAGATTTCTTGTGATCAAAATATCTGCTTCATTTTCCAATGCTGTATAGTACTGCAGCCCATCTTCAAAATCTTTGAAAGAATCATCATTCAATGACAGCTCAATAATTTTATCATTGAGTTCCAGAACTGCAACCAATATCTTGAACCTCATCAAAATGACCCTGGCTTCTTTTGCTGACTTAAGCTTCGATAAAACGTAATTTGAATGGGCAATGGTTAATGAAGAGACATAGATTTTTATCTTACCTCTATCAGCAAGTGAAAAAAGTTTAGCCGCATCTTCATAAAATGGTTCTCGCTTTCCCAACAAGTCGAGAACGATATTTGTGTCTATGAATATTTTTTTCATTGATACTTATCCAGCAGATAATCGGTATAGTCGTTTTTATAATCAAAGTCATGTGGAATATCTACAACGCCACTTAGACTCTCCACTAATGGCGTTATCTTGATATCTTCTGGCTTATTTTCAATCAAAGAATTTAGATAAGTCTCTATCAATTTTGACAGGCTTACTTGATGATTCTGAGCATAAGTTTTAGCTTCTTCTATCACCCTTTCATTTATACTGAGTGTCAGTTTTTTGTACATGACTATTTATTTACGTATAAAAATATATTTTCCCTACGTATTAAACAACAACTTTGTTGATTCTCTCTCTTTAAGATCAGGGTTTATTTTCTGCGCAGAACGCGAGTCACTTTGTTAGCGGGTCGTTGTTTTTTATTCGTCTTTGACATATTCTAAAATGTCACCTGGCTGGCAATCTAATACATCACAAATTGTCTCCAATGTACTAAATCTTATTGCCTTTGCTTTCCCTGTTTTTAAAATGGAAAGATTTGAAAGTGTTAGCCCTACTTTATCTGATAGTTCATTAAGCGACATTTTGCGCTTTGCCATCATCACGTCAAGGTTTACAATGATTGGCATAGCTTATACGGTTAAGTCGTTTTCGATTTGGATATCTACTCCCTTTTTAAAAATTGTCGCAACAATATAAATAACTGCTCCCATCAAAATAAAGGCTTGACTGTCTACCCAAAATTGGTTTAAACTGTCAGTGTTATAACCGTAATGAATTAAACTTTTAGCGACCTGTCTTGCAATGTAACTAAACAGTCCAATAGACAGCGTACAATAGCTCATTTGTAAAATTTGATTTGAAACAAAAGTGTTAAATGGTTTTGTTAAATCCATTTTGTGCATGAGCCTGATAACTATGTAGAACAGGAAAGCTTTTAAAATTGAAATGGATAAAATAAAACCGTACATACCGAAAAAAGCCCATTGACTCTCTTTATACATTTCAGTCAAGTCCAATGGTGGATAAAGATTTTGAACAATTTCGGGTTTGAACAGGCTGAAAATAAAATTTACAATCAAGGCACCGGCTTCAAAACACAAACCGATAAAAATGATATAGGCTACAATGTGTAAGCCTTTAAATACGAAGTTATTTGTTTTTGACATCATTGATGGATTTTAAAGCGATGTCGCAAATACAAAATTAATTTATTGAAAAACAATAAATATTTACCGAAATATATGAAATATTTACCGAAATACGTTGTTGAACAAAGCCCTTCGGGCAGCCCCCCGCCCTTGTGTACCACTATTTTGATCAAAAAAATGCTTTCATAGGGATTTTCATAAATAAAAATCAACAGACCACTAGACAAAATTGTCATATCTCCTTTTTTGACAGGATTTCAGGATTTTCAGGATTAACAGGATGCCATTTGTTTTTCTTGTAAATCCTGGAAATCATGTTTATCCTGTCTAAATCTTCTCTTCAGG
>JAUIKE010000020.1 GCA_030430845.1 Bacteroidia bacterium | reverse complement strand
AACGGTACCATCTTGTACCTTTCTCACCGTGTGTGTTGGTGAATTCTTCTTCTTCCAGATCATCCAGGCTAGATACGCCCAGTACTTCTGTCAGGTAGGCATCCAGACAATCGTCCAGGTTACGACGCAGGTCAAGGCTAGCCAATTCACAGTTATCCCAGCTTCCTTCGTCTACATCCTGTACTGTTACGCGTGCAATACCTTGTCCGCCTACACTTACATTCAATTCATCATCACAAATAGCTACAGGAGCTGTCAGGTCTTTTACTTCAAACTCTGCAGAAGCCTCGCCGATCTGGCAATCAGTGCTTACGCTGTATACTACTTTGTGGTGGCCTACCGGCAATTCTGATGCTACCCATCCTCCGGATGTTCTGCGGATTGGTGTAGTAGCCAATACATACTCATATTTTGGTGGATCGTAAGAAACGCCAAACTTGTCAAGGATCTCTACTTTAGAGTAGATCTTGATGGAGTAATCCATGCCGGATCCGTCGTCACATGCTTTGATGCTTGGAGCGCCGAATACCCAGCTGGCTGTACAGTCAAATGCACCGGTGGTTACATAACCGTCTTTGTTTCCTACTTGTGGGATAGTCACCTCAAGTGGTGAGAAGTAACCCTTCTTGATCAGCTGATCTTTCTCGAAGACCTTTCTGAAGGCAGGCTCTTTAACACACCAGTCAAGCAGTGTCCAGCTACGAGTGATCTTGTATCCACAGTCATCTTCGATAGGTATCTTAACGTCTACGAATGTAGCAGCATAGCCACAGAAAGCGGCTGTTCCACCGTTATCAGTAGAAGTGAACTCCGGACGGATCACTCTGCGAACTAATGTTCCGTAATCTTCACTGTAATCTTTCCAGCAAGAGAAGTAGTAGAAGCTTCCCTTAACAGCTTTATCGCCTTCACACAGATCGATCTCTGTGTTCATGTAGCAAGTAATATCCTGGAACAGGTAAGAGCCTCTGTAGAACTCTTGCATCTCTTCACTATCTCCTTCAATGATGTCTTTTGGCTTGTAACATACTGTGAAAGGAGTGAACTTAGGCTGTGACTCGTAGAAACAGATCTGGAAGGAAGCTGAGTTACCTTTCTCATCTGTTACCTTAACTGTACGTACAACCATTGGACGATCATCGTAGCTCTTCGCACAAATGTCTCCTTCCATCTTCAGATCGTTGATCTGGAACTTCAGGTTACAGAAATCAGTACATGCATCATATACTGTGTTAATGCCGAAGCCAGTCTTATCGCGGATCAGATCCCAGCTCGTGTAAACCTTAGGATCAAACGTCTGGAACTTACATCCGTCTGTAGTAGATCTTACCATGTCTCTGGCTGAGTTAGCCAAAATGATGTCAAGGTCTCCACAAGCTACCGGTACATACAGTTTGTTAGGTACTACCGGAGGTGTCTTGTCTTCTGCTGTGATGTATCCCCAGCAGATGCTCTCTCCCATACGTCCGCCTCTCAGAATGAATACTTCATACTTGAAGGTTCCGCACTGAGAAATGTTGTCTCTTTCTTTATTACCCATTCCGTAGTCAATAACCACGGTGAATTCGTTATCACATACAAAGCCTTCCAATACCATGTCGGCAGTGATCTTCTTCTCGCACTTATCATCTAGCTTCACGTATACATTGTCGTTGCAAGACAAGTTGTCCAGGTCTGGTAGACCCAGTGCCTCTACTACCAAAGTAAAGGTGTTCTCTGTAATAACTCCGTGACTGTCTACTGCTTTGGTATGGATCTCATACAAACCAGGAGCTGCACAGTGGATAATCGCTACTACTTCACCATTGTCACGTGGCTGGCTCGTCCAGGCACTGCCAGGCAGATCTCCTCCGCCAGGTCCTAATTTTGTGATCTTTTCTACCGTCGGTCTAACCGCTCCGTCACAGTTGTCGATACCTGTGAACAGCGCTCTTACCTCTGTACATACATCACACTCAGGGATGAACCACTTGTTCTGGCCCGGCTCGTCAATCACCGGCCCGACGCGCTTCTCCAGACCTTCAACTACATTAATGGCAATGTACTTCTTAATACCTTTGTATTCTACTTCAATAAAATCTACATTTGGGTCGGTAGGTCCAACATTATCCAGTGTAGTGCCGGCTCCGCTGGTGATGTACCAGGTCTGCTGATCGTCGCCACCTACACCTTCTTTTGCCAGTACAAACGGATAGCCTTCAAAGACACCATGACCGGTTACTCTAACTGCTCCTCCGTCAGGTCCTGCACAATCGATGAGTGTGAACGCAACTACAACATCTGTATTAAGTTCACAGGCAGGAATAGTCGCATTTACAGGAGATGCTACTATAGCTGCATCCGTTCCGTCATCCTGAACCGCATTGACATCCAGGTAAGTGTATACCCCTTTGTAACGGATTAAGAAACCGCCATAACCTGGGCCAACTGTCAGGAATGGATCCTGATCATCTTCTGTGATGTAGAAAGTAGCCTGATTTTCATTGATGAAAAGGTCAACATCATCTGTGAAGAAGATATCGCCAATACCTGCTCCTACGTTAAACTGTCCGTAATAAGCAAATATCTCCAGATCATTAGCCAGATTTTCAAAATCAATACCCGCACAGTCTTGTACATTGAAAGTTACCAAGGCTTCCATCTCATCAGAGCAAGAAGGAAGAACCACATTGATGTCTGGGGCAATGATTGCCTGGTCAACATCCTGATCCTGTACGCCATTGATGTATAGAAACTTCTGAATTCCCTTGTATGTGATGGAAAAACCACCATAACCGGGAAGAACATCTAAATAGAAATCGTCAAAGTTCTCAGCAATAAAGTAAGTGCGGTGGTTAGGACCATTGGCGTTTACAGGTTCTCTCCAGAATGCATCCGCAGTAGAATTTTCGTAAGCACCAAATCCTTCTACCTCTACCAGATCAGGGTTAACTCCTTCACAGTCCCAAATGTCAAAGCTGACATAGGCTTCGTAGGACTGGCTACAGGAAGGAATTGTCACATTCACTTCTGGAGCTGTAACAATCTGCTCAAGGCCCTGGCCTTCAACTGCATTTACGTTTACCACCCCAACCACTTCTCCATTATAAAGAATGTCGAAGCCGTCAGCACCAGGGCCGCCAACAGTAGCCTCTGTTTCGATGAGGGTAGTTGAAGCAAAAATGTTCGTTACATCAGCGATGTAAAAATTAATGCTATTGTTGTCCAGGTAGTCTCCAAAGACAACAAAAGGGAGAATTTCGACGTCAAAAACACGACCGTCGTCAAACTGACCTTTTGGATCTATAGAAATGTTAGCAACATCTCCAAGTGAAAGCCCATTACAGCTCTCAAGCTCAAAGGAATACAAGGCAGGATACGAATCCGAACAATCGGGGATCGTAATATTGTATTCCGGAGCAATCACCTCGTTGCATTGCGCATCCAAGGTGTTGAAACCACTAAAGGCAAACAAGAGCATGGCCGCAGCCAGCTTTGAGAGCCAATGTAGCTTAGGAACGAAAGTAAAATTCGCTTTTTCCATAAGATTACAATTAAAAGAATTAGGTTAAAAAATATAAGTACATATATATTATAGCCGTATAGGTCGGCGACTATAATCGATTTAGGTCGTTTATCTACTGAATCTTACTATATCTAAAATCGTCTCTTATTCGTCGTAAAGGTAAGGTATGAAATACCGAACCCCAACAAATATAGTATTAAATTTTAAAAATTCTTATTTCTTGTAGTAAAGCGCATGAAAATCGGAACTATTTTCTGCAGTATAATTATAGGAAATACGCAAATGCGATATGTTGATAGGAAAAATTGTCGAGATGATAAAACGGTTAATTAAGGTCGTAAAAATTTTTGTCATGGGATATTGATTAATATTGTTTGTTAATAGCCTAATGCAAGTAGATTATTGCATGTTAGATTGGCTCAAAGCTTTATTTCAATGTTTACTCGGATACGTCTTTGTCAAACACAGTACAAATATAATATAAAAACCAATACATTATTATACCCTAAAGAGGGTATTTTTCTTATTTAACTAAAAAATTTTCATAAGCCTCTTTAATCAGGCCTGCGGTATTGGTCACTCCCAGCTTGCGCATGATGTTCTTTCGATGTACCGAAACGGTTTGGTCACTGATGTACAATTCCTCGGCTATCTGCTTATTACTAAGAGCCTGGGTAATGAGGGTAAGGATCTCGGTTTCTCTTTTTGTCAGGCTATGCCTTTTAATAAAACCGTCTTTAAAGGCTTTTTGGTAGCCGTTACCCGACGGGGATTGGCTGCCGTTCTTAGCTTGTATATGTACCCCTTCCCCAACGTAAGAATTCCCTGATACGAGTTCATTGACCGCATACAAGAGTTCGGATATATCTGTATTTTTTAATACATACCCATCTGCCCCATTCTTAAAGGCCGATTTAACCAGTTTGGCATCATCATACCGGGACAGCACCAATTTTTTTATCCTTTTGTTGTTCTTTAAATTTTGAAGGGCTTCCAAACCATCCATGCCCTGGAGGTTCAATTCAAAGATAAGAAGGTGGGTATTTGTTTTCTTAGCTAGCTCTACTAATTCCTTTCCGCTACAGGTCGTAGCCGACACTTCAATATTTTTTGTAGTATGGTTTTCGAAAATGTTCTTCAATCCTTCAAGAAATATCTGCTGATCATCAGCCAGAATTACTCTTATCTGCTGCATAAGTCAATGTATTTGGATATGTCACAATGGGATAAATTATATTTTATGATAAAAGGCCTGCAGGCCTTTTATCATAAAGTTCATATATAGGGGGCAGATCAAAGTAGTATTATAGCGTGTCCTTTCAAAATTAAGTGATAAATCCTTATTATACAATATTATAGGACACAATTCCATAAAATTCGGGATTCCTTTCAGCTAGGTTGTACGGGAAAAAATGTATAAGGGTTTAGTTTTATGTGTAATATTTTATAAAAAAAGGGATTTGGACCTCCGTCCAAATCCCTTTTTTTGAAATAAGGTTTAATCGCATTACAAACGAATCATCTCCTTAGTCAGAATACCCTCCGCCGTTTCTACCTGGTAGAACAGGGTACCGGTTTGTGGAAGATCCTGTGCAGTAAGCCTGATCTCATGATAGCCGGCGCCCATCTCGCTCCTCTTCACCAGCAGGCTGCGGCCGAGCATGTCGAAAACAGTCAGCGTTACTTCTCCATCTTTGTCTATATATAAAGGTATAGTCGTTTCAGAGGAGAAAGGATTCGGTCTGTTTTGAAAAAGCTCAAAACCGCCGTCGGCAATGACTTCAGCATTTCCGAGATCGATCCGAATATCAGAAGTGACCTCCTGTGCGTTGTAAGCTTCGGCCTCAACAGTCCGATCGAGGTAAATAAGCTCAGCCAGGCCGGCATTTCGCAAGGCATGGAAGCGAATACGTAGCAAAGAAGCATTTGCTGTGACATCGACCGCCCGGTCGTGGTTCCAGCTCAAACGAAGGCTTCCATCTTTCACTGTATAGTGATCAGCAGACAAGTCGCTTAAAAGCTCGGAGCTTACGCCCTCCAGTTCAATGGCCGTTTGATCAAAACCGAGAGATAGCTGCATACCCAGTAATTCGGCGGCACTTTCTGTATGTAGCACTAATTCGTAAGAAGTGCCTGCTGTAAGTTGCTGATCCTCGAAAGTAAGCAGTAGCTCATTGTTTGAGCGAATATCAGCCTGAGCAGGCAATCCACTGAAGTCCACATCGCCTAGCTTTAGACCTACGAACTTTTCTTCCCGTTCGACATCCATCATAATACCCAGCTCCATGTACTCGGGTAGTTCATCTCTATAGGGTGCCAGTTCATTCTGAAAAGTATATCCTTCGGGCAGGAACATCCACAGGCCTTCATCTTCAAGTCCGGTTTCAAGCCCCAAAATAATTTTTCTAACCAACAACAGATCAGAAGCGGTGACAGAAGAAGAGCGATTCACATCGGCTGCCAACATTTGGTAAGGAGAATCCAAACCACCCAGGCCTAAGATGAATTTCTGCATCTTGATCAGGTCAAGCGTATTGATACCTTTATTTAGGGCATCCGACATATTCATTTCTAAGCTGAATTCATCACATCCGGGAATATCGCCAATTGAGAAGACACCGTTGCTATTGCTTTCGCTGCGCATTTGATCATTAGCGGAAGAGGCTAGTACGTTAACGCCTGCAATAGGAGCTCCGTTCACCGCCAATACAACGCCGGTAACCTTACCAGGCCGTTCCTTGCAGATCTGATCGTGCGGCATGGCCCGGAATACATTACGCTGCATCAGTTCAATACTGGTATTTCTCATCAATATATCGTAAAAGGTCGTATTGCGGATCATTCTCTTCTCTTCCTCAGAAAGAACAGGATCATTTTCATAGAAGAAACGGTCCCCATCCCTTAAAGCGCCAAACTGCTCTTCCATGATTGTCATGATGGTTTCACCAAACAATTGATTAGGTTTTGGACGTTCCACCAACATCCCAACCCAGGGATCCACCTTATTGACATTCTTGTAGGTTTTCACCATTTTGATCAGGATGTTGTAGTTCCAGTCCATTTGCTGGAAGAAGAAGTATTTAGGCAAACCAAGGTTAGCTCTAATTGTATTGAAATCAGGTAAGCCTCTTTCACGCCCTCTGTTGATATTGATAGCAGCCAGGTCGAGTCCTCCGGAACCGGGAGGGCCGAAAAGGAAGTTGCGAACATCATCGATCACTTTGGAGTCCAGCCGCTGCTGTGTTTGAGTCCCCATTCCCTTCAGGAAAGGCTCGATACCTCCGGATTCTGCTACGATCATGGGGTTGAAGAAAGCATCTCTCAAATCTACATTGCCTTCATCCATCACCTTGCCTTCGTTAGTCATCCGGATCAGGTTGCCATTTAATAAGGTGTGCCCGAGGCGGAAAGCCGCCGCAGTAAACACATTGGATAATTGCGGAAGAACATCCTCCTGGTACCCTCTATAACGACTGAGCCGAACGCCCATAGCCGGGAGCCATTCATTGTATACGATAGACTGAATAAAGCCACCAACCAATTTTCGGGCATGCTGGTACAGCCTTTCATCATCCCAATCCGGGTACTGGGCAGCCAGTTCATCGCAAAGGCGATTATGCTCCCTCATAAATAAGGTATGGAAACCTAATAATAACGGATTCTCATTGGCTCTGACATCTCCGGCTACATATAATTTATCTGTCAGCCCGACTGCATTATCCATATGAGGGGCATCCGGATCGATCTCGCTATCAAATTCCCCTGAAAGCGTATTAAAAGGCAGCATGTTATTAGCAGAAGCTTTCAGTTTTCCTCCGGAGAAAGACCGTAACCAGTTAGCGGTTTCTTCGTCAGAACCATATACCCCTGATCCATCGATAAAAGAAGTGATCAAATTGGGGTGTTGCCGCGGATTACTCCGGTTGGTCCCCGTTTCCGGGTCGAATACATTGCGCAGCATCGGAATAACAACGTTGCCGCTGTTAAAAGGATCAAACCATTGATCTCCTGTCGGTACATTGATCATGGCCGGTTCATTCCCATCAGGTGTCAACCCAATATCGTGGTCAATAAACTGGCCAAAGACCCAACAGTAATCACTCAGTCCCAGCATATCGTTGATGGTGTTCTCCTGAGAAAAAATCTCATTTGACAAGTAACGAGGGTTCGGGCGGTCCTGCCCGGCCGGCGACGATATTCCATCACTATATCCAATATCAGTGATACGACGCAAGTTTGTACCCGCCGCTCCCCAATTCGGATTGATCAGGTTATTGAAACTACCGTCGGCAGTCCTGTAGTTCTGGTGATTCAATTCCGGAAGATCTCCTGTGCCGGGCACAGGGATCGGTTCAAACTGGGCGGATGCCCAATTAAAGATTGCACTAAAAGCAATTAGTAGTAAAAGTCGTCTTTTCATAAGCCTTTAATTATGGTTCATGGGTCAAGGGCCTTCCCTCATCAAATACGGTCGGGGGAAAAGAAGCCCTCGATGAAAAATTCTTTTAAGTAATAAAATTATCACTTCTGCAAAAGCAGATAGTCTTATCCTTTATAGGGGGAACTCAGCTCGGTTAGTAGATAGCCAATTGGGCACAGGTGACACAACCTGAACTTATTATGTAGTCAGATTAAAGCGGCAAGAATTATTTCGGAGATTTTATTGTCGTTTACTAACTACACTAAAGATAGCAAACTTTTTTGTTCAAAGCTCTTAATGGCACAAATATAAAAAAAACCAATTAGTTTTTCATCCCTAAAATATGGTATTTTCCCCACATATTATAGGACATTTTTTCTGTTATACGTAAAACTTTTTTTTTGTTTTCACAATGCTTGTTTTTTTTTGGGTTTTGGGTTTTGGGTTTTGGGTTTTGGGTTTTGGGTAAAAAAAAAGAGAAAACGCTCTGAGCGCTTTTTTTTAGTATGAATTTTGACAATTACATGAATATTCGCACAGACTTTTTCACTGCCTTTTGATCTTCTTATCCAAGTCTTGTAGTTTCACATTTGATATCCGACTGATAAGATGTTACAAACTGTAATAAAAATACTTTCGTAAAAAAGTTTTTTTAGATGCCTCAATATCGTAAATCCGGCAGATTTCATATTTTTTCAAACCCCGAGCTCTGAACTCTGAACACTGAACCTAACTAATGAGAAAACGAATCTGGCTATACCTGCTTTTCTCTTTTTTTCTCTGTACAGGCATGTACGGCCAGCGTTCCCTATTGTCTAACCTGCGATCCAAGACCGTTTATGGGCCTCAGCCACAGCGGTTCGAATTAGACAGCTTTTTTATCTTGCCGGCCACTGTAAATATTAAGGACAAGAACGGCCAATTGCTCTCTCCTTCCATTTTCAGAATTGAAGGTAAGGACTTCTATTGGCTGGATGTTCCGACTGCCACTCCATTTCCCGTTCAGATCCAATACCGGGTCCTGCCTTATGCCATAGATGAAAAAGTGGCCCACCTCGATTCCTCTATTTTTGTAGCCAATGAGCAAGAGGAACAACTCATGGGCTGGTACCGCCCCGAGTCCTCGAATGACTGGCTGCAGCTGGGCTCTGTTAACTCCTCCGGTACTTTTGCCCGGAGCCTGGCCTTTGGCAACAATCAGGACCTCGTACTCAATTCCCGATTTAATATGCAGCTGGCCGGAACCCTTGGCAATGACATCGAGCTGAACGCTGCCATTACGGACGAAAACATTCCGATTCAACCTGAAGGGAATACCCAAACATTAAAGGAGTTCGACAAAATTTTTGTCCAATTAAAAAAGGGAGAAACCAGTTTGATCGCAGGAGATTACGAATTAGGGCGACCAAATAGTTACTTCATTAATTATTTTAAAAAACTACAGGGGGTCAGTGTTCAGAATGCATTGGAATTAAGAGAAGGCTTGAACTTACGATCGGACGCCAGTCTGGCCGTTGCCCGCGGAAAGTTTGCCCGTAATATTCTCCAACAGCAAGAAGGCAACCAGGGGCCTTATCCCTTGCGAGGGGCCGAAAATGAAAGCTTCATCATTATTTTATCCGGAACAGAAAGGGTATGGCTGGATGGCCGATTACTCATCAGAGGCATTGATCAAGATTATATCATTGACTACAATCGGGGTGAAATAACTTTTACCAACAAAAACCTGATCACGAAAGACAGCAGGATCATTGTAGAGTTTGATTATACCGACCAGCAATTTCTCCGTTCGCTCACTTCTTTTAACAGCAGCCTGCAATCCAAAAAACTCGAGCTGCGACTCAGCTTTATAGCTCAGCAAGACAGCAAAACTCCTTCGCGTACCAGCCGCCTAACGGATGCAGAAAAATTAGCCCTCCAACAAGCCGGAGATCAGATCGACCATGCTTTTTCCAATGCCATAGACACCCTGCAGGATCTCAGCTCCTCGCGCGTCAGCTATTATTATCAGGATAGCCTGATCAATTGCAGCGGTCAGGACTCTATTTTTTCCATACTCATTTTAAATAAAAACCCGGAAGAGCAAACGCCATTATTAGTGCAATTTACTTTTGTCGGAGAAGGCAACGGCCATTACGCAGTAGATAACAGTAAGGCGGCTAATGAAAGAGTTTTTAAGTGGATCGCTCCTGACCCCGTCAGCTGCCGGCCAAATGGAAGCTACTCCCCTACCCGGCCGCTCATTGCACCCAAGCAACAAGCCATGGGATCCATAGGCGCCGGCTGGAACATCAATGAGAATAATAAAATCGATATGGAACTCAGCTGGAGTCAGGAAGATCTCAACCGCTTTTCCAGCCTCGACAGCCAGGATGACCAGGGCTTCGCCTTTCAAAGTTCCTGGCAATCCACCAGGCCCTTAGGCGAGCAAACAACAGGCTGGAGGCTTTCCAATAAACTGCAATATGAGTTTAAGCACCGCCATTTTCAACCATTAAGCCCCTACCGATCTCCGGAGTTTCAGAGAGACTGGAATTTGCTAGGCAAGCAAAATGACGGCACCATTCTACCGGCCTCCGAAAACTTACTTTCAGGCGAACTCTACTTACAAAAGGCACAGTCCTTCGATCTGAAATTTGATTTCAGCTATTTCAATCGCGACACCTTATATAATGGGATCCGTCAGACCCTGGAGGCCGGCATCAAAAGCCCAGGCTGGGATATTCAGGCTTTTGCCAGTTTGCTCAATGCAGACGCCCTCACCGAAGATCGAACTTTTCTACGGCCTAAATTATCGCTCATTCGTACCATACACCCTAAATCAAGCTGGCGTCTCGGCCTATACACCGAAATAGAAAACAACCGAAGACTGGATCAAATGAGCGATAGCCTTACCAATGCCAGCTTCAAGTACGAGCTGATGCGGGTATTCCTGGAAAGTGGTTCTAATGCAGCCGATCAATTTCGTTTTTCCCTCAGTCAACGCCGGGACTTTCAGCCGGATGGGGATCAATTCGTTACACAAACGCTGGCGAGGGAAGCGAATCTTCAGGGAGCATTAAAGATCAACAAAAACCTTTCACTCAACGGCAATTTGACCTACCGCCAACTCGAGATCAGCGATGATTTTGAAGGTAACTTACAAGCAGGCGATACTTATTTAGGGCGGGTCGATAACCGCCTTGTTTTTGCCAAAGGAGCTATCCGCGCTAATACGACTTACGAGCTGGGGTCCGGGCAAGAGCCTCGGCGTGAATTTACTTTTATTCGGGTGATTAGAGGGGAGGGCACTCATATTTGGCTCGATTCTCTCTATAACAACGACGGCATCATCCAGCCTAATGAAATGGAAATCGCTCCTTTCCGCGACCGGGCCGACTTTGTAAAGGTGGCTACCTTCTCTAACGAATTCATTCGAACAGACTATGTCAACCTCAATCAATCGCTCCAGATCAATCCAAAAGCAGTCTGGTTCAATAAAAAAGGTATCCGAAAAATGCTGAGCAGATTTGCTCTCCAGGGCAACCTCAAAATCTCCCGAAAGACACAGCAGGGAGCCGATGTGACCGTCTGGAATCCTTTCGAGCTGGCCCTCGTCGACACCAACCTCATTGCTTTAAGTTCAGGCATCCGAAACCAGTTGTTCTTTAACAGGGGCAATCCGCATTTTGACATTCAGATAGGTCAAATTGACAATCGCAATAAGTTTCTTCAGACCACCGGTTTTGAAAGTAAAGGACGACGGGAATATTTCCTAAAAAGCAGGATTAATATCAACAGAACGATCAGTATTGAGAACAGCTGGAGCCGGGGACAGAACGAAACGCTTTCAGAATTAGCGGCCAATCGAAATTTCAATTTGGAGTTTAACGAGCTTGATAATCAGCTCAAATATTTTGTCAGTCAAAACCTCCGATTCGGTTTGACCTACCGATTCACGGACAACAAGAATGTCAATACTGATTCGGAGCCTGCCCGTTCAGATACCCATGAATTTAAAATGGACGGCACTTTTTCACAAAGCACCAAAATGTCCATCCGATTCGATTTTTCTTTCGTTCAGGTTAATTTTGACGGAAACGCAAACAGCCCTGTCGGATTTGCCATCTTAAACGGACTACAGAAAGGCCGAAATTTCCTATGGAACCTCAATCTGGACCGCCAGCTTTCGGAAAGTCTGCGCCTCAACATAGGTTACGAGGGCCGAAAAACGGGCAGCGCCCGGGTGGTTCATGTGGGGCGGGCACAGATAGCAGCTATCTTCTAATAGAGGCGGAGGTTGTTGTTTTGCAAAACAACAACCTCCGCCTCTATTGTTTTTGTCAAATTCATTACTTTCAATTACAACAAATGTCTCTATCTTTGATAAATATTTACAATTTTTGTATTTGTTTTTGATTTGCATTTGAGAGGTTAAACAAATTACATAGATGAAATCTATTCTAATCGCCTTGCTGCCGGCGTTCGGACTGGTATTGAGTGTATCTGCTCAAACCGAATACCGAGCCTGGAGCAGCCTAAGCCCAGAACAAGTTAATTTCCTGAAAACTGAAAAAAAAGATGCCCCCTGGAAGGAAACCTATGACTTCCGAATGGAGCCCGTTGAGCTTCAGCAATTTTTACAACAAGCCTATTCCGAAAAATCGGGATCTCCGATGCTTTTAACGCTCCCTCTTGGAGCAAAAAAAGCGGTTCGCTTTCGCTTAGAGCCCTCCCCGGTACTCCCCGAAGCACTGGCTCGGAAATACCCACATATTCAGACCTTCAAGGGTATAAGTCTGGACGCTCAGGCTTACCAGGCACGTTTTAGCTGGACGAGCAAGGGCCTTCATGCCATTATCGGCACACCCGATGGTACCTATTTCATCGATCCCCAATCTTCGGAAGACAAAACCATCTACACCAGCTATGCGATAAAGAACAATGTAAAGCCCGGAGGAGTACCCGCTCTTCAATGCGGAACAGATGAACTGTCGGATGATTATAATGCCGAAATCCAGGCAGAGATGGTGCGGATGTTCCTGGATAGTCCCCAGCCCAAAGCCAATACGCAAGTACTTAGAAAATACACCATTGCAGTGGCCTGTACCGGAGAGTACACTGCCTACCATGGAGGTACGGTTGAGAAAGCCCTGGAGGCCCTTGTAGTGATTGTCAACCGGCTCAACCAGGTTATGGCAAGAGATATGGGCATATTTCTGGAATTAGCGGAGGAGAATGACCAGATTATTTTCCTGGACGCCGCCAACGATCCTTATTCGAATGGAGATTCGGGTAAAATGCTGGATGAAAATGCCAACTATTTAAGTGTAGCCTTTGGAGCGGAAAAATACGATTTGGGGCATGTAGTCGGAACCAACACCTCTATCAACGGTATTGCCTATACGGGGGTAGTCTGCGTGAATACCATCCAAAAGGCAGGAGGTGTTTCGACTATGCCGAAACCGGAAGGGGATCCCTTTACCATTGCTGTTTTTGGTCATGAAGTGGGGCATCAGTTTGGGGCAAGCCATTCATTTAGTAGCTGCCATAACCTTTTCCAGCCCACCTCCTATGAGCCTGGGGGCGGAACGACTATTATGTCGTACGCCGGTATTTGCTTTGATGCCGTCAACAATCTTCAAAATACGGCAGATGATTACTACCACACGATCTCTCTTCAGCAAATGTTATTCCTCAGCCGGGAAGGGAGCGGCAAATCCTGTGCGGAGCAGGTAAGCACGACTAATTTAGCGCCGGAAGTTATGCTTCCCTATGAGGATGGTTTTTTCATACCCGTAGGAACGCCCTTCAAGTTATCTGCACAGGCCTTTGATGCCAACGGCGACTCCCTGACCTACTGTTGGGAACAATTCGATATTGGCCCCTTGAATAGTAAGCCGGGTTCGCCGGTAGGGAATTCTCCTTTGTTTCGTTCTCTGCCTCCAAATCCTTCACCTACCCGTTTTTTCCCTATGTTGCAAAAGGTAGTAGAAGAGGAATATGACCGCTCGGAAGTACTACCCACATACGACAGGGACCTGACTTTTCGCTGCACCGTTCGAGATAATAACCCGGAAAGCGGAGCCGTCAATTGGGAAGAGGTCCAATTCAAATCAAGCTCAACTGCCGGTCCATTCAAAGTATTGAGCCATTCCCAGCCTGGCGCGCAATGGGAAGTCGGAGATTTAAAGGAGATAAAATGGGATGTTGCCAACACCGACAATGACACGGTCGATTGCCAATATGTAAACATTCTTATGAGCACCAACGGCGGCAGGGATTTTGATAAAATACTACTAAAAAACACACCAAATGATGGCTCAGCAATGGTGGTCATTCCTAACTACATCACTCAAACGGCCCGCATTATGGTGGAAGCGGCCGATAATATTTTCTTTGACGTTGCAGATAACACCTTTGAAATCTGGCCGCCGACCTCTCCGACTTTTTACCTGAATGTCACACCAGCTGCCATCCCACAAGTATGCCTGCCCGATGTGGCGGAATATCGGATCCAGTACAATTCGCTAATGGGATTTGACGAGCCCATTTCCTTTAAGCTAATCGGTGATTTGCCAATTGGGACGGTGGTCGAATTCTCAGAAGCTACGGTTACTCCTACTACCGAAATGCAGGAAGTCAAGCTAAAAATTTACATAGAAGAAAGGGTCAACGACACTTTTGATTTGAAGGTTCAAATTATTTCGGAGGAACTAGATACTACCTACCGGGATTTAAGGCTAATCACCAAGGCCAATGATTTCTCCAGCCTTCAGCAATTGAGTCCTGCTGACGGGTCTGTCGGCTTGTCTACCGTTTCTGTTGATTTTAGCTGGACAGATGTGCCGGATGCCGAAAGCTATACTTTTGAGTTAGCTACCAGTCCGGCTTTTGGAGACAGCATACTTTATTCAAGTAGTCAGTTGCAGGACACCAAGTTAACCATTGAAAATTTACTGGAGCCCAACACCTTGTATTTTTGGAGGATTAAGGGAGAAAACTCGAACTGTGGCTCCAGCAATTTCTTAGAACCCAGTGTTTTTCAAACGGTCAGCTCTGCCTGTAACACATATAGTGCCGGTGATGTACCCATTAATATTTCAGGCACCGGGCGCCCTACCATCCGTTCCACGATCAATGTACCGGAAGGCGGAGCTATTGAGGAAGTGAATATCCCCATCATTGATGTAAATTATCAGCCGATCAAAAGCCTGCGTTTTACCCTGATCAGTCCGGAAGGGCAGGAAGCGATTTTGTACGATCAGGATTGTGGCAATACCATTCGTTTTTTATCCGGCTTTAACGATGAAGCCAATAGCAGCATTGAATGCCCGCCTGATGACGGCCTTCCCTTCAAGCCGGTAGACTCATTGGAACAATTCATCGGATCAAGTGCTGCGGGTGACTGGACGTTGCAGGTTCAGGTGGTCGAGTCCGGCTTTGGAGCCTCGGGAGGTTTGTCGAAGTGGTCCATTGAATTTTGCAGCCAGTTAAGTCCCAGTCCCCCTGTTCTTTCGTTGAATGACACTCTTCGAATGGAGCCCGGTATTGAACGCATTATTAACCGCGACTTTCTTTTAGCCGAAGATTTAAAGTTCGGTGATGAAGAGCTCATCTATCAACTGGTCAGCCTTCCTGCTAACGGTACATTGCGTCTGAACCAAAGCACTTTGACCGCAGGCAGTCAGTTTAGCCAGGAAGATATTAATACCGGACGCCTGAGTTATTTAAACAATGACAATGGCCGCACTTTTGACGAATTTACTTTCATCATTCAAAATCCGGAAGGGGGCTGGATCAATAAAGAAAGATTTAACATACTCATCGACGAGTCCTTTATCACCAATACACAGGAATTAGAGGAAAAATTGGCCCTAAGACTGTTTCCTAATCCCGCTGATCAATCGATCCATGTTCAAGTGGATTTGAGTGAACTTTCCGGCAGCTGGCTGGAAGTTATGGATGGATTGGGAAGGAATATTTACAGAGAAAAATTAACGGGCCTGGGTAAAGAAAATATAACAATCGAAACGATTGATTGGCCAAGCGGCCTGTTTTTCTTCCAAATAAGAAGTCCCCAGGGTCAGGTAAATAAGAAAGTTATAATAAGCCATTAACTTTAAGCCCCGCCGGTAGAGGCATGCATTGACTGGCGGGGCTTAAAGTTATCTAAAACTTATTTTTCCACATCATACTCTCTACCGGCTTGTCGGTACGCTGAGTATACTTGGCATTTTCCTTTTTGTTGTAATAATTTTTGATTTCACCCTCTACGGCAAAATAGATCAGCTGTCCGATCGGCATACCGGCATACACCCTTACCGGATGCGTGCAACTGATCTCCAAAGTCCAGGTGTTACAAAATCCGACATCTCCTTTCCCGGCGGTAGCATGGATGTCGATCCCCAGCCTACCGACGCTTGATTTTCCTTCCAAAAAAGGGACAGAATTATAGGTTTCTGTATACTCCTCCGTAACACCCAGATAGAGGGTATTGGGATGGAGGACAAAACCCGTTTCCGGGATTTCGATGTATTCAATTTTGTTATGCTTACGTGCATCCAGGATATGATCCTTATAAATAGCCAGGTATTTTCCCAGGTGTACATCGTAAGAATTCGTGCCCAGGCAATCCCTGTGAAATGGCTCAATAACAATTTCACCATCTTTGATGCACTGCAGAATTTTCGTATCCGATAGAATCATTTGCTCAACGTTTTCTCTTAGGAAAGTCTGCAAAACTAGGAAGTAAAAATTAGTTTGGAAGGTTCTTTTTGAAAAAAAACTCCGTTTTTTTTCAAAATTGCCCGAATAATCTACAAGTCGGTATCCAACAACTCATCTTTTAAGCTGAAGGACCGTTCGTTTTTCCCAAAAAACAAAATAGGCATCAAGAGGGCGGCTATAAAACCGGCGGGTAAAGCATGCCATAAATGAGTGATAAAGTTCGAAAGTGTTATCTCCTGCATGGGATCTATAAAATTCCAGGCCGTATTGAGGACAGCAGAAATAATCGCTCCGATCAAAACAACTCCCAGCCCTAACAGTAAGCCTTTACCGTAGTTGTAAATAGGGCGGGGTGGGTCTTTTTGCAAAAAAGCTTTGATCGCAGCAAAGATCATCATGGCTGGAATAACAATAAAAAAGATCTGAATAATGGCGGGAGAACCTATTCCAAAATATCTTAAAAATAATCCAAAGACGAAAAGGAGTAAACCTAAAAGCGTTCCAAATTTGATGGTTGGGGTCATGGTTCGAAATTTTTAGTTAGTTCAAGTTGCGATATGGATCACCATTGAATTAGTTACAGACGTTACGCAAATAGGCCTGTGTGCCGCTGCGCTGCAGCTTTATTTAACACCATTTTTATACCTACGGTTGGCACCGTAGGCAAGAAGCTGTCACCGCTTCGCGGTTTATGGAACTTGGCTTAATAGCCGCTTGCGGCGAAAGCTTCCTAAGCTCGGGTGTTAACCCGAGCTATAAAAAGCTGACGTTCAAAAAGCTGCAGCGCAGCGGCACACAGGCCTATAAGCGTGATGTCAGTTAATTACTTAATACTCCATAGAATAATACTTCTATCATCACTACAAGATACTAAAGTATTTTCAAAAGAGCTCCAGAAGAGGCGGTTAACGGAGTTGATATGCCCGCCGTCCCGTACGGTGTCCAGTACTTTGAGCAATTGGAAGGTCTCGACATCCCATATTTTGATGGTTCTGTCTCTACTGGCAGAAGCCAGCCAGCGGCCGTTCGGTGAAAGCGTCAGATCATTAATGGTGTACCAATGGGCCGGCTGGGAATTGATACATTCAAACTTTTCCAGGTCCCAAACCTTGAGTATGGCATCTCGGCCTCCACTAAATATCTTTTGGCCGTCGGAGCTGTATTGAATGGAAAAAACGGAGTTATCGTGCGCTTTTTCTATGCGCTTACGGATGCGGAAGGTATCGGCATCCAGCAAATAAATAGAATGATCGCTGGAACCTACTGCGATTTCATTTCTGTCGGCTTGAAAATCCAGGCACCTCAAACTTTGATTAGTCAGATGGATGCTTTCCACCGCTCTTTTGTCTTCGATGTTCCACCTACTGAGTAGCCCCGCCCCACCGGCAGTCAGCACCTGATCCTTATGATGCAGGATATCAAATACGCCTTTTTTGTGGTGGGCAATGTTCCGGGTCTTTTCGGGCTGCAAAAGATCCACCCAATGGACGCCGCCATTCATATTTCCAACTACAATCGTATCGGTATTCTCCAGGTATTTTAAGGCAAAAATTTGTGTCTCTACCTTAGCCAGCAGCCTCCCCAATTCCGGATCTTCAAAGTTCCATTCCACAATCCAGCCGTCACCCGCTGCTGAGAGGAAACGGGAAGTTCCTTTAAAATCACCGACGCAAAATACAGAGGCATTATGTCCGGTAAGTTGATGCAGTTTTTCGACCGTAAAAGTTTCAGGCATGCTGATTGATTTTCATTTACCACTTCAACACTTTATTTTTGCTTTAGTTTTTTCATAAACTTACTTACATTCCCTTCAACAGAGAAAATTAATGCCCGTAATTAAACACAATAATCTCGAACCTGCCGGTGAGTTTGGCCTATGGGCCATAGAAGAAGAAGAGCCCTGGTTTTTGGATCGCTTGGTCCTTTCTTCAGAGGAAGAAGAGCAGTTACAGCGGATCAAGGGACACCGCCGGATTGAATGGCTAGCCGCAAGAATGCTGATCCACCATATGTCGGGTCGGGAAGAGCGAGGGTTTTTCTACAAGGATGAATTCGGCAAGCCTCATCTGGAAGGATCTGACTTTTATATTTCCATCAGTCATTCCAGGAAAATAGCCTCGGCCATTGCGGCTCCTACGCAAGTCGGCATTGACATCCAGCAGTTTGTACCGAAGATTGACCGCATTACGCATAAATTCCTCAATCAGCGAGAAATACAAAACCTGGACACCAAAGATCGCTTATGGCATTTACACGTCTATTGGAGTGCCAAAGAAGCACTTTATAAAGCTTACGGACGCAGGCAATTAGATTTCTGCGAACATATCCTGATCGAGGACTTTCCCTATGAAACCCAGGGTGGTATTTTCTCCGGTAGTATTCAGAAAGAGGAGCAAACAGAGCATTACCAACTTACCTATGAGTTGGTGAGGAATTATGTACTGGTGTACGCTGTACAGCAGTGAGGCTTACGAGGCTGGCAAATAAGTCTTTCAGCCTTATTTGCCAGCCAATTATATTTTTTTAAGGGATGTTTGTTAGAGAAAAACGGAGTTTTTCTCTAACAAACATCCCTTAAAAAGAATTATATGGGGCTGCTCATAACGACGACCCGACGGTCCGTATGGAAGGAGTTATGAGACAGCCTCGTAAGTTTTATCTTCTTTTTTTAAAATTTCTTATGGCTTTGTAGGTTTGATCCTGGCCACAGAACATGGCCCATCCTTCTGCGGTAGCATTATAAACCCCGTCCTTGACCTTTGGGTTAGCGCCGTTCTTTAGTAAGAACTGGACCATAGCTACCTGATCTCCATTTTCGCAGGCTAAATGAAGCCCTGTCGCATGATGGGTAAAAAAGGGAGTTTTCTTATTAATATTGGCACCATTTTTCAGTAGGAACTCAGCCACTTGGATGTGGCCGTATCGGCATGCAAAAAGAAAGGCTTGTTGAATGGTGGTTGCATCATCAGCTTTCCCGCTCCCAGCCTGAAGTTTTCCCTTTCCGACTATTGATCTTTTGAGATCATCCAATCGATTCATAGCTGCAGCAAACGGTAAGTAGACCCGCGCACCATGATCCATCAGAAGTTCCGGACAGTTTCGAAAAAAACGTTTTAGGCGTGCATCGACCCCATAAAAAAGGGCATACCCCAGAGCCGTATCAATGCTCCCATCAAAGCGGCCGGTCTTTTCCGGGTCGGCTCCTTTTTTCAGCAGAACCTCTGCTACTTCTACATTATTGACACTGACGGCATGATGCAAAGGAGTTTCCCCTTCCGCTTCCATTTCAGTGGCATCCACTTTAGAACCATGATCGATTAACAAAGAGGCTATTTCGGCAGCTGTTTCGGGCCATTCCAATTCTCCCATACCGGTGACTTCATGCAAAAGAGTATTTTGCATGCCCCGGTTATCGGGGATGTCCCTAAGGTCGACCAGTTGTTCGTGCTGATGAATCATTTTTTCCAGTTCGTTCAAAGCACCGGCCTTCACCAGCATCCTGGCCTGGTCGAATAAATTGGTTAATTCCATTCGCTTTTTTTTATTCACAGTCGGGTATTTTAGAGCTAAAAAAGCGAAGCAAAGGTTAACTAGTTTTCAGTCAGTCTGTACCATATGTTTTTTGTGCCGGCCGGCACAAAAAACATATGGTACACGCTATACGAAGTTGTCTGTTTTCAAATCCTCTGTTTCCGGAGCAGGGCGTAAGTGCAGATCTGTAATTGCATACATGGCCAAACAAACGGCCACGGCTGACAAGAACGGACCTACCAGGGGACCTACCGCAGGAATAGCAAAGAAAATTTGTAGAACCAAGCCGGTTCCGATGGCGATCCCCAGATATTCTTTTGATAATTTCAGGCTTTCTTTGATGGACATATTAAACTGTTCGGAGTAATTATCCATTACGGCAAAACCCAGGAAGAAACACTGGACAGCAAAAATAAGCACCGGTTTCATGAATCCCATAAAGGAAAATATGGAAAAGGAGAGAGCTACGCCGATCAAGGTGGTCAGGATGATTTCCATGATATACGACTGAAAACTCACCTTAATCATTCTAACCTGGGCCTTCATGAAGTTTTTAAAGGTAGCCTCCTCATCCTGTCCGGTCAATAATTTTACAGTTCTTCTACTAGCGTGATAAATTACGATTTCCATAAAAATGACAATCATATATTTCATACCGCCGGCGAAGAAGAAGTTGTACTCTTCCGTAACGGCTTCCCACATCATACCGCCCATACTACCGATGGCAGTGATCGGGTCACTATCATAAGCATCACTCAGCCACTGAAAGTAAATCTGTAAAAACTTCAGACCGGCTAATATGGCCAGCACCATCAATATTTTAGCTACCCAACCATACTCCCAAAAACCTTTCCAGATTTTATGCTTACGAATAAACGAATAGGCCTCTACGTGCTTACGCAGAGTAAGTTGGAGATGGTCAATGCTTTCCTTTACTAATCCTTTTTTAGAATGGGTCATAATACACTACAGAAATTAGGTTGCATTTGAAGTTCCTTAACTATCACGCTAATTAAGATAATTCTACCAATCACTCTTATTTTTTTGATGAGCGGTCCAATTTTATGGACGAGAAAGAGTAGTAAACGGCTACTTCCGGCTACAAACGGCATTAAACGGAAAACACACGACTAACTGGAACTAATATCTGCATATTGCCCTTGAAATCATTTTTTATTTATCGGAGTTGTTTAGGGTTTTCTCACTGGGCTGCAAAAACGTCTTTTATGCCCATGTTTCTTTTTTTCATCGCTCCAGCCGCCTGAGTAGGATGAAGCTCAAAAAAGGCCTCAACTGGACATAAAATCCTGTGTTTTCGCCTCCTGTAGAAAACCTTAAACAACTTCGTCCCTAAAAATCAAGTACTATGAACAATTTACGAAACAGTATTACCCTCATCGGCCGCCTCGGCAACGATCCTGAAAACAAAATTTTTGAAAATGGAAAGTGCCTAACCAAAGTTTCCATAGCTACTAATGAGTTTTACAAAACTCAGAACGGAGAAAAGGTCCAGCAAACCCAATGGCACAATTGTGTGGCCTGGGGAAAAACAGCCGAACTGATGGCTCAGCTACTCAGCAAAGGAAAAAACGTAGCTGTCCGCGGGAAAATGACCTACCGATCGTATCAGGATAAGGATGGCAACAAACGTACTATGCCGGAAGTCGTAATAGAAGAATTTGTCTCTCTTTCCGAAAAAAGCTAAAACTGCTTTACTACAGCCTGCTGTCTATATTGCGGTACCCGTTCTCTGTTTCGACAGAGGGCGGGCTACTGCTTTATATCAGGGGTTGAGTAAAAACCTGACGGCCGTTAGGTTTTTACTCAACCCCTAAACTAAATCTCGTACCGAGTGTATATATTGATGAAAATTGGAAAAACCCAATACCCAATACTCATTACCCAATACTATGGAAGTCATTACCAAACCCGATCAATTACTGAAGGACCTCCAATCCTTTGAAGTATTTGAAGGAATTACTGAACACGCCCTTAAATGGTTAATTGAAAAATCAGACTTTAACGCATACAAGGAAGGAGAGCTTATTTTTTCTCCCGGCCAGGCCGTGAACCATATGCAGGTCATCGTAAAAGGAAAGTATGTGATCGAAATGCAACGCCAGGGCCAGCTTCAGGACTTAGGGGTATATGAAAGAGGCTACGTAACCGGCGTTTTACCCTTCTCCAGAATGAAGGAAGCGAGAGCCTACGGACGGGTGCTGGAAGAATGCGAAGTACTTGAATTACACAAAGATTACTTTATTGAAATGGTCAATGTCAGCTACCAGCTTACTCAAAACCTGGTGGCCACCATGTCCAACCGGATCCGGGAATTTTCTCAACTCCGCTTTCAAACGGAAAAGTTGACCGCATTGGGGCGGCTCTCCGCAGGCCTTGCCCATGAGCTCAATAATCCCGCCTCCGCTATCGTCCGGGATGTATCGGACCTGTATAAAAAAATTCACTCAACTCCCGAAAAATTTAAATCGGTCATCACCATGCGGATCACACCGGAAGAAACGGATGCGGTCAATGAAATCCTGTTCTCTAAAATTAAAAACCTGAATACCATTGAATTAAGCTTGCTGGAAAGGGAAGACATCACGGATGAGCTACTCGACTGGCTGGAGGAACAGAATGTTGATGAGGCCGAAGAAATAGCCGAAACCTTCGTAGATTTCGGGGTCAATATAGCCGACTTGAAAAAAATACACGACATTGTTGACGGACGCCATCTACCGGCCCTGATGCGATGGATGGAAAGTACACTTTCGCTGGAAAAACTGGTTTGCGATATCAGAGATTCTTCCGCTCGTATCGCCAGTCTTATCGGAGCCATTAAAACCTACACCCATATGGACCGCGGCTCGGCCAGAGAGTCCATCGACATCCATGAAGGAATCCGATCCACATTTATCATGCTTAAGCACAAGCTCAAACAGAAAAACATCGAAGTTATTAAAGAAATAAACCTGGGACTACCTAAATTAAAGGCTCATCCAGGAGAATTAAATCAAGTTTGGACCAATCTGTTCGACAATGCCATCGATGCTATGGATAAGGACGGCACCCTGACTATCAAAACCTATCAGGAACGTCAATACATCTGTGTTGAAGTAATCGATTCGGGAGTGGGTATTCCAGAAGAAGAACAAACTATGATCTTTGACCCTTTCTTCACCACCAAGCCGATGGGTAAAGGAACCGGCATGGGGCTTGAGATTGTCAAGGGGATCATTGATCGACACCACGGAACCATCGGGCTGGAATCCAGGCCGGGAAGAACTTGTTTTAAACTGTGTTTCCCAATAAATTAATTAATCAATGGCTGAAGAGAAAAAACCTATTATTTTTTCTATCGACGACGACCCCCAGGTTTTGCGTTCTATCCGCCGGGATTTGCGCAGCGCTTACAGAAAAGAATACCGCATCATCAGCACCGCCTCCGCACAGGAAGCGCTGGATTCACTGAGTGAGCTAAAAAAGAAAGGAGAAGAGGTAGCCCTTTTTCTCTCCGATCAACGGATGCCCGAGATGCTTGGAGTAGACTTTCTGGAACACGCCAAGGCCTTTTACCCGGAGGCTAAGAGAGTACTCCTGACAGCTTATTCCGATACAGCTGCTGCCATTAAAGCCATTAATGATGTTCAGCTGGATTATTATCTGATGAAGCCCTGGGACCCTCCTGAAGAAAAGCTGTATCCGGTCATGAATGATTTATTGGATGAATGGCACCTAAACCACTTCCCTGAATTTCAGGGTATTAAGCTGGTTGGGTATCAGTACTCTCCCAAATCTCATAAGATCAAGGATTTTCTGGCCGGCAACCTTCGCCCTTACCAGTGGATTGACATCGAATCCAATCCAAAAGGAGAAGAATTATTGGAGTTGCATGGGCTGGAACGAAAACAACTGCCGGCTGTTTTTTTTGAAGACGGCAGTTATCTGGCTGATCCAGATATACAAACACTGGCGGCTCAAATAGGCCTCCACCCTACAGCCGAATCTGACCTTTACGATGTGGTTATTATCGGTGCCGGACCGGCAGGCCTCGCGGCAGGGGTTTACGGCGGTTCCGAAGGCTTAAAAACGCTTTTGATTGAGCGGCGGGCCCCCGGCGGCCAGGCCGGTACCAGCTCGCGAATCGAAAATTACCTCGGCTTTCCCAGGGGCCTTAGCGGAGCCGAGCTAGCAAGAAGGGCTCTTACTCAGGCCACTCGTTTTGGAATTGAGTTCATGTCTCCTCAGGAAGTAGTCGACATTGCTATTGAAGGGGACTACAAAAAACTAGGCCTGGCTACCGGCGATACGGTACTCACAAGGAGCGTTGTCGTTACAACAGGAGTGGATTATCGAAAATTACCTGCAACGGGAGCTGAGGACTTTACAGGAGCCGGCATTTATTACGGCGCCGCCATGACCGAGGCTAACTCTTGTAGGAACAAGCAGGTTTTTATAGTAGGCGGCGGTAATTCTGCCGGTCAGGGAGCCGTTTACCTTTCTCAGTTTGCTACAAAAGTCACTATCTTAATTCGCAGACCTGACCTGAGAGCCACCATGTCCTCCTACCTGATCGACCAGATCGATGGCATCGATAATATTGAGGTCCACGGCAGACGGCAGATTAAAGAGGCCGTTGGGGAAGACCGACTGGAAAAGCTGATCATTGAAAATATAGGTGACGAAAGTTGCTATGAAGTCAATGCTGATGCCTTATTTATCTTCATAGGTGCCCGACCGCATACAAACTGGCTCGACAAACATCTCATTCGCAATGAAAAAGGTTTTTTGGAAACCGGTAAAGAACTTTTCCAATACGACTCCTTCAAGAAAAACTGGAAAAAGCAGCGCGAGCCTTTTTTACTCGAAACTTCTCTGCCGGGCGTATTTGCCGCCGGAGACGTACGTGCGGGCGCCATGAACAGAGTGGCTTCCGCCGTGGGAGAGGGGGCCATGGCCATCAAATTCGTACATGAATACTTAGCGGAAGTGTAAATGCGCTACTATTAATAGGCAAGGGGTTCTGTAAAAAGTCCTTGCCTATTGAACTTCTATTTTACACTTTAATGAATATTCTCCTTTTAAAAAGTATCCAGGCCAAAATCAGAATCATTCCGACATGAACCAGGGCATACGCCAGGGAGGCATTGACCGGTGAAAAATAAGGGGTGAAAAAGTTGTTATAAATCAAGCTTTTTAATGTAGTAGGTCCATGAGATCCTTGTATCGTAATGGTGTACAGCAGACGTCCATACAGGCCCGAGAAAATAAATACAAACAAGGCATTTTTCCCATACCATTCAAACGGCCTCGCCCAGGTCTGATACTTGAGAATATCCGTCAGCCAGTAAATGAGGCCCAGAAATAACAATGCCAGGCCGGAAGTATATAGCACATAGGAACTCGTCCAAAGAGGTTTATTGATCGGAAAAACTACATGCCAGGCATACCCAAGGGCCAGTAAAACGGCTCCAATTCCAAGCAAGCCACTTAGTTTTTTATAGGCTTCATTATCCGTTTTGAGCCAGACCCCTGTCATTACACCCGAAATACCCGTAGCGATGGCCGGCAAGGTACTGAGGATGCCTTCCGGATCACCGGAAATATGGGCCTGGCTCCAAAGATGATTACCCAGCAGTTGGCGGTCCAGCCAGGCAGCCAGACTAGTATTGGGCTCTAAATTGGGAGGAAAACCATCGGGTACCGGGATCAACGTTTGCAGGCCCCAATATCCCAACAAGATCAAAACTCCAATAAGCAGCTGAGCTTTCCAAGAAAAGAATAAAAACAAACAAGAGCATATCAAGTATACTACCGCAATGCGCTGTAAGACTCCGGGTATTCTTAAATGCGACAGACCATAATATTGGAACCCAATCGATGCCAGGCCTAAAGCGGCTACCAAAGCAGCCAGGCCCAGCCATCGCTTGTTTTTTTTGTTCCCCCAGAAGCCATCGAAACGAGGATGAAAGATCCCTCGCATGAAGATCAATACGATGAAAACGCCTATTAAAAAGTATTGCAATGTATATATGAGTTTGGGTGCCTCCTTCATACCAAAATGGGGGAAAGCAGCCAGTAGCAGCCCCAGGCCGAAAATGATAAACGAACGGACGACAATTTTAGAGAGAATGGAAGTGGAAGTGTCTCCCCTTTCCAAACGCTTCCCAATGGCCAGCGGAACTGCAACACCTACAATGAATAAAAAAAAAGGAAATATCCAGTCGGTCGGGGTGGCTCCATGCCAGCCGGCATGCCTCAAAGGAGGATAGATGTGCGACCAACTCCCCGGGTTATTAACCAGGATCATTCCGGCAATGGTGATGCCTCTGAAGATGTCAAGTGCATAAAGTCTTTGATTCATAAGGTTAAATTTAATATTTCCTTGGCCAACCTTTGATAATTTCTCTTGTCCTTAAAACTAAAACCTAAATATCTATGAAAAACTTAAAGTTGCTCTGTTCTTTCCTATTGGTATTTGGAATCGTTTCATTGACCTCTGCCCAATCAAAAATAAACGGCAAAGGGTCCACTGTAAAAGAAAACATCTCCTTATCAGAGATCCATTCTATCGGCCTTGGAATAGCGGCTAATATTTACTTGACTCAAAGTAACAGCCAGGAAATTGTTATTGAAGGCCAAAAAAACATTATTGACAACATCAAAAAAGAGGTCAAGAATGGTACCTGGAACATTGATTTTGAAAAAAGAGCTTATGATTATGACGAATTAAACATATATATCAGCTTGAAAACCGTTCGTTCGCTTGCCATTGGCGGAGCCGGAAATATCAAGGGTCAAACGGCCTTTAACAATTTGGATGATCTGGACATTTCTATCGGAGGAGCCGGCAAAGTGGATCTGAAGGGAGATGCCCGCAAAGTGGACATCAGCATTGGAGGGAGCGGCAAGGTAAATATGTCTGAACTAAGAGCAGATCAATGTTCGGTGAGTATAGCAGGAAATGGAGACTGCATGATTGATGTAGGCGAAAAACTAAACGTTTCCATAGCCGGGATGGGAGAAGTAAAGTATTCCGGAAACCCAAAGGTTTCGTCCAGTATTGCCGGAATGGGGAAGGTTAAAAAGATGTAATAATAAGGTAGAGGGCGATCGCCCTCTACCTTATTATTAACTTATTCTACTCCAGCCTTTCACCTGTTTCGCATATTTTTCTAAATATCCTTTGAGCCCCTGATGTTCCGGCCGTTCAAGTGGAGGATCATCATCCAGCACCCGCAGGGCGATTTCCCGGGCCGTTTGCAGTATCCTTCCATCGGTCGCCAGGTCGGCTATTCTAAGGTTAATGATACCGCTTTGTTGAGTACCTTCAATATTTCCGGGGCCTCGAAGTTTTAAGTCAGCCTCTGCAATATCAAAGCCGTTATTGGTTCTGACCATCGTCTGGATGCGTTCCTTTCCGTCCTTGCTAATTTTGAAGCTTGACATCAGGATACAATAAGATTGCTCGGCGCCTCGCCCTACCCTCCCCCGGAGTTGGTGCAACTGAGCCAAACCAAAGCGCTCCGTATTTTCAATGACCATTACAGAGGCATTCGGAACATTCACCCCTACCTCTATGACGGTAGTCGCTACCATAATTTGGGTTTCTGCCCTGGCAAAACGCTGCATTTCATAATCCTTATCAGCCGGCTTCATCCTGCCGTGTACTACACTGATCTTATATTCAGGCAAAGGGAACTCTCTGGTGAGTGCTTCATAGCCTTCTTCCAGGTTTTTCAGATCCAGGGTTTCGGATTCCTCGATGAGCGGATAAACTACATACACCTGCCGGCCTTTCGCAATCTCCTCTTTCATAAACCCAATCACGCGCAAGCGGTGATTTTCAGTACGATGGATGGTTTTTACCGGCTTTCGACCAGGCGGTAACTCATCAATAACGGACACATCCAGATCTCCGTAAAGAGTCATCGCGAGAGTACGTGGAATGGGAGTAGCTGTCATCACCAGGACATGCGGTGGACAGGGGCGACTTTTTTTCCAAAGCTTTGCTCTTTGAGCAACCCCGAAACGATGCTGCTCGTCGGTAATGGCCAAGCCCAGGTTTTTGAATACGACCGGATCTTCGATCAGTGCATGCGTACCGATCAGGATATGTATTTCTCCCTCTGCTAACTCCTCCAATATTAACTTCCTCTTTTTCCCCTTAACACTCCCGGAAAGGAAAGCCACTTTTAGACCTAATCCTTCGATATAATTACTGATGGAATTATAATGTTGTTGGGCCAGGATCTCTGTAGGCGCCATCAGGCAGGCCTGGTATCCATTGTCGATGGCCATAAGCATAGTCATAAGGCCTACAATGGTTTTGCCACTTCCGACATCCCCCTGTAGTAACCGATTCATTTGGATACCCTGCCCCAAATCCTTTCTGATCTCTTTTAGCACTCTCTTCTGTGCGCCTGTCAGTTCAAATGGAAGTTTTTCATGGAAAAACTGGTTAAAGTGATCGCCGATAGAAGAAAAGACGAAGCCTTTTATCTCCTTTTTCCGCCTTTTTTTTAATTGAAGCAGCCGCATCTGTAAGAAAAAAAGCTCTTCAAACTTAAGCCTTAAACTGACACGATCCAGTTCCTTCTGATTACGTGGAAAATGAATTCGGTACATGGCCAGGGCATGTGGAGCCAACTTCATTTTTTCCATAATGTAAGCAGGAAGATTTTCGGGAAAGTCTTCCGGGGAAAGCTTTTCAAAAAGATGGTGCATCAATTTTCGGCGGGCGCGGGTATCCAGGCCTTTGGCATTAAGTTTCTCGGTGCTGGTATAAACCGGTTCGAAAGTCTTTGGAGTAGCAGTTTTTTCCTCACTGAGCAGTTCCATTTCAGGATGGGCCATCGACCATTGTCCGCCGTACTGATTAACTCTTCCGTACACGACATATTCCGCTCCTACCTGTAATTTTTTTTCCAGCCAATGCACTCCCGTAAACCATACCAGGTCAATATAGCCTGTGTCATCCCTAAATCGGCCTACTAATCGCCGCTTTCGTCCCTCCCCGGTTTTGGATAAGCGCCGAAGAATTCCTTTTAACTGCACATCTCCCATATCCTCGTGGAGTTCTCTGACTTTCTGAAAGCGAGTCTTGTCTACATAACGATAAGGAAACTGATACAGCAGGTCTCTAAAAGTGTGAATACTGAGTTCTTTGCGCAGCAACTCCCCCCGTTTGGGTCCGACGCCTTTCAGGTATTCTATTGCGGTGTTTAAGAGATCTTGCTGCATTGGGAGTTTTGAGCTTTACAACCCAAATATGAAAATTTTAGTTTTAAAATACATACTTTTTAAACAAAAAATCAGGAATAGTTGCTCTGCCGGATTAATTGACATAACTTAAGAAATATTCCCCAACCGGATGACAAGACAAAAGCCATGAAAATGATTGACCCCATTCAGACGGTGGATCTCTTCCCTGTATTGGACCAAAAGCTTATAACCCTGCTCCGTTCCCTTTCGTCAGAAGAGTGGCAGCGGAATACGGTTTCTCCTTCCTGGAATATTTATGATATTGCTCTTCACTTGCTTGATGGAAATATCCGAGGCATATCCTTAGGAAGGGATCGTCATTTTGGCGTAGCAGCAGAAGGAACGGACACTTATGTTGGTCTGGTATCCTTTTTAAATCAGTTAAATCACGATTGGGTCAAAGCGGGGCAAAGGATCAGTCCGCCTTTGCTAATTCATCTTCTTGACCTTACGAATAAGGAGTATTTTCAATATCTTAAAACATTAGATCCTGAGGCAGAGGCTTTATTCCCTGTAGCCTGGGCAGGCGAGCAGACTTCTCCCAACTGGTTTCATATTGCCAGAGAATACACCGAGAAGTACCATCACCAGCAACAGATTAGGCAAGCCCTTGGCAAGGAGGCCGAGCTTATGACCTCTTTTTTATACGTTCCTTTTATGGATACCCTGATCAGGGCGCTCCCACATTTTTATGCCGATCAACCTGCTAACACCGGTACTACTATCTTAATTAAAGTCAGCGATGGCAATGGACAATGGTATTTGACAAAAAATACACATGGATGGGAGTTGTACCGCTCATGCCCTATTCACCCTTCTTGCTCCGTTACAATCGACAAAAGAATCGCCTGGCGGTTATTTACCAAGGGTATCAGCAAAGAAGAGGCACTTAAGTATCTGGACATTCAAGGGAAAAATGAGTTAGGCATAAGATTATTGGATGTAGTAGCTGTTATGGCAGAAGTTGTTTAAAATTATTGGATTAAAGAAACTTCCGATGCGCGAAATGCGTTTATGTCTCAAATTAGGATAGTACATTCTCATATCTTAATTGAATTAAAGGTACCTTTGCTATAAGAGGCCCTCCTTTTCTAAAGTGTATCAGAAGGTTTGGAGTGCCCTCCTACTCCGCCAAAGGTGGATTCGGAGGTCGGGGCAGGGAATTATTGAATTTGAAATTGAAGTAAGAAATGGAAACTATTAGACAAAAGCAGGTTGCGGAATTGATCAAGAGAAATTTCAGCACTGTTTTACAGCAGGAAGGAAGTTATGTATATGGTACAGAGGCCTTAGTGACCGTAACGAATGTCAAGATCACTCCTGATTTTAGCCTTGCCAAGATATATCTGAGCGTTTATAATACGGAGAATAAGCAAGAAGTATTATTGGAAATGGAGAACAGCATGTTCCGACTAAAACAATCTCTGGCTCATCGTGTAAGAAAACAAATGCGAAGGATGCCTGATATTAATTTTTTCCTGGATGACACACTGGATGAGATGTATCGGCTTAATAACCTCTTTAAGAAGCTCCACGATGAAAATCAAATGGGGGAAGATGGCCAGGAAGAAGCTGAGTAAGTAAGAGGGGCTGTCTCATCCGCCTGAGGCGGATGAGACAGCCCCTCTTACTTACCGAAAAGCTCGGATAGGACCCCTTCTTTCAAAGCATAGGCTGAAACGATAATCTCTTCTGTTTGGGCTATTTCCAGGACAGAATGTATCAAAATAAGGGCCGAAATAAGCATTTCTACTCTTTCCAGGGGGATTTCCGGCGCTCGCATCCTGTCAATTTCGGTTGTTGATAGCAATTTTTTATAGAGTGGTTCAAATAAATGACTGCTAAAGCGGGAGTAGCTGCTTCCTCGTTCGCGTTCCTGAATATAATTTTCAAGTACATCAAAGGTACCAGAGGCTCCTACCAGTATCCGGCAGGGATAATTCTCCAGGGCTAAGCTTAATGCTTTGAGGTTCTCCTGTAAATGAGCTTCCAATTGAGCCAGTTCTGAATCGGTGATGGGATCGCTGTTAGGAAATTTTTTAGATAGGATGGCCACTCCAATTAAAAAGCTGCCTTTCCATACAACTTCACCCTCTTGAGCGATGATAAACTCTACGCTGCCTCCTCCTATATCAATAATCAAATATCGAGCACCCTGCAGATCGGGAATGGCATGATCCACCCCCTTAGCGATCAATTCCGCTTCCCGGTAGCCGTCTATCAGGGTAATCTGCAAACCAAGCTTTTCCTTGATGTCCTCCACAAATCGAGGGCCATTTGAAGCGGTCCGAAGTGCTGCCGTCCCCACGGCCCTTATATCTACAACTTCATATTCGCGCATCACCTGTTGAAAATGTGCCAAAGCCTGCAATCCTCTTCTCAAGGCCTTTTCTCCTATTGTTTCTATGCCTTCTTCGGCCAACTTTACAAAGCGGCGTTCTTTATACAATACCTCGAAAGCTTCTTTACCATTTCCATGCCTGGCAATGAGCAAATGAAAGGTATTGGTACCAAGATCAATGACCGCATAACGATTAGACATATAATTTTTTTAAAGAATATAAATCAAGCGAAAAGACAAGTTTCTGGTAATAAAATTATTAGCATCCGGATCGGCTTGTACATTTGTCAAGCTCTTGGTCCATAAAAAATCAATTCCCCACTGGTCGTTGAAAAAATAGGCCGCTCCTAAGGCTAATGAGAGGATATTATCTCTCAAGTCCGTCTCCTCTGTTAAGCTACCGCCAATGACGTCTGCTGCAGAATAATTAATGACACGGCTATATGTCATCCCGGCACTAACCCGAAATCGCCATTCTAAAAAATGAGCCAAAAGAGGTACTTCCACTGCATTGATCCGGATATTATCATACAGTGCATTGACGGGGTCGCCTTTGCTGTAACTACTACCTAGTTGTGCGAACTGAAGTCCGGTACTGGCTTTCCAACGGTCTGACAAATTTACGCTTACTCTAATACCGGCATTCAGCCCCGGCTGATTATATCCCGCCAGCAAGTCACCATCTATCTGCGACAAATTAGCCCCTGCGAGGATCGCCCCTTCAAATGTTTGGGCATACGTCCCCTCCCCTCCCCAAATGATCAGGAAGCAACAGATCAAAATCCTTTTTATCATAGAAATAAACTTAAAATGAGATGTAAGAATACGAATTTTAGTACCGGGTTCATAGTTCCTGGTTCATAGTTTTTTTTCAAAAAAGCTAGGAACCCTGAAGTACTAACTAATACCCAATATCAAACATATACATAGCGTGCAAACTAAAAAAGAAGCTGCGCATTTGGATGACCGGCTCTCCATCGGGATTTTCTAATTGGTACAGCCGATTGCCGGCGATGGTATGACGAAGTGCGAATCCGAGGTTTTCATCCACATTATATTTGAGACCGAATAAGATGCCCAATTGATTTTTATTAAAATCCTCCGCCAGCTCGCCGTAGTTAGCCGTCCGGCCGGAAATTGAGGTATCTTCCGTTACTTTGCTCCCAATAAGCCGGCCGATAGAAGCCCCGGCAAAAAACTCATATCTGAATATATTACGATCAATCTGCTTAAAGTGATAATTGATCATAAGAGGAACCTCTACAAAATTCAAGCGAATATGAACCGGTTTGACATTGCTGCCGAAGTCCTGCGGCCGGCCGTCACTCTTATACTGGCTCCCTGTTTGAGTATATAGCATTTCAACCATGAAATCCAATCGAGAATTAAATACAGTTGCCACTCTTAAACCGCCGCTAATCCCTTTTTTACTATAACCTGAAAAATTATCTCCATCTAATTGGGCCAGGTTGAAGCCGAGCATCGCGCCGGCCCGGAACCTTTCCTGAGCCTGCAGGCTTACAGAAAAAACAAAGAAGAGAAGGCTAAATGTTATAGTGGCAGGAGTGAGGGTAGCAACTTTCATGATGAATTAGTTATTTTATTGTTCCTTTACTTACTTAACTGTAATATAGCAATTGAAAAACAATATTGTTTCAGAAGTCTTAATTTTTGCCAAACAGAAGACAATGAAAGTGTTATGATAAAACCAACCAAGCACACGCTGAAAAAACTGGAATCCCTGTTTGATGATATGGAGTATGAAATCCGTTATGAAAGAGGAAATTTTCAATCGGGCTACTGCATTGTTCAGGATAAAAAGGTGGCAGTAGTAAATAAATATTATGACACTCCCGGTAGGATTGATTGCTTAATAGACATTCTTCTTAGCCTGGAAATTGATGAAAATAATTTTGAAGACCCCAAACTGGCTCATTTTTATAAGCAAATTTTGAAAAACAGCCAATCGGAAGAAGAAGAATAGAGTGAGGGAGGACGGCTCATCCGCTTGAGGCGGATTCGCCGCCCAATAATTTTCTTTGGGGGTGGGTAAAAACGAGGAACGAGTTTTTACCCACCCCCAAAGAAAAAATATTGGCTGGTGAAGTCCGCACGGATGCGACGATCTCCTCAAGAAATTTCACTATGAAGTTAACAGGAACCATCACGATTTTAGGCTCAGGAACCTCCCAGGGCGTACCGGTTATTGGGTGCCAATGTGAGATCTGCCGTTCTACCGACCCTAAGGACAAACGCCTGCGAACGGCCGCCTTAGTCAGTTGGGAAGGTAAAAACATTGCCATTGATTGCGGTCCGGATTTTCGCCAACAAATGTTGAGGGAAGACGTTCAATCACTCAGTGCCGTCTGGATCACCCACGAACACAACGATCATATCATCGGCCTGGACGACGTCCGGCCTTTCAACTTCATGTCTCATCAGGATATGGAAGTATTTACCACTCCCAGAGTGATAAAAGAAGTAAAAAAGCGTTTTAACTATATTTTTGAAGCTAATCCTTATCCGGGAGCACCCCGGATCCGCTTGATTGAAATCGATAAATCACAACCTTTTGAAGTGAACGGGCTAAAAGTAGTGCCCGTAGAAGTTATCCACGGGCGTTTGCCGGTCTTGGGGTTTCGCCTGGGGAATATAGCTTATATAACAGATGCAAAGGTGATCGCAGAAGAGGAACTGGCCAAATTAAAAAACCTTGACACACTGATTATCAACGCTCTGCATCACAAAGCCCACCACTCTCATCTCAACCTCGCAGAAGCGCTTGAGATGATAGATTATCTAAGCCCACAGAATGCGTATTTAACACATATCAGCCACCGTATGGGCTTGCATGAAAAAATAGATCCACAACTACCCAAAGGTGTCCATCTGGCCTATGATGGTTTAAAAATACCCTTTAGCTATGGCCATGTTGAACGTTAAGGCCCGGCACCGCTATAGCTAAATTTGTCAGGCTTCGTATTTCCACTTATCAAAATATTTCTTAATTTACCCGAATAACCAATCCAATCAAAACCATGTCAAGACTTGATTATATCACTATCCTGATTGTTGTTATCGGTATTGCCGCCCTATCCTATCTAATCTATAAGATCTACCAGAATAATTCTCAGCAACAATCGAGAGTGAATCAGGTAGAAACGCCTTACGATCCGGACCAGCAGACAGACGATGAAACAGCTTCTATTTCTTCTGAAGACTATAATAATTCCATCACACCTCAGAATCAGGATGATGATTATTATGATGAAGAAGGTACTGGATTTGAAGAATCTACTTCGGCTGTGCAGGAAAACCAAAGTTCCACAAATACTGCGGAAGATGAATTCACAACCAAAGGGACAGAAGAGCAAGAAACAGCCTCTGACAACTTCGATAATAGTGGAACGTCCTCATCCTATGGAGCCTACATGGTCATAGCCGGAACCTTCACTATAAAACAAAATGCAGAAAATCAGGCCAAAAAATTACGGCAGTTGGGTTATTCCAATGCCTCCTCTCATATTTTTGACCGAGGAGCCTACGCCGTAGTGGTAGTAGAACGCTTTGACTCCTACTCAGAAGCCAATCGCTTAAAAAATGAGTTGATCACTGACCGCGGTATTGATGCCATTGTTCAGAAGAAAAAATAAATAAAAAAGGGAGCGCCCCCCGGGCGCTCCCTTTTTTATTTTGCACTAGGCTCCATACTCATCTATCCAGGCCAGCACGCCCCCTTCCAGGTTTCTGACGGTTTTAAACCCTGCATTGAGCAACATTTGCTGGGCCATGCTGCTTCGTCTGCCGGATCGGCAATACACAATAATTTCCTTGTCTTTGCGATCCTCTAGCTCGGGAATAACCCCAGGGAAATTACCTAAAGGGATCAATTCTCCTTCGATATTAAATTCTTCATGTTCATAAGGTTCACGGACATCGATTAGAACGAACTCTTCGTTCTGGTCCATTTTCTCCTTAAGCTGTTTGACGTTAATGTCCATTTGGGTTTCTATTTAAAGTATTTGAATGATTTTTTTTTAAAACTGTTCTTCTTCCATGTCATTAGCTTCGTCCAATACATCGGACGGGCAATTCGCCGGCCGGGTAGGTGACAGATAGATATTGATCTGAGTACCCATCGGAATTTCCCGGCCAGGATTAAAAGCAGGCTCTTGTTGATAAACGTAGGCTTCATCCCAGGCTGTTCGCGGAAGGGTGGTTTCGACCCGGCCTACCGCCAGGTTGTTATTGTCGATCATAAAACGTGCTTCACTGTATGTCATGCAAACCAGATTCGGCACATTCACCCGCCCGGTATTTCTCTGTGTAATTACAAACTCCAGGGTGCTGCCTTTGGGCACCTGCACCCCTCTCTGAATATCCTGCTCGGTTATTTTTTGATCGTTATAATAACAATACAAAATGGTGTTTTCCTCCTGCTTTCGGTCGAATATCTTCTCTCTGATCTTATAATTCACTTCCATCAACTCCAGTTTGCGGGTATACTGAAAATAATCGTAATTCCCTACCAGGTCCGGGAGGGTAACTTTGGGTGGCGTCCGTCTGGTCACCACCAGATAGATCGTCCGGCGCTCCTTAACACTAGAGCCACTCCTGGGAGTTTGCTCGATCACAATATTGGGCTGGCGCCCCATAACGAAGGTAGAGTCCATGATTTCGAGCCGCAGTCTTCGGTCGCGTGCCAACCTTTTGGCCGCATCCAGGTCCATCCCCACAAAATTTTCTACCGCCATCCGCTCTCCGTGATTGGTATACCATCTTAAGCCGGTATTGATCAAGAAATAGAACAACAAAACGGCCACCGCCATCGCACCCAGATTTCTAAGAAAGTAGCCTGACTTAATAAAAGCCAGTACACTGCCCAAAGCCCTTTTGAAAAAAGAGGGTTCTGTTTCCTGCACTTCTTCTTGTACATCAACTATTTCTTGCTCATCGCCGGTATTCATCATGGTTTCATTGGTATTAAAGGATTCAGTAGAGGTTTCTGATTCAAAGGAAGATTCCTCTTCTTCAGCCGCCATTACGGGAACTGCTGATGCCATCGATACCCGCTGAACAAAGCGACGTTTTCCATATTCGATAATCTTATCGATAAAATCATAGGGTTTATACTCACTCAGCGCCGCCTGATGAAAGATGCAGGTAGCCGGGGTCATACCGGGTAAGGAATTTACCTCCACCACAATCGTATCAATACTGTTATCATCGTAAATCCGAACAAAGGCATCGATGCGAGCGTATCCCTGCACATTCAGGATGCGCGCTACCTTTTCCAAATCCTCTTTTACCTGGTCGGAAATATAGCGATGATCTTCTTTATCTGGTGAAAACCGGGCCGGCGTAAGATTTTGGCCTTCTCCTGCCAGAAACTTTTCTTCGAGAGACAGGACATCGCCAGAAGCAAGTGTTTCGGAGGGTTCGAAGATCTCGTACACCACCGTTCCGTCAGGCTTCAGATGAGTCAGTAAGCCGCCTGTTATTTCCAGAAAATGTTTTGCTCCGTCGCTATTGATCAGGGCCTCAAAAAGAATGGCCTTTTTATTCGGGAATTCTTCCTTCGGCCGCAATTTGAGGGTTTTCCTCAATTCGTCCTCCTTAATCTTTCCCGAATTGAACATTAAATTGGAATAGGCTGCTAATTCGCGCCGGTTCCTGATCACTTTCACGGCCGAGCTACATCCGTCATCAATCGGCTTGGCGATCAGCGGGTAGCTGAAAAACTGCTCTATTTTTTTGTAAAAGGCTTCCTCATCGGCCATAAATTCCGGCCTTTCCAAAATCAGCTGATCAGTTACGGTAAAACCATTTTTCTTCAAAGTTTGAAGTGTCTGGTGCTTATCTATGGTAACCATTGAAGATTTTACACCTGATCCATTGTATGGCAGCTCAATTTTTTCGAATAAACTTTGAAGGTGCCCATCTTCACCCGGACGGCCGTGAAGGGCAATGAAGCCAAAGTCGATGCGATCGCCCAATTCCTCCAGGTTTACCACCACCGGTTTAAATACCATCTCAGCTGAAGCGTATTTCAGGGTGATGTCTTTGCACTCCCCTTTGATCTTATCCAGCAGCGCATTCGGCGCCCAGTGATAGATCTTATCACGGATATCATCGGCATTGTCCTTCAACAGAAGGTTGATGGGTAATTGGTAAAGTTCAATTTTTTCGGAACTGCCCGTCAAAAACAAGGGAATGGGCTCATATTTATCAGAACTCGATAATTTTTCAAAAATATTCCGGCCACTTTCAACGGAAATGTGTCGTTCGAAGGAGTAACCTCCCAGGAAAACTCCGATCTTTTGCTTCTTGATGGCCTCTTCTTTCAAGGAATGGATCTTATCATCAAGGTATTCTAACAAGGCCTGATAAGAAGCCTCTTCCGGCTTTTCGGCCACTCTTTCCTGTAGAGAGGTTCGGATAATGAATGTCAGGAATTGAGATGGATTCAGTCCGATCTCTGCTGCCTGATGGAAAAAAAACGAGGAGGGCAACATCCCGGAAGTGGTATTGGGATCGTTGAGGTATATCTCTTGTTTGGCCGTAAAAAAGCCGTCGATGCGGGCGTAGGTCTGGAAGCCCAATTCCAAAAACAAGCGTTCGCATTCTTGTCGAATCGATTCGATGTCCTCTGTGGGTAAACTGATCGGGGTCTCTTTTCTGGAGAGTCCCGGCATGTACTTCGAACGATAGTCAAAAACCTCTTTCCCTTTAACGATCTCGGTAGGAGGCAAAGCAATCGCCTTGCCCTCTTCATTTCGAATAACAATGCAGGAAAACTCTTTGCCGTGAATGAATTCTTCAACAATGACCTTTGATTCATTTTGATGGCCTTCCAGCAAGAAAGCTTCCTTTTCACTGCCTTCCCAGGCTTCCGTTTTTTGATTGAGAAAAGATAACAACTGTTCCGGATGGAAAATGGTGAAGGTCTCATCAGCAAAAGTAACATCCATTGGGAAGCCCACACCATCTCTTATATCTGTAAGCAGACGGATGTGCTCCAATTTATCGTATTGGCTGACGGATCGCCAGCGGCTGATGGGTATATATTCTCTAAAAAAGGCGCCGTTCACGGATTCCTTGAAAGCATCATAATCATCATGTTCGATAATCGACACACCGATGGAAGACCCCTGATTGGCCGGACGAATGACCATCGGGAAGCCTACTTTTTCTATCGCTTCCTCATAAGCACCTCTCATGTCTCTTTCCAGCCATTCCTGCCGTTGGAAGACCAGCACCTTAGGAGCAGCAAAGCCTTTTTTCAGCATTAATTCCTTTTGAATGGCTTTATCCATGCCAATTTCACTGGCTTCGATGCCACTGCCGGTATAGGGAATCCGAAGGTCTTCCAGCTCCCGCTGGATCTGACCGTCCTCTCCGTATTCTCCGTGAAGAGCCAGGAAGGCTAAATTGATCAGGTTGGGTAATTCATCCGGATTAATCTTGCGGCCTACTTTTTGGATGATCCGGTCTTGCTGTTCTTCACTGAGCTGGCCAAGACTTTCCAGGTAGATCTGAAAACCATTAGGGGAAGGAGGTAAATGATCAATAGGCGGATAAAAATCGCGTATTGAGCCTTTGTAAACGTATTGCCAATCCAATAAAATAAAGTTCTTGCGACTATCCACAAATATCGGAATCGCCTCGAACAAGGATTGATTCAAGTTGTCGTATACTGTGCGCCCTCCTGCAAATGAAATTTCACGCTCTCTGGATGGCCCCCCAAAAAAAA
Organism: Bacteroidia bacterium; assembly: GCA_030430845.1. Classification (GTDB taxonomy): domain Bacteria; phylum Bacteroidota; class Bacteroidia; order Chitinophagales; family Saprospiraceae; genus JANQPA01. The sequence continues at coordinate 28,824 of JAUIKE010000020.1, read as the reverse complement.
TACCTACTTTTACCTTCATAGATTTCAAATGGCCGGGAAAAAAAATGTAGAATTAGAGGGCGTCTCATAACTCCTTCGTCGTTATTCGCCGCCAAATAATTTTCTTTTTGGGAGGTATTTAATTATCAAAAACTTCGTTTTTGATAATTAAATACCTCCCAAAGAAATATTATTGGCTGGCGAAAAAGGCCGTAGGACTTTTGAGACAGCCTCTAATTCTTTACTCTGTATTTCCCTGGTGTCGATTACACAAAAAATGTGGAGACAAATTTAGTTGAAAATGCTGTGCCAGCGAAATCACAGTCCTTTTTTATGATATTCATTTGTATAGATTTTTATTTTTTAAGTAGGAAAATCACTGAATGGCGCTTTTCTTACAGCTTACGATTCCCATGAAGACGGCTATATTGATTTTATTTGTGATACATGAATAAAGAAATTTTAAGACTAGCGATTCCCAACATCATCAGTAATATTTCGGTCCCTTTGCTCAGTACGGTAGATACCGCCTTGATGGGGCAGTTGTCCGCCGCTCATATTGGAGCAGTCGGTCTGGGGTCCATGATCTTTAATTTTATATACTGGAACTTCGGCTTCTTGCGTATGGGCACCACGGGCATTACTGCCCAGGCATTTGGCAAGCAGGATAAGCAGGCGATCATTCAAACCATGGGGCGCTCCGCCCTGATTGCATTGGGCATCGGCATTTTGATCATCTTGCTACAATGGCCCCTGACACAGGCCGGAAATTACCTGATGCAGGTACGGCCCGACCAGCAGGAACTAGTTAATCAGTACATCTATATCCGAATATGGGCTGCTCCGGCTACCTTAGGCCTGTATGCATTCATGGGTTGGTTTTTCGGCATGCAAAACGCTACTTTTCCCTTGATCATTACAGTTGTAGGGAATATCCTGAATATTGTGGTCAGCTTCGTACTCGTTTATTCCTTTAATATGGAAATTGCCGGGGTAGCCCTGGGCACCTTGGTTGCCCAATATTTAAGCCTGGCTCTGGCCATCTTTTTATTCCGGCTCAGGTACCGATCCTATTTACAGTACCTGGTAGCCTCGGCCCTCTTTAAGTGGGAGGAATTGCAATCCTTTCTCAGCATCAATGCCGATATTTTCCTGCGTACCTTCTTACTAACCTTATCCTTCGGTTTTTTCTACAGCAAATCCTCTGTCGGTGGAGAATTGGTCCTGGCGGCCAATGTAATCCTGTTGCAGTTTGTCAATTGGATGTCCTATGGTATTGATGGCTTTGCTTTTGCTTCCGAAAGTCTGGTGGGAAAATACACCGGGGCTCAGGACAAAGACAAAACCCTCAAAGCAATCCGCTTATCCTTTATTTGGGGAATGGGACTAGCTGTTGGTTACAGCCTTATTTACCTTTTGTTCGGCGATCTGATCCTGCGTGTGTTCACTAATGAGGCGGAAGTTTTAGAAGCAGCTTCTCACTTCATGATCTGGCTGGCTATCTTTCCCATTGCCGGTACGCCCTGCTACATATGGGACGGCATCTACATCGGTCTGACGGCCTCCCGCTCCATGCGGAATATGATGATTTTGTCCATTGCCGTCTATTTTTTACTGTATTATACGGTGGGCATTCCCTGGGGAAATCACGGATTGTGGCTGTCCCTTACCGTTTTTATGTTAGCAAGAGGTGTATTTCTTCATGTCCGGTTTTTGCAAAAAGGCGTATTTGCCTTAAATTAATTCAATTTGCGATAAAGATCGCATTGAACTAACTTTCAGCAGCGGAAGCTTTTAAAAGCAGGAGGAATTGGAGCCGGCCGGCGGTCGGCTCCAATTCCCCCTCTTTAAACTTTTAAGTTATAGAAATGAACTCATTTGACCATCTAAAAATAATATCGGCAGGAGCCGGCAGTGGCAAAACCTACAGACTTACCTCGGAGATGGTGCGCTTACTAGAGGAAGGGGTACGCCCTAGTGGAATTATTGCCACGACCTTCACCAACAAAGCAGCCGCCGAACTCCAGGAGCGGGTACGGCTGCGCTTATTGGAGAACGGCATGCCGGAGCAAGCTGACGAACTTACCAACGCCCTTATCGGCACCGTGCACGGCCTGGGTGTCAAGTTGCTAAAGCGTTTTGCTTATGAATCCGGTGTTTCACCTGAAGTGAGTATTATAGCAGATGAGGACCAGCAGTTTTTATTCAACCAATCCTTGTCGACCGTTTTGTCCGAAACCAGAGTCATGCAAATGGAAGATCTCTGCGACCGACTGGGGCTTACTGACAATGAGTATTTCGACTGGCGACGGGAAGTGAAATACCTGACGGACATTGCCCGAAGCAACGACTTTAGCATTGAACTGCTGGAAGAAAGTAAACAACGATCGATCGATAGTTTCAAAGAATTTATGGGGAGACCTCTTGAGGACAATCCGAAAAAAATTAAAGAGCAGCTAAACAACTTACTGGATCAAAGCATCGATGCTATTCTTCAGGGCGAAGACGGAACCAAAGCCACTGAATCAGCTCTGGCCACCCTCAAAACTTTTCGACGGGAGCTCAAACTCCGATCTTATCTAAAGTGGCCGCAATGGGCCAAATTATCCAAGTTAAAACCCGGCGCCAAAAGCAGGGAACTGGTAGAAGAGATCAAGGATTTTGCCTCTGAATGCAGCCGGCATCCGGATATGCAGGCAGATGTAGCAGCTTTTTTGGAAATGATGTTTGACATTGCCATTGACGCCTTGCAGGAATTTGATCAATATAAAAAGCAAAGAGGCCTGATCGACTACATCGATATGGAGGTCAGGATCAAAAACTTGTTGGACAACCCTCATGTTCAGCAGATTCTACAGGAAGAGCTAGACCTGCTGATGGTAGATGAATTCCAGGATACCAGTCCCATTCAGTTGGAAATCTTTCTCAAGCTATCCCGCTTTGCCCGCCATTCGATCTGGGTGGGGGACCCCAAGCAATCTATTTATGGTTTCAGGGGAGCAGACCCTAAGATCATGCAAGCTATTATTCAACAAACGGGCGGCATTCGCCCGGAAGATATTCAGGCCCATTCCTGGAGGTCCAGGGAAGACATCGTGTATGCAACGAACTCGATTTTCACCAAGGCATTCCCACAGATTCCACCCGAGCAAGTCGTTCTGTACCCTAAAAGAAAAAAAGTAGCCGATGCTGACTCCGTCAATGATCAAAATGAGCCCCTTGAAATGACGAATGCCCTCATCCATTGGCATTTCAAATTCGAGACGGAGGGCAAAAGCAGCCGCCAGCCCGGCAAGCCCTGGCATGAAAACGCCATCGCTCATGCGCTGAGAGAGTTTTTGGAAACCCCGCCCCTCATCCAGGCCAAAGGAGAAGAATCGGCCCGGCCGGCCAGAGCCGGCGACGTCGCTATTTTGTGCCGCTCAAATAAAGACTGTATGGATATGGCAGAAGCGCTCTATCAGGCGGGTTTCAAGGTTTCTATTTCAAGGGCGGGACTATTACAAACAGCAGAAGCCCAGCTCATCCTGGCTTTTCTGAAACTGATCCTGAATCCCAGGGATGCCCTATCCACTGCCGAAATACTCAAGCTGGCCCAGGGACAAGCCCTGGAAAGCATCATCGAAAGCAGGCTCGACTTTCTGGAGCAGGAGGCTGGAAAAAGTCGCTCAGTCTGGGCAGAAGATAATTGGTACATCCGGCAAATAAGTCGAATCCGTGAAGAAGTCATCGAGTTGTCAACCACAGAGATCCTCGAACTCCTGCTGGAAGAACTAGACCTTCGCCGGGTCATTGTAAGCTGGGGAAATGCCCCTAAGCGCCTTGATAATGTGGACATCATCCGCCAGTTGAGCAATCAATATGAGGAAAACTGCAATCGCCTCCACGCCCCTGCATCCCTTGGAGGCTTTCTGCTCTATCTCAATGAGCTTAGCATGAATGATGAGGACAAGCAAGGGTCGGGTAAAGGCCCGGATGCGGTAGATGTGCTTACCTATCATAAAAGTAAGGGGTTAGAATGGCCGATAGTCATTAGCCACAGTCTCGAAAAGGGGCTTCGTGCGGAGGTTTGGGGAGCTGATATTGTCAGCACCACGGAAAACGTAGACCTACATAACATACTCGGAAATCGATGGTTGAGATATTGGGTCAATCCTTTTGGGTTTCAATACCGAAATACGCCATTGTATGATCGAATTCAGGAAAGTCCGGCTCAAAAAGAAAAAGAGGAACAAGCCCGGCAGGAGGAAGCCCGGCTGCTTTATGTCGGCATCACCCGGGCCAGGGATTACCTGGTTTTCACCACCACCTCCAAGCCCAGCAAGTGGCTTAACAGGGTCTGGCACGAAGGTAAAGAGGATTATCCGACTTTAGATCCGGACACGCAGGAGAGCCCGTGGATGTGGAAGGAAGATATCTTACCGATTGACACTGCCATTTTCGCATTTGACCGAACCTTTGATTCCTTTGAATCGCAAGAAAATCAGATCGAGTTTTTGGCCTCCCCGGCCGGGCAACTACCTCACAGATCTCAATATTTCGATTTGCGAAATGAGCGGCTGACGACTCCCATCCGTGCAAAGGTAAGCGGAAGTATACAATATGGGTACCGCCCTCAGCTAAAAGATCCCGAAAACCCCTACCAAACCGCCAAAGCTGTCAAAGCCTTCCTGACGGCTTACCACCATGACTTTGAAACCAAGAATGCTACTGGGGTGGCAGAAGAAACCATTCAAAACCATGAAGTGGAGGATTACATTGAGCCAACGGAAATGGTTCAATTAGCAGAAAAATGGTGGGAGTCTTTGCATCAGGCCTTTGACATCCAAAACAATTATCGCAAATACCCGCTCACCCATTTTCACAAAAGCAGGATTTTTAAAACGGTCGTTGATCTGATACTAGAAACAGAACAAGGATTGATCGTCATTCAGCATTCCTCCTTTAGCGGAGAAGATAAGAAGTGGGTGAAAAAAGCGATGGAGCTGGCCGATTGGTTTTATTTGTGTAATGAGGCCCTTCAAAAAATATTTAGAAAAAAGGTGCTCCACACGTATGTGCATTTTGTATTGGCCGGGGCGATGATAGAGGTTCAGACAGCTCCGGCGGAGGTGTGATTTTCGGTTTTGGGGGCAGATAGACGTACTTTTCATCTGGTTTGAGAACTTGTTACTCAAAATTCAGGGCCTACAGGCTTGAATCACCTCTTATTTATAGAAAAAGTTTTATATTTTCCCCAAATTATGTTCAATGACCAACTGATTCTGCCGTCAAAGTGTGCCTCTTAAAGGAAGTTTTGAACTTTGAACTCAGAACCCAAAACCCAGAACTCTTAAAACCTACAGTAATGAAAAAAACAGGGCTACTTTTTATTTTTCTCATTTGCACCATTTTCCTGTATGGTCAAATGGATGATCGGATTTACAAAATCAGGTTAGTTTCTCTACAAGGGCAAGTCATATTCGAAAAATTTGACAAAGTCAAAAAGTTTGGTGTACTGGAAATGGAGCCATCCGAAAACGGGTTCACTCGGGTATATCTGGGAACATATATTGGTCGGCGGACGGCCCAACGTGCCCTGGACATTGTCAAAAGAAACGGCTTCAGAAATGCCTACCTGGTCTTGGAAAATGATTTGTATGACGCAAATAGTCCTGCGGATGAGCGCTATTACACCTTTCAGTTTACAGCCCTAAAAAAGCTCGACAACTCCAAATTCATGAATCAGTTAGATGCCTTTGATCAGGCCATCGTGCACGTCCGGTATGACAATGGGTTTTACAAATATTCCATTGGTTTGTACAATCCGGCCACTTCACCGAATGCAGAACAGGATTACCGGCAGCTGGCGTTTAATATGGGATTTGATTTTGCTTTTCCAAAGCAGATAACAAGATAATTATGGTGGCCGACGGCCACCATAATTATCAAACTTTTAGTCCCAGGTATTGGAAGAAAACCAATCAGAAGAATCTTTCCTTTCCAGGCGTTCTCGCTCTCTTTCTTCCTTTGTTTTTTTGAAAATATCGCGATCCAGGAAGTAAGAACCTTCTTCCAGGCTGGAGGTTTCTTCTTCTTCTTCCCAGGAATATTTTTTGGGTTGTTCATCTTCTTCAATACGGTCCTTGAACCAGAAGGCGGCGAAAATACCGGCCACGCCTCCCAGTAAGTGCCCTTGCCAGGAGATGCCTTCCTGACCTGGCAGGATGCCCCAGATCATAGAGCCGTAATAGAAACCTACGATGAGGGCTAGTGCAATTGATTTAAGGTTACGGCGGAAGAGCCCGGTCCAGAACACAAAGGCCGCCAAACCGTAGATAACCCCACTGGCTCCAACATGGAAGCTCGACTGGCCGAAAATCAGGGGCGCGAAGCCCGTCATCCAAACCGCGAAGCCGCTAAGCAAATAGATCATCAGGAAAGAAGCCCAGGCGACTTTCCTGTAAAAGAACATGATCATAGTAGTTAGCACAAAGAATGGAGCGGTATTGGAAAGGATATGCCCTAAGTCGCCATGAACCAAGGGCATAAAAAACACCCCCTTCAGTCCCCAGATCTCACCGGGGTACACCCCCAGGCGAATAAAACTGAGCGGAGTAAATTCCTGGATCAGCGCTATTCCCCACATTAGAACCAACATGCGGATTGGCCAAACCACGCTATCATATAATTTTGCTGACACCTTCGACGACATACAACTGTTTTTTATCTCTAATATGAAACGAATCAGTTAGATTGTCAAATTATTTCTGCGAAGGCGACCGGTTTTTATATGAAGCGGCAGACGGCCGAGGGGCCGTCTGCCGCTTCATTAGGCCAGAATTTTAGCCACTTCCAGCATTTCTTCATCTAATGGTGGATGAGTTTTGCAAGCCATTTCAAAAGGAGTTTGGGTAATGCGCTGATTGATGATTCCAATCATCACCCCCTTATCTCCATTCATGAGTGCTTTGACGGCAGCGACGCCCATTCGACTGGCTCTTACGCGCTCCATACAGGTTGGGCGACCACCTCTTTGCATATGCCCCAGAATAGACACCTTTATTTCGTACTCCGTGAAAGTTTTACCTACTCTTTCCGCTATTTTTAGGGCTCCTCCCGTATCGTCCCCTTCAGCAACAACTACAATACAGGCATTCTTCTTCTTCTTATAGTCGTTTTCCAGAACATGGATCAGATTATCTACATCTGTTTTGCTTTCAGGGATCAATACGGCTTCAGCTCCGGTTGCGATACCTGCTCTCAAAGCAATAAACCCGGCATCCCGTCCCATCACTTCTATAAAAAATAGCCGATCATGGGCATTAGCAGTATCCTTAATATTATCGATGGCATTCATGGCCGTATTAATGGCCGTGTCATATCCGATGGTGTAATCTGTTCCGTATAGGTCATTATCGATGGTCCCAGGGCAGCCCACTATGGAGATATCCGGATATTCCTGCATAAAAATATTGGCCCCAGTGAAGGTTCCATCTCCCCCAATAGCCACAATGCCGTCGATATTTTGACTTTTTAAGTTCTCATACGCTTTTTTCCGTCCTTCCGGAGTACGGAAGTCGTGACTTCTGGCGGAGCGAAGAATGGTTCCCCCTAGTTGAATGATATTAGAGACGGATTGGGGTTCCATTAAGAAGAAATCTTCATCGATCATTCCCTGATACCCTCTGCGAACTCCAATAACTTCTTTTCCAAAATGATGAGCGGTACGGACAACGGCCCGAATACATGCGTTCATACCAGGAGCATCTCCTCCTGAGGTAAAAACAGCAATTCGATTCATAATTGCTTATGTTTTATATTGAAAGAATATTTCATTTAAAGAGTAATTTCAGCTCTGGTTTCCCGCGCAGCGCGGGAAACCAGAGCTGAAATTACTCTTTAACTTAAAGAAGGAAAGACCAGCGCTCGGCGCTGGTCTTTCCTTCTTTTTTACAGATATCTCCGTCTGACTAATCTTAGGAAGTCTTTGGCGATATCGAGCTTTTCATCCTTGGTCCAATCATACTGTTCGGCCAGGTTATAGATAAGGCTTTTGGCCTCCTGGAGGCTCTCGAATCGATTCAGCAATTTCAGCGATTCGTCGAGTTCGCTCATATCTTTTCCAAACAATTGATTCATGTATAACAAACGGTCATTTATGGAAAGGGCTTTGGTAAGGTCACTTACCGGTTGGTCACTTAATTTGTCGGCTAACTCTCCTCCATTTTTAAAATCAAATAATACTTCCAGTTCTGATTTGTTGTAAGAGGAAGGACGTACCGTTTCCTGTTTTTGTTCAGGTTGAGGCTCAAAAGATGGTGGTATCACCTTTTTGGCTTCCTTTGGAGGAGTGGGACGTTCAAAAACCGGCGGTTCATCCTCTTGTTGTTCGGCTTCTTGCTCCTCCAGTTCTTTTATACTTTCCGGGATTTCTATGATTCTTGGCGGTGCAGGCTTTTTGGGCTCCGGTTCTTCGGCTGGAGCAGGTTCGCTTTCTTCTTCCTCATGATCTACGATCTCAAACTCGGGTGTGCTCCGGTCCGACAAACTTCCAGGCTTTTCACTCGGTACGCCTTCTATTTCTTCTACCTCCTGCTCCAAAAACAATTCATACAACTGACGAATGTAATTGAGCATCAAGTCTCTTTCGATGGAGGTTACCTTCCCGTTTCCCATTGCCATACTCTTATGTAAGGCATTTATCTTTTTTATCGCGATATTTGCTTTTTGCCAATCCATAGGTGTTTGTAAAAAGTTTTCCGATTTTTAAATTTTTCGGGAAATATCCCAAAGGGTGTTATAGGATGAAAACCCTATTCACACCTATAAGTTTTAAACTGCGCTCAAAGATATTTATTTTTTTCATCAATCCCTTATCATCGTTGGTTAAGCAATTAAGAAATTCTACTTTAGTATTTTTATAGTAATGATTGTTGAGGCGGCATGCCGCCTCAACAATCATTACTAAATATCCATTACTCAATAACATGTTTCTAGAACCTCATTTCAAAGGCCAACGCAGCGGATGGATCGAAGTGATCTGCGGATCGATGTTTTCGGGCAAAACCGAAGAGCTGATCCGCCGCTTAAAAAGAGCCAAGATTGCCAGTCAAAGAGTGGAGATCTTCAAGCCGATGATCGACACGCGCTATGATGATGCGAAGGTCGTTTCTCACGATTCTAACTATATTCTGTCCACGCCTCTTGAGCACTCTTCCCATTTGCTAAAGTTTACGGAAGGGGTCAATGTTGTAGGTATTGACGAGGCACAGTTCTTTGATATGGAATTGCCGCACCACTGCGAACAACTCGCCATGCGAGGCATCCGTGTTATCATCGCCGGCCTGGATATGGATTTCAAGGGTCGCCCATTCGGCCCGATGCCTAATTTATTAGCGATAGCTGAATACATCACCAAGGTACATGCTATCTGCCAACATTGCGGCAACCTGGCTACTCATTCCTACCGCCTGCCCGGCGAATCGGATGATACGGTCTTACTTGGCGAAAAGGAGCATTACGAAGCGCGTTGTCGGACTTGTTATTTGATGGGTAATATTCTGAACCTCAAAACGTGAAAGATGAATCCTTCTACCATAAATTTGTTACCTTTAAATTTAGTACAAAAGATATCCGGTGTTATCATTATTTAGAACCAATCAATTACTCAACAATTTTCTGCTTTTATTCTATGTGGCGATCCTGTACCTGCATGTGTTCGTGATGCCACAAAGCTGGGAGCCCTCTCAGGAAGGTATCCTGGCTCACTCAGTATATCAATGGCTCCCGTGGGATAGCCTCACCGCTGATATCGTAGCCGCTATCTTGGTTTTGCTTCAAGGGATACTGATCAATTTTATGATAGCAGACAACCGGTTGAACCTAGAGACCAATCTGTTTCCTGGTTTCTTCTACGTCCTTGTCGCCAGTGCCTTGCCGGAATTCACCCATTTGTCTCCCCTGCATATGGCCAACACCTTTTATCTACTGGCTGTTGTGAATATGTTTAGCATATACAACAATAACAAGAGTGCAGGAGCCATTTTTAATATCGGGTTTCTCATCAGCCTGGGGAGCTTGTTCTACTTTTCGTACCTCGTACTCCTCTTAGCCGGTTTTTCAGCCTTAGGAATTTTACGGGCGTTTAATTTGCGCGAACGCTTAATGGTAATAGTAGGCGCCCTGGTTCCCTATCTGCTATTGGGCACTTATTATTTCTGGCACGACCAATTGGGCTACTTTCTAAGTTTTCAATTCAATACAGGCTTACAATGGTTCTCTGTTTTTTCCTTAAGTCCTTTAAATCCGGCAGCCTACTTTAAACTAGGCTTTATTACTTTTTTGTCCCTTGTAACCATAGTCAGTAATAATCAAAACATTGCCAGACGGGTGAGAGAAAGTCAAAAAAAGATCAGCATCCTCTACTGGATGTTGTTTCTGGCCGTATTTACAGTTTTAATCCAGGCTGGAATTAACCTTGATCATTTGCTTGTATTGGCGATCCCCTTAGGCATATTGCTATCCTTCAACTTCACGCAGCTGTCTAACAGTTGGGCAGAGTTGCTCCACTTTTTTCTATTACTACTCATTCTGTTTTTTCAGTATCAGACTTTAATACTGGGGTGAGTAACACACAAAAATAATATGACGCTCCGCCGGAGCTTTTTAGACGATGTTTATCGCCTTGTTACCCACAGGACGCCTCGCTGAGGCTTTTGAAGTTGGTAATTGAATTCCGTCCTGCCCCCAGCTTACTTCAGGTGTAAATTTTTATATTCAATATTCCGACTTAAGCCGGCAAGAAAGTGATTCATTACTTTTGTCAAAAGGTGACAAACTAGAAAAATCAAAATTATGCCTGCTCAAAACCCTTTTTTTTAAATTTTTAATCTTATTTTTTCTCGAAAAATAAAGTATGAAAAATTGGGTTCATTTGACCTGGCTCCTTTGTAGCCTAATGGCCATCAGTGTCGTAGGTATCGCACAGAAACGTTCACTCACCATTGACGATCTTTTTCAGCAAAAAAATGTCAGCAATCCGCAAATCAGCCCGGAAGGGGACTGGATCGCCTATACCATTACCACAACCGATAAAAAAACAGATAAAAGAACCACCCGCATTTGGATGAGCCCGACCGAGGGCGGGGAAGCCATCCCCATGACGGGCGAAGACTATTCAGCCGGTTCTCCTCAATGGAGTCCCGACGGCAAATACCTGACCTTCACGGCTTCCAAAGGAGACAAAGCCAAAACGCAGGTTTGGGCCCTCAACCGTAAGGGAGGCGAAGCTCAGGCGCTGACCAAGGTCAAGCAAGGGGTAAGCGGCTACGAGTGGTCGCCCGACGGCAAGCAATTGCTCCTCCTGATCAAGGATCCCGAACCGGAAGAAAAAAAGGAAGACGGAAAAGAAAAGCCGAAACCACATGTGATCGACCGCCTCCAGTTTAAACGCGACTATGCCGGCTACCTGGATCGCAGGCGTACACACCTCTATGTACAGAGCCTAGGCGATACGACCGTCACCCAGCTTACCTCCGGCGATTTTGACGACGGCTCCCCAACATGGAGTCCCGACGGCAAGCTCATCGCCTTCGTCAGCAACCGGACCGACAATCCCGACGGCAACTCCAACTCGGATATCTGGGTCGTCGCCGCCGATAATACCGACAAAGGTCAAACCTTACTCCAAATCACAAAAAATCCCGGATCGGACCGCTCTCCTGCCTGGAGTCCTGACGGAAAAAGTATTGCCCATATCTCTTCTACCGAGCCGGATCTGCTCTGGTACGCGACTAACCACCTGGCCATCACCTCCGCTGACGGAAAAGGCAAAACGACCTATCCAACCAAGGAGATGGACCGCAACTTTGGCAGCCCTCAATTTTCCAAAGATGGGCAATTCATTTATGCGCAGTTGGAAGATAGCGGCGAAGAGCAACTGGCCAAAGTCAACCTGAAAACGAAAAAGGTAGAACGCCTGATCAAAGGGGAAAATGTTGTCGGAACCTATCATATGAACGAAAAGGGCCAAATCGCTACCCTGGTAGGCACGCCAACCTCTCCTTATGAAGTGTATCAATTAGAGAATACCCAACTAAAGCCTATCAGCAAGGCCAACGACCAGTGGCTGGCTCAGTTGAACCTCTCGAATGTCGAAAACATCCACTTCAAGAGTAAGGATGGCACTGAAATAGAAGGCTTCTTGTATAAACCTGTGGGCTACAAAGAAAACCTGCAATACCCTACCCTCTTGTGGATTCACGGAGGACCGGTTAGCCAGTTTAATTTTGGTTTTAATTTCACCGCTCAATTATATGCGGCCCAGGGTTATGCCGTGGTCATGGCCAACCCGAGGGGTTCCTCCGGCTATGGTCAGGATTTCTCCAAAGCTATTTTTGCCGATTGGGGCAACAAAGACTATCAGGACGTGATGGCCGCAGTTGATCACGTCATCGAAAAAGGCGTAGCTGATCCTGAGCGCCTCGGCGTGGGCGGCTGGTCGTACGGCGGCATACTCACGAACTATGTTATCACTAAAACTGACCGCTTCAAAGGGGCCATGACGGGCGCCAGCGAGGTACTGTACGTAGCCAATTACGGGCACGATCATTACCAGCAGCAGTGGGAAGCGGAGTTGGGACTGCCCTGGGAGAACAGAGAGGCCTGGGAGCGCATTTCACCCTTTAATTATGTGGAAAACATTGTCACTCCTACTTTGATCATGGGCGGTGCGCAAGATTGGAATGTACCCATTCACAATTCTGAGCAATTGTATCAATCCTTAAAAAGACTGGGCCGAGAAACGCAGTTGATCGTATATCCTGGCGAGCATCACGGCATCCGCCGCCCGAGCTTCCAGGTGGATCGTTTTCAGCGGTGGGTTAATTGGTATGATAAGTACGTGAAGGGGGTACAAGCAAAGCCTTAGTAATTGAGAATGACATCGTTAGAATTGAAGTGATGCTAGGCCCTCCTTCGTCCGCCTCAGGCCGATGCTGGGATGCTTGGGGTTGTGTAAAAAGTCCTTCGTCTCTACGCCAAAGGCTTCGGCCGACGGCGTACGGCCTTTTTCCCCAACCAATAATATTCTTTTAGGAGGTTGTTTTAAGAAAAAAACTTCGTTTTTTTCTTAAAACAACCTCCTAAACAAAATTTTCGGGGGTGGGTAAAAACGAGGAACGAGTTTTTACACAACCCCGATACTGACGTCTTTCTGTGCTAAATTAAAAAGTAACTTACACTTTAATGCAGAAAAAACAAACGTCCAGCATCCTGCCGCTTCAGGCGGCAAGAGCATCCCAGCATCGGCCGGACGAAGGAGGGCCTGGCATCCGCTCGGTACTGGCTGAGCAAAGCATCACAATTTGATAATCCAGCTAACAAAATTTGAAAAAACTCAATATAAATGAAATTCGGAATCATCGTTTTTCCCGGCACCAGCGGCCACGACGACGTTCAGCACGTACTGCAAAACGTGATGCAGCGCGAAGTCATCAAGCTATGGCATAAAGAAACCGACCTCAGCTCCTTCACAACGGGCGACTGCCTGATCCTACCCGGCGGCTTTGCCCTTGGTGACCATCTCAGGCCCGGCGCGCTGGCCCGCTTCTCCCCCATCATGGAATCGGTGGTTGAGTTTGCCCTGAAGGGTGGTTTTGTGTGGGGGATCTCGAACGGCTTCCAGATCCTGTGCGAAGCCGGTTTGCTGCCCGGTGCCCTGTTGGAAAACAAAAGTCTGAAGTTTATTTGCAAAGAAGTTTACCTCAAATCGCTCACCAATCATTGTGCGCTCACCTCTAATATCCTCAACAAGGAAATCCCACTCCGCCTGCCCATCGCCCACGGAGCCGGCCGCTATTATACCGATGAGCAGAGTCTACATCAACTGCAAAGCAACGACCAGATCCTGTTTAAGTATTGTGATGAAGATGGCAATGAAGAAGAGGCCGCCAATCCGAACGGTTCGCTGGCCAACATTGCTGGTATTTGCAATGCGCAGCGCAATGTGTTCGGCCTGATGGCCCGGCCCGAGCGGGCTACGGAGGAGGAGTTGGGGAATACGGATGGGAAAATTTTGTTTGAATCTTTGATTCATACGGCAACGAATTTGGTGGAGAGTTAGGGAAGCTTGTGAGAAAAGACCTTCGGCCTTTTCTCACAAACATTTTTTGTTTTTTCGTTTCATCTGGAGCGAACTGGTAATTAACGAATTGGACTACATTCCTGCCGGCCGCAGGCAGGGTTCACAATGTCCGGTCATCAGACTTCAGGCTAATGCAGACTTATTCCTCAACTGCTCGTGGCCCGTACGGGCCACGAGCAAGTTCCGTCCCAACTATGGCATTAATTTGGCTATCGGCTGCTCTGCTTCCCTTAAGTGGATAAAGGAAAGAATTTTATTTTTCGCCAGACATATTCATGTATATTAAAACCGAAAAGGTAATTAAAAATGTACCTACTCCTGCAATAACTGTTACATGGCCTTTGAGATTGAAAATACTTTCAAGTAGAGCGCCAACCATAAGTGTATTTAAAAAAGCCCCAGAGATTGAGTATCCAATTTCATCGGATTTTAGCTTCTTCATTTTGAACTATAATTTAGGGCGATTTTTTGAAATTTGCACCCTCCTTTTTAGCAGAGCGCGAAAAAAACACATCCCCATCAATTTGTCCCCCAGCCACCCCCTCTCCACCATAACCAACCAAAATCACTCCCCCCAAATGACCAAGGTCATTTACTTTTCCCTTTTTTATTCAGTAAATATTCATTGGCCCTTTTACTGTTAGTAACCAAATAAACCATTCATGAAATATCACACCATCATTATCGGAGGAGGCTTAGCAGGACTCACTGCCGGAGCCACCCTATCAAAATTCGGAAAGAAGGTGCTGCTGTTGGAACAACACCATAAACCAGGCGGCTGCGCCACTACTTTTAAGCGAGGAGATTTCATCATAGAAGCCGGACTCCATGAAATGAGCGGCCTGTTTGAGACCGGCACCATCAGGGAAATATTTGAAATGCTGGAAATAGACCGGCACGTTCAATTTGAGCAGGTACCAGAGCTGTACGTCGTGCATTCGGATAAAGAAGACCTGGTATTTCCCCACGGCTTTGAAGCAGCGACTAAGGCCTTGGTTGATCGCTACCCAGAAGACGAAAAGGGGATAAAAAGGTTCATGAAATTGATAGCCGGCATACGTGCAGAAGGCACCAAGCTGCCTCGCCAAGCCTGGAAGCGCCAACTGTATTACCCCCTGATGCCATTACTTTATCCGAACATTGTGGAGGCGTCCCGGCACACGCTGGGTTCCTGGCTCGACAAATATATTACCAATGAACAGCTGAAACTGGACTTAGCCGCGCATGTGGTGTATTATGCTGACGATCCGTATGCCTTATCTATGTTTTACTTCGGCCTGCCGCAATCAGGATTCATAGGTGCGGGCGGCTATTTTATCAAAGGAGGCTCCCAAGAGCTTTCAAGTTACCTTGCCTCGTACATTGAGAAAAATGGAGGCACGGTTTTACTAGGAAAAAAAGCCGAGAAAATTATTACTGAAAACGGTCGGGCTACCGCTGTTACTTTTTCCGATAGCTTCAATACCAAGCTAAAGCCCGTTACCATAGCATGTGATAATGTGGTGGCCAATTGTGCTATCCCATTGGTAACTGAAATGTTAGACGAACCCTATGCCGGTTCCCTCCAAGAAAAAATTAGCTCGCAAACCATTTCTTGCTCGCTGCTAAACCTATATCTGGGATTTAAATCGGATTTAAAAGCATTCGGTGTAAAACACTACTCCAATTACATCCTGGGAGAGGATGTAAAAAGCCTAAAAGATGTACACCCGAATCAGCTGGCCGATTGGTCTAAGCGAAGTTTCATTTTTGTAGATTACGGTAAGGTGAATGCCCAACTCGCCCCTCCCGGAAAATCTGTAGGGTCGATTTGCGGGGTCGATTATCTCAAAAATTGGGATGGACTCACGAAAGAGGAGTATAAAGCTAAAAAGGAAGAGGTAACAGAAGTACTATTACAGCGCTTGGAAAAAGAATTTCCTGGGATACGAGAAAGCATTGAATATGCTGAATTGGCTACTCCGAAAACCTTACAGCGGTTTACCTTAAATCCACAGGGAACTCCATACGGTTTCACACAGTCAAAAGAGCAATCAGGATTCAAACGTTTCAGAAATAACTTCCTGATCCCCAACCTGTATTTCGCATCTGCCTGGGCCTTTCCGGGTGGAGGATTCGAAGGAACTATTATGACTGGATTTTTAGCTGCCTTACAAATGAACAAGGACAAGATTTGGTCAGAGCGGGATGCTGATAAATACGCTGACAAAAGAATTGTTAAACTGACTGAGCGAAAAGAAATTGATAAACATACGGTTGAGCTGAGCTTCGAAAAACCAGCGGGTTTTCAACACCAAAAGGACCAATATGCTATTCTTAATTTAATGGATCCGAAAGTGACGGAATTGGATTTGCCCTACCGTTGGTTGCCCCTTAGCTCTACAGATGAGGAATCAAGCCTTAAATTTCAGGTAGAATTGAATGACAGCAGCTTTAGCAAAAGCTGTCAACTTATGGACATAGGTGACGAGGCATTGGTATTTGGCCCCATGGAATAATTGAATACGATTAAAGAAAAGTAAAAAGGCCTTCGGCCTTTTTACTTTTCTTTAATCGTATTCAGCCTGCTTCTGGCATTTTTCCCAACTTCCCCTTCCGGGTCTAATTGAATAGCTTTTTTGTAATACTCTTTCGCCTTTTCTTTATTGCCCAAATACAGGTGCATTTCAGCCAGTGAATCCCACGGGTTTGCAGCATTTGGGAACAGTTGTGTATTGAATTCAAAAAGTGCCAGCGCTTTCTGGTTTTCTCCCTGATTGGCCAGAAAATAGGCAGCTTCATTAATGTTGTTTTCAAAATCATAATATCGGTATACAGCATTATTTGCCATGCCGGATAGCTGGTTTTTGATCTCGTCCACTTCTTTTTCCAGGATAAGTTTCACAGAAGTCATATCTTCAATGATCCCTTTGGCATGCAAGACCTCGGGTACGCCCAGATACAGCATCCCGTGAGCTTTATAGAACTGATCGTTTTCTACGCTCATAGTCGGTTTTATGGCTTGTAAGACCTCCTCAACAGGCGTGTTTTCGATTTTTATCACCCTTGCGCCAAGAGCCTGTTCATAATCTTTGTGGGCGCCTTGTATATAGATCCCGTCCTTAAACCAGTAGAAATTGAGCGGAAGTTGATGGAAGTTGACCACAGGGCCGTAGCGCCAAGCAGAGAGCCAGATTCCGGTATGCCCGTATCCAAAACTCCCCACAATTTCGGCCAGGCGAGTGATGATCTTATGATCTTCCAGATTGGGAATATCCTTATAAAGTTTTTCAACAGCTTCGTCAAAATGCTCTTTGGTGGTTTTGTAAAACAGGTGTTTATACTCCCTGTGGACTTTTTCTTGCAGAAATCTAAGATCTTCCTGCCATTGGGCGGCTGTCAAACTTTGCTGAGCCGACAGTGAATGAATGAAGAATAAACAAACGGCTAAGAGTATAATATTTTTCATTTGTTGATTTTTTACTTAAAAAATCAGTTTCATACGGCGTACGCCCCTATGAAACTGATTTGCCATTATTTTTTAGCTCCTTTACTCACTAGGTAGTCTATAACAGCCTGGTGATTACCTCTTCTCGCCATTTTTAAAGGTGTTCTTATTTCCGAGTTCAAATGATGCCCATCCCGGGCTGATTTATTGACATCGGCGCCTTGACTGACAAGGAATTTCACCATTTCCAGATGCCCGTGGTAGGAAGCATTGATCAGGGGTGTTTCATCTCCGAGGACAAATGCATTTACATCAGCTCCCTTTTCGACCAGGTATGTTGCTATTTCCAGGTATCCTTTCCTGGCGGCAATGATGAGTGGATTGCCATCTCCTTCGACCTCCTGGTTGACATCGGCCCCCTGGCTGACTAATATTTTAATCATCTCCAGATTACCTGCCTGGGTTGCTTGAAGAATTTCCATTTGCCGTCCTTTTCCTGGCCGGCTTTGATCCTTTCGGTGATTGATTAACATTTCGAGTATTTCCCGATTGTTCCTTTTAATGGCATATTCCATGGGGCTATCATCATATCTGGACCCACGGTCAGGATCGGCGCCCTTTTCCAGTAATAACTTGACAATCTTGGTATGTTCTCCTCTAACCGCCTCTATTAATGGAGTGCCTTCGCGTACGACGCTCGCATTTACATCGGCTCCTTGTTGGATGAGGTACTCAGCTACCTCAAACTGACCTCCTCTAACTGCCGACAACAGAGGCGTACCATCCCCTATCACCTTCCGATTTATCCGGGCGCCCTTCTCCAGTAATAATTTGACGATGTCCAAGTGCCCGTTTTTCGCAGCAATCATCAAGGTGCTGGCGTCTCCATCGGCTCTGTAGGTGACATCAGCGCCATTGGAAATCAGGATGCGGACCAATTCTATGTTCCCGAGTTGAGCGGCTGTTCCGAGCGGGGATTTTGGGTCCTCATCTCCCTCATATGAACAATTAGGGTCCAGGCCTTTTACCAAATTCAGGACACGGTTTGTCTGCTCCTCCTTTACAGCCATTAGGAGAGCCCGGCAGTCATCATTTTGGGCAAGCGTGTAAAAGGAGGTAGCCAATATGAATGATACAGTCAGAAATAACTTCATGAAATTGGTTTTTAAATTAGAAAACATGGGTCAAATCTATGGTTTAGAAGAAGGCAATTGGGAAAAAACGACAAATTGCAAGAATGTGCTTCCATACGAAACCCAACGACAGGCTAAACCATTCGTCATGAGCAAATCGTCCTTTAGGAGGAGAGGCGGGGAGTTAGGCGACCCAAACGGTTTTTATGGATATAAATGAATATTTTTATTGTTTAAAATTAAGGCTACCATACCAATGCCTGCGGTCGCAGGCATTGGTATGGTAGCCTTAATAAACAAGTATATATCGTGTTTATTGATAAGATTTTACAAAAAAGGCTTGTATCTCATATTTTGTTTTGGGTAGTTCTGGTAGGGGCTATCACGCTGCTTACTAGTTTGAACCAGGGAACTTTTCACCAGCACCTCATCAATAATTTAGCGTTACTCCCTTCCCAGCTGATGGCAAGCTACTTTTTGGCCTATTACCAATTGCCGAAGCTGCTTTATAAAAAAAAGTACCTGAGATTTATTATTTCTACAGCATTGGCTGTATTTGTTTTTTCGGTTTTAGCCCGATTATCTATTATTTACTTTGCGGAGCCTCTTCTTCGAAATGATTACGAACCGGAAACACTTTATGAAATCCTCAGTGATCCGGTGTATTTAATGTTGGTTTATGTGCCGGCGGTTTATTTGCTTCCTATGGTCATGATATTGGTTAAATCCATAAAAGATCGATTTGAGGAAAGGCATCAAATTGAGGTACTGCAAAAAGAAAAAGCGACGGCCGAGCTCAACTTTTTAAAAGCACAGATCCATCCACATTTTTTATTTAACACGCTCAACAATCTCTACGTTTTGACGCTCGACAAATCGGATGCAGCGCCTGAGGTGGTGCTCAAATTAGCTGGAATACTGGACTATATTCTGTATCAATGCACTGATCCCAAAGTATCTATTGAAAAAGAAATCCAGCTTATCCAGCATTATATTGACCTGGAAACGTTGCGCTATGGGGATAAGCTGGACCTGGTTTTCGATTATCGGATGGATGATCCTGAAGTAAAAATAGCGCCCTTATTATTATTATCATTAGTAGAAAATGCCTTTAAACACGGCGCCAGTGGGAATCCAATTGACCCTGTGATTCACATTAAGCTTAGAATAGCTGATAATCAATTGAATTTCCAGGTTTTTAATACTAAATCCCCTGTAAACAATAAGAATCGGAGCTTGAAGAATGGAGTGGGCACCGGAAATCTAAAAAGACAATTGGATTTAATATACCCTGACAAGTATGAGCTAAATGTAGAGGAAAAGGATCGTTCCTATTTGGTTGTATTGAAAATAAAAGAAATCATGCAATAATTATGGACCCACGAGTAAGGTGTATTATAGTTGATGATGAGCCGCTAGCCATAAAGCTGATTCAAAAGCATATCGAGCTTATGCCGGTACTGGAATTGAGGGGAAGCTTTCAGAATCCGCTGGAAGCTTTTGAGTTTTTGAAAAAAGACTCCGTTGAGCTTGTTTTTTTAGATATCCAAATGCCGATCCTAACGGGAATTGATTTCGTAAAAACGCTCCAAACTCCGCCCAGTATTATTTTCACTACTGCCTTTCGCCAGTATGCTGTTGAAAGCTACGAACTGGAGGTGATCGATTACCTGATTAAGCCTATTCCTTTTAAGCGTTTTTTTAAAGCCGTTAATAAGTTTTTAAATCAAAAAGGAATAAGGGAAGCCGTGGTAGAAAAAGAGGAAGCACCCCTCCATTCAAAAAACCATATTTATGTCAATGAAAATAAGAAGCATATAAAAGTCGAGTTTGATGACATCTTATTTGTTGAGAGTATCAAGGACTATGTGCGGATTCACATAAGTGACAAAAGAATTATTACTAAAGACCGGATGGGCCGTTAGTGCCAGCATTACAGTGCCTTACTTCAAAGAAAGTCCTGTATCTGAAGGATTTAAAATGGCCGGGAATAATTAATTTACTTTTGTTCCACCGTACCAATACAACTTAAATTAAGTACACAAATCAAGAAAATGAAATCAGAATTTGCCACCGCTCTTTTCTTCACCCTTTTTATTTTGATGGCATGTGGACATCAAAAAACCCAGGAAAATGTTTATACAGAAACAAAATCTGGCCTGAAATACCTTATCCTACAGGAGGGTAAAGGGCCAAAAGCTAAAAAGGGTGATGAGGTCATTGTCAAGGAACGAATGGGATATACGAATGGAAAAGAGTTGTTCTCAACAGAAGGTATGAAAAACCTCCCGAAAATTCTTCTGGGAGGCGGGCAGGCCATAGCAGGTGTTGATGAGGGTCTTAGGGGAATGCGAGTTGGAGAAGTTCGAAAATTAATAGTCCCGCCTTCTTTGAGTAAGAGAACACAATATCCTACATTTCTTTCTCCTGATTCCACCTTGGTTTATAATATTGAACTGGTGGAAATAATAAAACCTTAGAGCATACTGGGTAAGGTAATATGGGGTTGTGTGAAAAGGCCGAAGGACTTTTTACACAACCCCTCCCGAAGCAGCCCGTGTTAATCTTTTATTAATCACAACTACATCACAAAACTTCACTTGCCAATCATTTATATTTGTTGCCTGAAAGAAGACCGAAGGAAGCAGGGCGAAAATATGCCCGCCGGTAGCGGGCATATTTTCGCCCTGCTTCCTTCAAAACTTTATCTTCAAAAACGACAACAGTATGAAAAATTGGATAGCCGTTCTATTACTTGCCCTCCCCATGGGCCTCTCTGCACAGATCATGGACCCCGTGCTGTGGGATTTTGAATTGAAAGACCTTGGTTCCGATGAGTACGAAGTGCGCCTGACAGCCGTCCTCGAAACCGGCTGGTACATCTATTCTGCCAACCTGGAATCGGATGAGGGACCGATTCGGACCTCTGTTTCCTTTTCGAATCCAGAAGACGTTTCGGTGATAGGCGAGATCGAAGAAGAAGGGAAAAAAGTAGCAGGCTACGATGAAATGTTCGAAATGAATGTTGTCAAATACGCCAGCAAGGTTATTTTCTCCCAAAAAATTAAAGCCGAAGACCTGGAATTCCTTGAAGGAAGTGTTCGCTTCATGACATGTGATGATCATAAATGCCTCCCCCCCAAAGAAATCCCTTTTGAATTACAAGCTGAATAAAGTTAAAGCGTATTGTTATTAACCTTTAACGGAAGGTAAATACAGATTGGCCGAAAATTGTAATTGTGATACCGAAATTTGAAACAAAGTATTATCCAACAGCGAAAATCAGCCTGGTCAGCGTTTTTCAGCGGCCCAAAATTCCCCGTTAAAGATCATTCATTCAGTTAAAACCGAAAAAGCTGTTTAGCCAACATATAAATAAAAAGCGCATGAGATACATATCCATACTAATCCTCACACTGTTTTTCACCAACGTACAGGCCCAAATGCCCATACCGGTCAAGTGGTCGCAGAATACTGAGCAGATTTCAGACACCGAATTCGACCTGATCTTCACAGCGGTCATTGATGAGGGCTGGAACATTTATTCCCAGTTTGTGGGTGATGGAGGCCCCATTCCTACCGGGCTCTTCTTTGAAGAAGGCAGTCATTACGAATTAGTGGGCAAAGCCAAAGAGGAAGGAAAATCCAAAGAGGGCATGGACCCCGTTTTTGAGATCAATGTGAAAAAATTTCTGAATAAGGCTGTATTTACTCAGAGAGTAAAAGTCAAGGATCCTTCCATTCCCATCAAGCTGGAGATCGAATACATGGCCTGTGATGACGAAAAGTGCCTGCCGCCGACCACTGAAGAATTTTCCATTTCTTTAGGCGACCGTGCTGTAATGGACGCTCAGGACGCCATCGAAATGCAGGATGCGCCCCAGATCGAGTCGGGCGACCAGCCGATCATCGTTCTGGATAATCCGGATGTGGTTAACCCTCCGGCAGCCGGTGCTAAGAAGGAACATCCTATTAAGTGGAGCGGCAGCATAGAACAATTAGACAACGGTAACTATCGCCTGAATTTAACGGCTCAAATCAAAGAGACCTGGTACCTCTACTCTCAATTCATTGAAGAAGACGGCCCTATTCCTACCGAAATTGGGTTTGAAGAAAAAGCGGGTATTGAATTAGCCGGTAAGCCAACCGAAGAAGGGCCGGAAAGGATATCAGGCTTCGACGCCATTTTTAATATTGATGTTACTAAGTATAAAAAACAGGTTACCTTTTCTCAGGAGTTCAAAGCTGAGGAGGAATTAAAGATACTCAAGGGGGACGTCTACAGCATGGCCTGCGATGACAGCCATTGCCTGCCTCCCTCTTCGGTGTCTTTCCTGATTGATTTTGCGAATAGCAAAGTTTTAGTGGGCCCCGAAGCAGACGCTTTTGAAGGGGAGATAGACGTCATCGAAGATGCCGGTGCATTGGCTACCGTGTTCGGCATGGACAAGCCAAACTTAGACAATCCGCCGGGCCAGTGTGGAGAGCCGGAAGAAGAAATTTCTCAGACCAGCCTTTGGAATATTTTTGTACTGGGCTTTTTAGGAGGCTTGGTAGCTCTGCTGACCCCTTGCGTATTCCCGATGATCCCGCTGACGGTTAGTTTTTTCACGAAAGGAAAAGATCAGACCCGGCGCAAAGGCATCACCAAAGCAGCAACCTACGGCTTTTTCATATTGCTGATTTACCTATTATTGAGTGTTCCTTTCCATTTACTGGAAAGTGTGGACTCCGGTATTTTGAATAATATTTCTACCAACCCATGGCTAAATGTGGCCTTTTTCATAATCTTCCTCTTCTTCGCTTTTTCTTTCTTCGGCTATTACGAGCTGACGCTGCCGTCCAGCTGGTCGAATAAAGCCAGTTCGGCGGAAGGCATCGGAGGTATTTTAGGCATCTTTTTTATGGCCTTGACACTAGCCTTGGTTTCCTTCTCTTGTACCGGTCCTATTCTGGGTTCTTTACTAGCCGGAGCGCTGACAGCTGACGGAGGCGCCTGGCAGCTGACCACCGGTATGGGCGGATTTGGATTGGCCCTGGCCCTGCCTTTTGCACTGTTTGCTGCTTTCCCAGGCTGGATGAATACCCTGCCAAAGTCTGGAGGATGGTTGAATACCGTCAAAGTGGTACTTGGATTTGCCGAGTTGGCCCTGGCCCTGAAATTCTTGTCGAATGCGGATTTGGTCAAACACTGGGGCATTTTAAAACTGGAGCCTTTCCTCGGCCTTTGGATCATCATCGCTATTGGCCTGGGTTTGTATTTGTTTGGGAAAATCAAGTTCCCGCATGATTCACCGATTAAGAAACTATCCATTGGCCGGATCATTTTGGGAGGCGCTTCAATCGCCTTTGCTATTTACCTGGCCACTGGGTTTATATATGACGAAAGAGCCAACTCTTACCGTCCTTTAAAATTATTGAGTGGCCTGGCGCCTCCTGCCTGTTACAGTTGGTTTCGCCCCTGTGATTGCCCACAGGACCTCAACTGTTTTAAAGACTTAAAGGAAGGCCTGACCTACGCCAAGGAGGTCAACAAGCCCGTCATGATCGACTTTACGGGCTATGCCTGTGTGAACTGCCGGAAGATGGAAGAGCATGTCTGGCCAGAGAATGAAGTGTATGACCTGCTGAAGGATGATTATGTACTGATTTCTCTTTATGTTGATGATCGCAAGCCTTTACCGGCGGATGAGCAGATCCCGGTAGAGGATTGGACCGGTAAGAAAAAGGTATTGGAGACCTATGGAGAAAAGTGGACGCATTTGCAGTTTACGTACTTCAATGTGGTCGCACAGCCTTATTACGTACTAATGAGCCCGGACGGGAAGTTACTGAATAAGCCGGTCGGGTACACGCCTGATAAAATGGAATATGCCAACTTTTTGGAATGTGGCGTTGACACATACACAAATTTGAATAAATAAAAAAAGCGGCCGCATGGCCGCTTTTTTTATTTATTCAAACTCCACCAACAAGGCATTTTTCTCCACGGCTGCTCCCTTCTCCACTGCCACTGCTTTGATCACACCTTCGCCAGGTGATTTGATCACATTCTCCATTTTCATGGCTTCCAGGATAAGCAGAGGCGTTCCTTTTTCCACGGTATCGCCGGGATTAACCTGGATATCCAAAACTAAGCCGGGCATAGGCGCTTTGACTTCTTTCACGGCGTGATCGGCTACAGCTGACAGGCCCAGTTTTTTGACCAGAACATCCATTGGATCTTTAAATTCGAGGGTATAAAGGCGGCCGTTAACTTTCAGGCTGCATTTTTTTTGATCAAAATTGGCATTTACCAGTTCTGCCTTGTATGACTTGGGCCCGTTGAGAATATGAAAGTGTCCTTTCCCTTCTGACTGGATCATATCCAGAGTATTCACATCCAAACCTTCAAATTCGTAGGTGTCGTTGACGATGACTTTAAAATCCTGGCTTTTCATCTTGTTTTGTTTTACATAAAGGATGGAAATAACATCTCGCGAAAATTAATACAGAAAGCTTTTCTAAGCAAACAAAACGGGCTTAGGTTTTGCTGATTTTCATCATGAAGTAGGTCTCGAAAATAGTGTAGGAAAAATAGATAGCGAAAAAGGGTATGATGAACAATTTGCTTTCCGGCCGCGCCATCAGGAAATAGCCTACGATGGCAATCACCGAAATAAAGAGCTTGGCCATTGTAAAGCCAAGAATAGCATTCGTAAAAGTGTACTTATTTTCTTTCTGCACGGCTCTTTGACCTAAATAGTACATGGCGATACTCAGTAGGATAAAAAAGAGCCAGCCTCCCCAGGAGAAAAGGGCGTGGGGTTGGAAAAGCGGATTAGTATTCAGAAAAAATACAATTACGGCAACGATAAGAGACAAAATAGCCAATTGGATAAAAAACTTTCTAGATTCCATGATGCGGTCGGTATAAATAAGCGGCAGGCGAAAAAACAGAGTTTCTTCGCCTGCCGTTTGAATGATAAAAGTTGAGGATAAAAGTACGATTATTTTTTTACTTCAGATCCTTAAGCGTGATATAGAGTGCAGCAAAAATGGAGAGTAGTGCAAGGACCACTGTTCCCCAGGGTGTTTCGAGCTCAAAATAGCTATCTATTTTTCTCCCGATCAGGGTCCCGACAAGAATAATTATTCCCATCTGGAAGGCCATTCCTGAGTATTTGGTGTAGGTCCTGACTTTATCGACGGTTTCCTTACCGTCTTCAGGCTGCTTATTTGACTCTTGCTGGTTTTGGTTCTCCTGCAACTTTATCGGTGTCTTGTTTTACGGTTTTGAGAATAGGCTGAGTGGAGCTGTTTTTATCCAGATTTTTCTTTCCACCCATATTACAAGAAACATTGAATACGGCTCCTGATTGAACGATCAGTTTATTGGTCGCAATCTCGCCGCTAATCTTGGCACTTTCTCTGATATTCAGTAGTTCGTCCACAACGATAGAGCCGTTAAAAGTCCCTTCGATCACCGCCGAGCGGCACTTCACTTCTCCTTCGATGGTTCCGCTATTGCCAATGATGACCTTGGCTTTGCAGATGAGTTTCCCTTTGATCACACCATCCACACGGATATCGCTATCCGAAGTTACGGTTCCTTCCACCATCGTCCCCTGAACAAGGCTGTTCAGAGAGTTGGTACCCGATGTTGGAATTATCGAACTCGATTTGGATTTGGTAACCTCCTTCTTGTTATTGTTTCCAAACATAAATTAAACTTTAGGTAAACAGAATTTTAAATTAAAAAAGCGTGCAGCCTGATTTTAATATTGTATCACCTTGGAAATTTAACACTGGAGGGGTAGAAATAGCTGCGTTATCATTGATTTTAAGCTAAGTGTACGATCACTTAGTAGTTTCCTCCCTATTTTAAAGCCAAATTAATTAAATTTTTCTTGAATAGAGAAGTTTCGGTGATATTTCCTTTTTTTAACATACCTGGGATCTACAATTTCCAAACCTGTGTAAGAAGTTGTTTTAAGAGTACTTTGCAACCCAGCTATATTTATTTTTTTTCTATACTAATAAAATTTCATACGTGTAGATCGCAAAAAAAGTTGTAGGATAGTCGTATAAAAATAAAAAGGCCCGGTGAGTTCGTTCACCGGGCCTTTTTATTTTTTATAAATTCAAATTAGAATTCAGGACAGTAAGTCCCAACTCTTCTGGCACTACAGATTTTATAGACCATTGCAAATTCGAAAGACCCCTGAGAGTTACTCGCAGGCTGCAAGGGAGAAATGTTCACATCATAGCTAAACCCAAGGCTGAATTGGTCAAAATCAAAGCGAGTGGATAAAATGATCGCATCCGTAAGGGTACCGGCGTCCAGATTATTAGCCATGCGCCCCCACAAACCAAGCTGGAATGATTGATTAACTCCACCGCGCTGATTGAAGCGGAATTTGAAGCTGGTTCCGGCATTTAACTGGAAAGAAGGCCCTTGCTTCATATAAATAACACCAGGTACCAGGCCTAACTTTTCTCCGATCAGGAATTCACCTCCTGCATGGATGGTGTAGCGACTGAACAGCAGGTCATTTTCTTCGGAAGAAAACGACTGGTTGGGCCGATTCAGGTGATGATAGGCACCACCGATATAAAAATTCTGCCCCTTATCAAAAACTGAAAACCACAACAAGCCGGCTGCCATATCAGCAAATAAGAAGTTATCGCGATCAAATTTTTCTTCTTGCGAATCCAGGTTCGGATTGAATCCACCCTCTCCATCATGCTGAGTACCCCATCTCAAATTGAGGAAGTCGATGCTTCGCTGTGCAACTCCTCCTTCCAATCCGAATACCAAATACTGGCCTTCATCTCCGCTACCGCCCATTCTCTTGCTATAAGAAAGCGCCACCTTACCTGTTAGGGTAGAGAAATTCGCTTCTCCGGCACGATCCCCCCAAAAAGTACCTCCAATACCGAAATAATCATATCGGCCGGCAGCAATACGCTGATCGTAAGAAACAGAATAAGTATTAAATGCATTGGAGCGCAAAACGCTGGCCCACTGATTGCGATAGTTGGCCACGATGCGGGTGTTACAGTTCATTACTCCGGTCAATGCGGGATTAAGGTTCAGTGGAGACAGATAGAATTGGGAAAAATGAATATCCTGTGCACTTAGAGGCACCATCCACAAGGCAACGAGACAGCCTACACAAAACGCTTTGAAACTTTTCATAAGAAGGTTTTTGAAGCTTGCTTTTGATTAAAACAGTCGCTTTTACTTTGGCGGTACAATATTAGTAAAACCACTTTGAATAATAAAAGCAATTATCTTATAAATTATATTTTAATATGAACATTTTTCTATTGGGTGCGCAGGTTACCTGACTTTTTTTACATCCAACTCATAGGAAAGGCAGATGGATAAATGTTTAATCGAGGCTCAACCTTAACGATTTTCTAACGCCCGTTTGAATAAATTATTATTCTTTTCTAAATATAGATAAAGTTAAAGATAAAGATAAAGATGAGGACGAATAATTTGGTGTGCGCCCGCACACCAAATTATTCGTCCTCATCTTATATGGCAATAATAACTAAAATTAAATAAAGCTGGAGTATGATAATTGTCAAGTGTTGGGAAAATTGCAAATTAGCACAACCCCGAGTCCCGACTCATCGCTTGATCAAAGGGAAGGTTTTGATGCCTGTTTTTCCCTCTGACGACCAAATTACTCTCACCCAGTAAGCAGCAGTTGCCAGTTCTCCCATCCCTTCCAGGGCAAAAGTATATTCACCTGCTCCTCCTATGGCGACCCTCTGATGTTTTACCAGTTGCCCCAGGTTATTGAATATCGAGATCCCCAACTCACCCGCTGCTTCGGCTTCCATGATTCCCTGAACCTGGTCGGTGAATGGATTAGGGTATAATTGCACCTCATTAAGCTGATAGGCCCTTGGCTGGAAAATACCGGTAAGTGGAGAGCAGGGCAAGGTATCAATTTGCTTGGCCAGGACCTGCTCAAATAAAATAAAATGCCCGTCATTATTAACATGCACTCCATCGCCAGAATCGTATTGCTCATTGACCATGCCGTCGGGGGTAGCCAAGCCCGCCCAGAAGTCGATGGCCTGATCGCCATAGATGGCCAGAATGGAATCCCGAACCGCAGTCTGGATATCAATCTGATCCTGATCTGTAAAATTACGAGGCT
>JAUIKE010000244.1 GCA_030430845.1 Bacteroidia bacterium | reverse complement strand
GTCACCGTGATGGATGTGGATGGAAAGTGTATGCTGACCAAAGAGATCCGCGTAATCGTCACGCCAGACATCGGCCTGGATGCTCAGCCTGACACGCTGATCTGCGAAATGGGCGAGCTGGAAATCACAGCCACGACGAGCCTGGATTTCCCAATCGAGTGGTACAGTGATGCTGCTTTAACGAATAACATCGGCAGCGGCAATGCCCTGACAGTAATGCCTACCGAGGCCCGCACGACCTACTACGCAGCGGTCACAGATGATAATGATTGTACACAAATAGATAGTACGACGGTTATTGTATTTAATAAAGATGTCGGCCTGGAAGATACGCTGATCACGGTCTGCTTTGGCGAGATGAAAGCTTTGAACCCGAATGGCAAGCCGGAGTACCAGTATGAGTGGAGTCCGGCGGATGGCCTGGATGATGCAACGAGTCATAATCCGATATTCAGCGGCACAATGGATCAGACGTACACGGTCACCGTGATGGATGTGGATGGAAAGTGTATGCTGACCAAGGAAATTAGTGTACGATTGGTACAAGATGCTGGGCTGGAAGTGCAGGGAGACACCCTGATCTGTGTAATGGAAACCATTTCTATTTCAGCGACGGCATCGGACGGAATTACTATTGAGTGGTATGCGGATGCTGCGAAGACAGATTTAATAGGAGAAGGCAATAGTGTGATGGTAAGTCCGCAAGAAGCACGAAACACCTATTATGTTAGTGCAAGTAATGATGCCGGATGCTTCCAGGAGGATTCTGTACAGGTGATCGTATTTGAAAAAGACGTGCGCCTAACAGACACGACCCTCACGGTTTGTGAAGGAGATCCGACGCCATTAAATCCGGATGCTAAGGATATTTATATATACGAATGGCAACCGGCCACTTCACTGGATGATGCTAATTCGCCCAACCCAATTTTTACCGGAACAGAAGATGAGACTTACAGTGTGACGGTGAGAGATACCAACGGTATATGCATGCTCACCAGAACCGTAGAAGTCCGGGTTTTACCGAAACCTGCCATCAACCTGACCAATGATACGTTGATCTGTACCATGGAGCCTATTCTGCTCAGTGCCACCAGTGATGATAACCTTACATTTGAATGGTATGCTGATGCAGGGCTGGGACAACAAATTGGAAGAGGAAGCTTTATCAGCCTGATTCCACAGGCCGGATCGAACGTCTACTATGTCAGAGGAGTACCTTCTGATGGACAGTGTACCGTAATAGACTCGGTAGTTGTGGAAGTGTTTGACAAAAACATAGGCTTAGGGGATACGTTGATAACGTCATGTAGCACGGCTCCGATCGAATTAAATCCAGCCGGCAATCCTGATTATATCTATACCTGGGAACCAGCGACTGGATTAGACGATCCAAGCTCTCATAATCCTTTGGCTACTCTTGAAGAAAGTCAAAGCTATGGAGTGACGGTAACGGATGTGGATGGCTTGTGTAGTGTGGAAAAAACAATACGGGTAGAATTAATGATGGAAATTGGGTTAAGTGTACCGAACGATACCCTGATCTGTGAGGCTGGAGACCTGGAGTTGACCGCTACAACGCAAATGGATGCTACGGTTAGCTGGTACTCAGATGCAGACCTGACCGATCTGCTCAGTACGGGAAGTACATTCAAGGCGATGCCTTCCATGGATTCCACCGTCTATTATATCGAGGCGGTTAATTCGGAAGGATGTAGAGAGCTGGATTCGGTGATGGTCGAGATTTTCGAGTTTAAGATCGGATTGAGAGATTCAATAGAGATTTGCCAGGGTAATCCGACTGCTCTAAATCCTGATGGCAATCCGGCCTTCACTTACGTATGGGAGCCTGAGACCGGCTTATCGTTAGAAGATCCTAGCAACCCGATTGCGACCTTGGATAATCCGACAACTTATCAGGTAACTGTTTCCAATGAAATATGTAGTATTACCAGAACCGTATTTGTCGATCTCTTGCCAGGTACCGGGCTAGTAGCTCAGAATGATACGATTATTTGCGAAAGCGAAGAAATAGAAATAAGCGCAACTGCTACCAATGCCGAAACACTCCAATGGTTTAGCGATCCGGGACTTACTGTATCAATTGGAGTTGGACCTGTTGTTAGTGTAACGCCTGATCAGGATACCAGCAAATACTATGTTTTGGCCACTACTGACCTGGGGTGTACAGCAGTTGATACGGTGAATGTTGTGGTATTCAGCAACAATACAGGCATTGATCCTGATGGCATAGAAGTGTGTCTTGGAATATTAACCGGCATCAATCCGGATGGCAAGGCAGCTTATGAGTATACCTGGTCTCCATCCGAAGGCTTGGATCTGAGCGAACCGCATAATCCGAAGGTAAGTCTTACAGAACCTACACTGTATCAGGTGACTGTTACGGATCCAGAGAGTGGCTGTGTTTTTGAAGGCGATTTATTTGTAGATGTATTGCCGATACCCGATGTCAATACAAGCGGAGATCAACTGTTATGCGAAGTAGGAGAAATACAAATAGAAGCCTTTGGAGCAGCTACGATCGATCAGTTTAACTGGTACGATTCTCCTGAGTTGGATAGCGTGATTGGTACTGGCGAAATCCTGGATGTACTAGCGGACTTCCCGCAGCGGACCTTCTATATTGAAGCCATCGATCAGAATGGATGCAGCAACCTGGATAGTGCTGTTATTGAAGTCTTGGAAAGACAGGTAGAAGTAGATACAGATACCGTGTTTACACTTTGCCCAGGCAGTCCAACTGTCATTAACCCTGTGTTGAGTGCTCCTGAGGGGGTAACTTATACTTGGACGCCTGACATTGGTTTGTCGGCCACAGACGTTCCTAATCCGGAAGTTACACTGACGGAGGGTCAGACTTATGAGTTGACGATTAATAAAGGAGAATGCTTCCTGATTTATTCGATCGAAGTAGTAGTTTCTCCCCCTATTAATTATATAGCTACCCAGGATACCATTACCTGCGATACCTTGCCGATTGACCTGGAAGTAAATGGACTAGGAGAAGGCATCATGATCGAATGGTCGGATGATCCAGGCTTTGGCAATACGCTGGGCGATATGTCAACTCTCACAGTTGTTCCTGAGGGAGAAATACTGTACTATCTGCGCTTGACGAATGAGGATAATTGTTCTGTAACAGACTCTATTCGAGTAACCGGCGGGGCTATTTCTGCCTCCATAATCGAAGGTGATACCGTGATTTCCTGTGAACCTGAAAGTGAACTCATGCTGAGTGTGCAGAATAATATTCCAGGGCAGGAACTGATGTATGAATGGTTCCCTATGGATGTGATAGTCGGAGACCCGTTTGGTTCAAGCGTTACGGTGAATCCTGCTGAGGAGACTTTGGTAAATGTTGAAGTAACCAATCAGTACAGCTGTGCATTGATCCTAAGTACACTGGTAGAGGTAGTTGATTTGACCAACCTAAGCATCAGTGCGGATCCGGACACCATTAAACAGGGCGAAAGCTCTCAATTGGAGGTGAGCGGCTGTGATGACTGTACCTACACCTGGTCGCCTTCCGGCAGTCTGGATGATCCGACGATTGCCAATCCGATGGCCACGCCAGAGGAGACGACGACCTACACCGTAAAAGTAAGAAACGGCGAATGTGAAAAAGAGCTGACCGTTACGGTAACCGTCATGCCGCCGAATTGTGATCCGGATTATTTCATTCCGGATGCCTTCACGCCGAATGGAGATGGAGTGAACGACATCTTCCGGGTTCGTTCCGAAAATTACGAGATGATCCGAATGATTGTTTACAATCGCTTTGGACAGGAAATTTTCGTTTCCAGAAACATAGACAATGGCTGGGACGGCACCTTCAACGGCCGAGAACTCGGCCCGGATGTGTTCGCCTGGTATGTGGAATTGAGGTGTATTGGAGATCCGACTCAAACGGTTAACCTGCAAGGGAATGTAACCTTACTGAGATAACTAAAAAAGAAAAAGCGGCCGAATGGCCGCTTTTTCTTTTTTAGTTAAACGCAAATCTTTGTTTATTTTTGTTCCATAAATGTTAAACAGGCTTAAAAGGGGGTAGGCACCATCTTTTAGGGCTATTTTTATGTGTTTACTTCAAAAGGATCTTTAAGAGGAAAAAAAAGATGATTATGCAAATGAAGCAGGTTTGTTTACTACTTGTTTTAACCGTAAGTTTTTTGGGAAAAAATATTGGACAATGCGATTCGCTCCTAATTGAGGACATTGATGATTTTGATAGCACGCTATTAGTTACCTCTCTGCCGGTCAGTATAGGGTATTTAGTTCCGAGTCAATTTGAAACTATAGATGGTTTCAAATTGGTAGAAGAAGGGAAAATCCTGATCAGCTTTACCGAGAATGACAGTATTGATGCCTTTTTTCTTACACTGGCAGTTCAGGAGAGGGAGTTTGTGAGAATTAAGTCGGATAAAAACGTGTTGCTACAACTTAGTAATGATCAGATCATTGGACTGCTGAATGTTGCTGATAAAGGTGTTTTTGACCGGAGCACCAACATGCGTAGGTACCAACACACCTGCGTGGTCCCTTATGACCAACTCTTCAACTTATCTTACCATACCATCCAACAAGTACGGATCATGTACGACGGGGGCTACTATCATGATATTAAACTGACGCTCGAACAGCAGGAACTCATTCGGGAAAGTATTAAGTGCCTGGCAGAACGGATGAATATACTCGTTGCGAAGCCATAAACAATATTGGCTGGCGAATTTCGCCGGCCAATATTATTTATGGAACTTCGATTTTTTCATTGCAAACCAGGCCGAAGGCAAAGTCATTGAGTAGTTGTTCGACCTGGGAGAGATCACTTACTTCTTCGAGTTTGATATCCGTCATGGAGGGCAAATGCAAGGCGAAGTATATATGGTCGTTGGCCATTTCCAATAACGTACTGGACAAAGCATTGGGATATTTAAATTTCGGATTAATTTCTGAAATGATCTTTGCAATGGTTTGCTTAAGCGCTTTGTAGGTTAAGAAAAAACCATGTTTGTTCTCTTCATCCACCATTTTGGTCCGATAGGCTTTAATAGACTCTGATATTACAATGCGATGTAATACATCCTCATCTACAAAGTCAATAGAGGTATTGCGCTTAGTCGTATCGGCAATGACAGAAAGAGCTATCTGCAGTTTCTTTTTGGGGTCGTCCAGGTTCATGGTGTTGAACTCAATTCTGAACTTCATCCATTCCCAATACCAACATAGTAAGTAGACGAGCAGAAGGTGTTTATTCTCAAAATATCTATACACACTGGCCTCTGTTGAATTGATCCTGTGTGCCAACTTTTTAAATGTAAAGTCTTCAAAACCAATTTCATCGATAAGAATGATGCTGTACTGAATGATCTTACGGCCCAATTTGGTCTCCTGCGGATCACGAATGTATAGCTTCTCATTCAGCTTCATTTGGATAGTAATCGCCATAGCCCGAGGAAGTTATTGTATGTTTATAGTTCTTTGCATGGTCAAATACAATAGTAATACTTTATTCTGTTTTTAACAACTAAACAACTCGTGAATATAAAGAGTTTCATAAAAGAATAAGTAAAATAGACCTTAAGTGATTTCTTGTAAATCAAAATTTTATTTACTTAATTGAATTTATTCAAAATTTTTATTGCCTATTGGAGGAGGAGAGAAGTTTTTTCGGCTATTTTGAATTTGCTTGTTTCAACTAGAAGAATCCAGTACAATCAGAGGGATTTGTGCCTTGAAAACAGACTCATCTTGCTCGATGAGCAAGGGACGATTCGTAAATAAAGCTAATCTGCTGCGGATGTTTTCCAGTCCGGTTTGAGTTCCCTGGGTGTTCCCAGATTTTGGCTGAAAATTGTTCGTTATTACCAGGTAGTTCTCATGATGACGGATACGAATTTCTAAAGGCTTAGCGGAAGATGCTTCGTTGTGCCTGATCGCGTTTTCCAGCAAGATCTGCAGACTAAGAGGCGGGATGAGAAAATGGCCGGCCACCTGCTCCATCTCCATTTTTACCCTGATTTTATCCTCAAAGCGGGTTTTCATTAAAAAGATATAGTGATTCAAAAATATTAACTCCTCACTCAATTCTACTAGATCTTGCTTTTTTTTACCCAAAATGTAGCGGTAAATTTCAGAGAGCCTGTTCAAAAATTCTTTCGCTCTTTCGGGGTCCTCGTCAATCAGGCTATACAAAATATTAAAGTGGTTAAAAAGGAAGTGTGGACTTAGCTGATTTTGTAGCTCGCTTAGGCGGGCTTTGACCTGCTCCTTTTCCAGCTGCTCTGCTTTTAATAAGCTGGCCTTCCAATTGCCTAAAATGTAGTCAGCATTTACAAAACCCATAAACAGTAAGGAAATGAAAAAGCCTAAAGCATTGTATAAAATAATGGAAGGCCCATATAGCGGCATTTTCCATACCAAAATATACAGCCCTGCATACGTGCCGGTAACTAAGGGAGGGACCAGCAGAAGGGAGATCCCAAGCTCCAACCAAAACCTTTTTCGAAACTGTGTTTTCCAACTGATGACTCGCTCCAGAAAAGCACTTTTCAGTTGGTGGATCTCAAATAACAGAAAAAGACCCAGGAAAACGGCCAGAACATATTGCGCGTAAGCATAAAAATGAACTCCCTCTAATGAGCGGTTCCGGATCAATAATAAGAAGCCATACGATGGAAGTGCGATAGTAATGGCAATAATGGCCCGGATTAACCTTCTATTGGAAAAAATCTTTTTCATAGTTAAAAAAACAAAAATAAATAAACGGAGGGATGGCACCTCCCATCCCTCCGTTTATTTATTTACAAGTTTTGACCCTGACCTTTTCTGACCAATTCCCATTCTTCACCAATACCACCATGGTGTTTCCCTCTATAACCTCATACCGCCCATCTTCTTCTACTCGCCCTATGCCCTTAATAATGGAATAGTCGGCTGAATAAGCTAGAGAGAAGGCGATACCATCGTCCAGAAAAACTACCGGATTGATCCGTTGGAAAAAATGACCGGGGCGACTCCTGCTTGGAATGCATTCTACCTCTACGGTCCATTTCTGTGGCGAACCGGGTTCTTTCATTAAAAATAATCGGATAATAGAGATCATCCGATCCTTCCAGTCCTGATCCTGGTGCCGGGCTCCGGGTATTTCTCTGTAAAAAATGTTTTTCCCATAAACCAACTCAACTTCTTCCAGCCTTTTGATTAAGGGAAGATAATAGTTCCATTCTCCTGTACCCATGTCAAAGTAAAAACGCGTTGACTGAAGTCCATTCGGCATGGCTTCCTTTAACAATGCATAATCTTTAACCCAAAAGGCAGGGGATAAGGCTCCCGTAAAAGAAAAGGTTCCGGGGTATTTCAAAGCCATCCAGCCTGCTTGCAAGCCTCCGAGAGAAATACCAATCAGGCCTCTTCTCTTTTCATCGATGGTGTATCTTTTTTCAACATAGGGAAGTAAAACCTCGGCAATTTGTCTGGAATAGCGATCACCCTGCGGATGGTATGGGCCGCTTTCTGCCACTATACTCGAATCAAGGTATGGATTATACCTTTCATTTCGATTGCCTTGCGCATACACGCCCACCAGGATCAAGGACTCCATCTGATCTTTTTTGATCAACCCGGCAAGGGCTTCCATGTCAAGATAACTACCGGCTTCGAGGCCCTCTCCGTCGTTAAAATAAAGGACCGGATAGGCATGGTGCGGATCATAATTGTCGGGTACAAAAACGGCAATCTGCAATTCTCGTGTAATGGTATGGTGGTGAGTAACAAAGCCCTTAAAGGATTCCTTAGCCGGACTTGTTTTTACACAGCTGCCAAAAATGAAAATAAGCAGGGCAAACTTCCTCATGGGCGCAGCTTCATTTTTCGGACCTGGATATGATTCTCTCGTTCGGGCTTGAAATTCATCTCTTCATCATAAGCTCCCCAGGGACTATTGGCTATATAAAAAAAGGTGTTATTGTATAAGAAGCCCTGAGTGGGTTCATTCAGGTATCGGCAGTTCTGATCGATTGCCTTCTGGTCAACTACGCTTTCCTGTTTGGGGTCGAGCAGCAGTTGCATCACTCGCATGGGGCGACTGCCGTTTTGGGTTGCCAGCAGTGTATTGTTATAAAAAAACAAGCCGTCAATGCCCTTAAAAGGGATATGCCCGGCCATTTGTAATCGTTGGTAGGAACCGTCTTGGAGGTTTACCTTAAAAAGACCGCTGACATAATCTGAAACGAATAAATCCTTACTTTTTGCTGAGATGGCCATCCCTTGCAAATTCCGGGCATTTTCAGAAAGGTCGGCGACAAGTGTAAGCTGAATATCTCCACTTTTTAAGCTGAATACTTTGTTTTTTAGGCCATCGGCGACGTATACGGTGCCTTGATGAAATAAAATTTCACCGAGCCGGGAGTCTGAAGGAATAACAACAGACGTCAGCACTTTTTTAGTTTTTAGATCGATTTCATAAACAGATGATTGACCATTCATTTTTTCTTCAAAGCCTTCCATCTGGGGTAGCACCGTACTGACCAGCCAGAGACTGTTCTTCTTTGGATCTACAGCAATGCCCAACACAGCGTAAAGGTCTTCAAGCTGGGTACGATCTAAGAATAGTTGTTGCCCATTTTTAAACGAATAAGAAATGACGCCCGGTTGATGGACCATCCCCAAATAATAAGTGGAAGTCTTTTTTGAGTAGGAGATACATTCCGGGTGAATAGCACCCGTTTTTAACTCAAAAGCGAGTTGACTCTGACTGATACTATCGCTCAGGCTTTGTTTGAGTTGAAGCAATTCCGACATCCCTTTTTCTTTCATGATGGGAGCAAAATCGGTATCCTGAGCAAAATCGAGGCTGCTGTTCATCAACACGAATCGTTGGAGGTGCTTCAGAGCCTTTTTCGGTTGTTGGTTTAGAGAGTAGGCCGCTGCCAGGTTATAGGTCAAAGTAGGGTGATTTGCTCGAAGGCGGTTAGCAGCGGCCGCGTTCTCTAAAAAGGCTTTATAATCGCCTGACCGATGAGCTTCCACACTTTTTTGGTAATAGTGTTGCAAGCTGTCGGTCTGAGCGTACATAGAAAATGAAGCGGAAAAAATAGTTGCGATGTTAAGAATAAATAAGCTCTTGTTCATATTGTCTGACCAGATGTCTGAAATTTTTAAGCCTTGTCAGATGCTAAAATAGAGAAGGAAGGGGCCATGAACAAGCATAAAGTTACGAACTGACACCTAAAGGGGATGAGCAAGCACTTTCTATTGCTGAAGCCATTCTTTGAGGAGAGCGGTTTGTTTGCGGCTGACCACGATTTTTTCCTTCGCATGGGCCAGCCTTACGGCTACCTGGCCTTTATTATATGCCTCCAGCAGCTGTATGGATTGCCGGTTAACCAGATATTGCCGGCTTAGGCGAAAAAAAACAGAAGGGTCTAAAATAGTTTCCAACTGATTCAGGCTATCCTGATAAATATATCGCTTTCCCTCCATACTGACCAGGAACACACATTTATCTTCTGAGAGGAAAAAAGCAATTTGATCGCTTTGAAAGGGGAGAAGCTTATTTCCTTTTTTGACTAAAAAACGCTTTTGATAAGAGGTAGAAGAAGCTTGCTGCACCAATTGGGGCCATAGGCTGGCATAATCGGGCAGCGGCAGGGATTGTCTCATCTGTTCGAGCTTGGAGAAAGCTTTCTTTACTTTTTCCTTGGTGATGGGCTTCAGTAAGTAAGCAATGCTGTTATGCTCAAATGCCTGGATGGCAAATTCATCAAAGGCAGTCGTGAAAATGATCGGACAGCTCACTTGATGCTGTTGGAATATTTCAAAGGACAAGCCATCTGATAATTGAATGTCTAGAAAGAGCAAATCTACTTGATGTGCTTGCAGCATATCAACTGCCAGGCGGATAGTGTCCGCAATAGGCAGAATCTCTGCAGCACTTCTTACGGCTTTTATCTGTCGGAGCAGGTTGTTGGCGGCTAGTGGTTCATCTTCGACGATGAGTATTTTCATGGTATTGGTATTTCAGTACGCTGTAATTTATGTTGATTAATTGAAGCGGCCGGAGGCCGATTCAATTATTAATCAACAAATCCAGACTATAATACTAATTCCATTTGGATATTACATCTTTCGTAGGGTGAAGGGCGGCCTCCGACCTTTTTAAAACCCAGTTTTTCATATAAACGAATAGCGGGTTTCAGAACGGTATTGCTTTCCAGGTAAAGTTTTGCTGTGCCCAGAGATCTGGCCTTTTCAATGATAGCCTGACCTAACAGAAAGCCGATACCCTTTCCCTGGGCTTTAGGCGAAACGGCCATTTTCGCTAATTCATATTCGTAATCCGGATCATCGATCTTGGCAAGTGCACAAACGCCTAACGGTTCATCCTCAAAAAGCGCAACAAAGATAAATCCACCTTTTTGGATAACAGATTCCTCCGGATTGTCCAGCGCTTTATAATCTGCCTCTTCCATTTTGAAGTATTTCCTGATCCATTCGACATTTAAATCCCTGAATACACTTTTGTATTGAGCTTGGTAGGGGACGATTTGTATGGCTTTCGATTCTCTTTTTTTCTTTTCCTCAACCACCCTTTTTAATAAGGAACGTTCAGATAGCAAATACTCCAGTTCTTCCATGGCTTTCCAGATGTTGTGATTAGTGCGCTCCAATAGTTCATCCAGCGCATTATTGACATCGGTGTATTGCGGTTCTATTTTTTCAACTATCTTTTTACCTTCCTCAGATAAGGAAATAACATTTACCCGCCTGTCCGCTTCGCTTTTCTTCTCTCTGACAACTCCTGCCTTCGACATTTCCCGGATGATGGTACAAACAGAAGGGTGGGAGTGGCCGATCTCCTCCGCTATTTCAGTAATGGACAATTCCTTTTTATTCGACAAAACGAAGAATACGGGAAACCACTTGGGCTTTAATCCTACATCATATAAACTGTAAAGTTCTTCTGCGTCTGAGGTGATTTGATCACTCAGCATTCTCAGTCTGCTGCCTAATGCTAATTTGCCGGTTTGATTAAAAAAGTCCATTATATATTTAGTTACGTAATTGATTACATAAAATTATTTGCTTTTAATTAGGGCATCCCTGAAAAGGGATGCATGAACGGCCTGACGGAATAAAATTTCGTCAGGCCGTTGTTATTTTAGCATCAGTTGAGAGGAGAACCAGACTATCAAAGCCAATTTCCATTGTTTTCT
>JAUIKE010000243.1 GCA_030430845.1 Bacteroidia bacterium | reverse complement strand
CTGAAGCTTGCTGTCCAGAATAGCGGTAAAAATGATCAAATAACAAATGTCCAACATCCAAGATTTATTATCCAACGACCACCCACTCCCACATCACGAAATGATCTTCGTTCGGGGAGGCACTTTCCTCATGGGCAGTGAAGATGAAGATGCATTCGAACGAGAACAACCCCTCCACGAAGTGGAACTTTCCGACTTCTACATCGGACAATATCCGGTCACGCAGGCCTTATGGAATGCTATAATGGGAGAAGGCAACAAGCCTTCCTATTTCAGGGGCGATTCCAGGCCGGTGGAAAAGGTAAGCTGGCAGGATGCACAAGATTTCATTCAAAAATTAAACGACAAAACAAAACCCAAGGCCGGCTGGCAGTACCGCTTACCCACCGAAGCTGAATGGGAATATGCCGCCAGAGGCGGGCAGTTGAGCAGAGGGTATAAATATGCGGGGAGTGATAAACTGGAGGAAGTAGGCTGGTATGGTGGAAACGGACATGATGAATCCAAACCGGTGGGTTTAAAAGATCCTAATGAATTGGGGCTTTATGATATGAGTGGAAATGTATTCGAATGGTGTCATGATTGGTTTGATGGAAAGTACTATGAGCAATGTAAGAAAGCAGAAGCAGGAGTGGTTAAGAACCCTGAAGGCCCACAGGAGGGTACTTACCGTGTTGTGCGCGGCGGCTACTGGTGGGACGACAATGCCAGGCTTTGTCGGTCCACCTATCGCAACTCCTATCACCCCGAGTTTCGCTTCACCGATATCGGGTTTCGGTTAGTTTTCTCCCTCCAGTCAGTTGGATAGCGGTCCGGCATTCCTGTGAGCTCGCGAGGTGAGGAGACTACACGAATAAGGCGAAGCGGAGCGGATGCGTAATATTAATAAATTGGTTTGGCTCAATACTCCCTTCGGTCGTTTTGAGCCAAACCAATTTTTCTTTTATAAAAGAATTTCATTACTTAGTGATTCAAACCTATAGCTCTCCAAAATTATACCTGGTTATGACACCACAAACCATCGAACAACTACTCAACATCACCCTCACCCAACAGAACGACCTGGACCTGTTGATGAAATACGATTTTCCGAATACTTATGCCCTTAATGAAGAAGGACATATTATTGGCCTGAATCTTAGAGGCAATGCGCTGACTGATGAAAAGATGGGATTTCTGCATCAACTTACTCAGCTGGAAGGACTAAATTTAGGTGAGAATGACCTTGAACAGTTGAATATTACCGATGCCTGGGAAAATTTGAGGTTCCTAAAACTTGGAGAAAATAAATTGAAAGAAGTTAAATTTGAAACGGCCCTCCCAAAGCTTGAAAAACTAGATGTGCAATTGTGTTCTCTTCAAAATCTACATTTTCCAAAGGGCTTCGAAAATCTGAAAACACTCTATCTTCAAAAAAATGAATTGGAACAAATTAGTTTTGAAAGTGCATTGCCCGCCCTGGAGTTTTTAGACTTGAGTAAAAATGCTTTGGAAAAGCTGGACCTGCCTCCTGGCTTTGATCAATTAAAATATTTGTACCTCAATGAGAATAAAATATCCAATTTTCAAACGGCTGAGCTGCCGGTTTTGGACACCTTGAATTTGGAGGATAATAAGCTGAAAGAGCTCACGGAGGGTTTTCTAGATTTTTTCCCTAATCTCCTTTCATTTTATCTGAAAAAAAATTCCTTATCTGTCGTTTGGATGGGAGAGATTGTAGAAACCGATAAGAATTCTCTGGAAGTCGTTCGACGACTTTTCAGAGAATTTGCCAAAGGGGTTGAAAAAGACAATGAATGCAAAATTCTACTTATTGGAAATGGGAATGTTGGAAAAACTTGTCTGGTGAAGCGACTTGAAACCGGCCAATTCGAAAAAGAATGGAAATCTACTCATGCCATTTCCCTTTTCCAGTATAAAAAACATAAACCTTACATATTAAACTTCTGGGATTTCGCCGGGCAGGATATTTATCATTCTACGCATCGATTATTCATGCAAACAGATGCGGTTTATTTGTGTATGTGGGACAAGCACACTGAGGCAACGGAATTTACTACAAAAAACGAAAATGGTATCAAAAGGGAATACCTTAACCGAAAGCTGCCTTACTGGCTGAGCTATGCCGTAAATCTGGGAAATGGAAGCCCAATTATTGTTGTCCAGACAAAAGTAGGCCATGACGGTGAACATATTGAGGATAGACCCGAGGTTAGGGATCGATTTGGGAAGCACATCCTGGATTTTTGTCACATTGAATCTGAAGATGATGATTGGGATGAAAACGGGTACCATTCGTTATTTTCCAATATTCGTAAAGCCATCAAACGTACCAAGAAGAAGGATATTCCCAAAGGCTATTATGAATTGAGAGAATTTTGCCGTCAGGAACAAGCTGCCGGTAAAAAAGAATTGTCACTGCAGAAATATCTGGACTTTGCCAAAGATAGAGTGGAAGAGCCTCTCAAAGCTTTAAACAACTGGTTGGTAAAAACCGGGGTCGTTTTTTACCAAAAAGGATTATTTAAAGATCTAATTATTCTGGATCAAGAAAGAGCAATAAATGCCGTTTATACCATTTTTGACCGTAATGGTTTGTATTACGATGAAGGGGTCAAAAACAAAGGGCATCTAAATGGAGCTGACCTGGCACGGATATGGAAAGAAGAAGGTTATGAACTACCGGAATGGGAATTATTTCTGAGTTTTATGCTTTCTTGCGAGTTATGTTTTGAGGAAACAGAGAAAAAAGAGGATGGCTCATCTGTTCCTTTTGAAGAAAGAAAATTTATCGCTCCACAATTACTACCAGATAAAAAGCCAGATAGTATTGATGATATATGGCTGGATAGAGAAGCCATTTATCTGAAATATCATCACGATTTTTTGCACTATGGGATATTACAAAGTTTTATCATTAAAACACGACACTTGGCAGAGCCCAGACATATTTGGAAGTTGGGTGTTGCTCTGCGGGAGAATAAACAACTTGCCCTGGTGGAAATAATAGACGAACAGGAAATCCTGGTGAGAGTGACACCCAATGGTAAGCATCTTATGGATAAAATCCGAAACTTACTTGAAGAACTACAGGATGATCAGGGAGAAGAAAAGGTGAGCTTGAATGGTGATTATTTTGTCTCTTTGGATAGCTTGCTTGAGGATTCTCCAAATAACCGGGAAATAAAGGCCGACAATGGCCATTGGATTAAAAAAGAACCTCTTTTAGCCATTTTTCAGCATAAAAATGAGCAGGCTACCTTCGTTGGCGACCTCAAAAAAGAAGTGGAAGAATTCCTGAAACAGGATGAATTAAGGAAAGCCTTGGAGAGATTGGAAGAAGCCGGTCCACAGCAAATAAGAGAAGAACTTCCCCAGCATTTCGCACGATTAACCTACTTGGAAAAATATGAAGCAAAGGGCAGTATTAGTTTTGGAGACGCCAGTGTGGAGCGATCTAAGATTCGGGATGC
This sequence comes from Bacteroidia bacterium, assembly GCA_030430845.1. Classification (GTDB taxonomy): domain Bacteria; phylum Bacteroidota; class Bacteroidia; order Chitinophagales; family Saprospiraceae; genus JANQPA01. Next base: position 7,789 of record JAUIKE010000243.1, on the reverse strand, counting down.
CATCCACCGAATTTGTCAGTCTCTATAACCGTAGCACAAAATTCATTTTGTCCGTAAAATAATTAACAGGACAGCAAGCTTCAGCTTGCCAGGAAAGCAAGCTTTAGCTTGCTTATTAATTTTTGCTAACGAAATTTACTTTTTAGGCAAACTTATTGGCGTTAAAAAAATAACCGCCTAATCGGACAGCAAGCTTTAGCTTGCCCGGAAAGCGAACTTTAGTTTGCTTATTAATTTTTGCCAACGAAATTTACTGTTCAGGCAAACTTAAGTTTACCCTCCAGGCAAGCTGAAGCTTGCTGTCCAGAATAGCGGTAAAAATGATCAAATAAAAAATGTCTAACATCCAAGATCTATTATCCAACAACCATCCACTCCCACATCACGAAATGATCTTCGTTCGGGGAGGCACTTTCCTCATGGGCAGTGAAGATGAAGATGCATTCGAACGAGAACAACCTCTCCACGAAGTGGAACTCTCTGACTTCTACATCGGACAATACCCGGTCACGCAGGCCCTATGGAAGGCTATAATGGGAGAAGGCAACAAGCCTTCCTATTTCAGGGGGGATTCCAGGCCGGTGGAAAGTATAAACTGGCAGGATGCACAAGATTTTATTCAAAAATTAAACGACAAAACAAAACCCAAGGCCGGCTGGCAGTACCGCTTACCCACCGAAGCCGAATGGGAATATGCCGCCAGAGGCGGGCGGTTGAGCAGAGGGTATAAATATGCGGGGAGTGATAAACTGGAGGAAGTAGGCTGGTATGGTGGAAAAAGCCATGATGAATCCAAACCGGTGGGCTTAAAAGATCCTAATGAATTGGGGCTTTATGATATGAGTGGAAATGTATTCGAATGGTGTCATGATTGGTTTGATGAAAAGTACTATGGGCAATGTAAGAAATCAGAAGCAGGGGGGGTGAAGAATCCTGGAGGGCCGCAGGAGGGTACTTCCCGTGTTGTGCGCGGCGGCGACTGGTGGTACGACAATGCCAGGGATTGTCGGCCAACCTATCGCACCTACAATCCCCCCGAGAATCGCTTCAGCAGTATCGGGTTTCGGTTAGTTTTCTCCCTCCAGTCAGTTGGATAGCGGTCCGGCATTCCTGTGAGCTCGCGAGCTCTGGAAGACCTGCAAGCCTGGCGGAGCGGATGCGCAGCCGGCGTAGCAGGGAAAACAGAGTGAGCGTACAAGGTCTGATTTCGGATATGTATAGAACTACCGGTCAGAGACCGGCAAGGATGGGGTTGGGCAGTCGGAGACTGCCACCAACTACAGATAAAAACAAAAAAACAAAGTGCCGTACGGCACTTTGTTTTTTTGTTTTTATAATCGCCAGAGATAACTCGCCTTAAAAAAGAAATTATTCCGATCCCTATAAAACCGATTCGCCTCCGCGTATTCCCGAGAATTCGGATCCCACTCCATACGGTCGTACAAGGAGCCGTAGCCCAAATGCACTACCGTGCCCGGAATTAACTGGAAGGAAGCCAGAAAATCGGTGAATAATTCCTTGGCGCTGGTATCGTATTCCAGGATGGAGCGGAACAAGAAGTACTTGTTCAGCTGGAAAATGTTTCTAGAGCGAATGATCGTGCGGTCAAACTCCTTAAAATCGTCCGATTCGCGGAAAAAGTTGGAGTAGCGCAGGGTCATGTTGAAGTTGAATTGGTCGGAGGCCTGCCAGGTGACACTGCCGTTGACGTCCACGCCGCGGCCGGAGTAGGGATCCAGCGCCTCATCGAAAATATACCGGATCTTCTTGGACTTGGAAAAGCTGCTGCTGATCTGCAGGCGCTTGTTCAATTGGCTGCCGAGCGAAAAGTTGAATTGATTGCGACTGAACTTAGTGGCCCGGAAGATCTCATCCCTGATATTGAATCCGGCGCTTAAAGTAGTGCGGCGTATCCAGTTGGTTCGGATGGTGTATCCAATATTTTTTTCCCATAAACCGCTGGGATGGTCGTGAGCTTGAGAAAGGAATATCTGGTTGTCGATTCGGATCAGCAAGTCGGACTTTGGATAGATTTTGGGGTTCACAAAGGCCGCCATTTCTGTCAGGCCGGTGCGGTTGACGAAGCCGACGTCCGTATTAAAGCCTTCCTCTATATTCATAAAGGCTGCGCTGACGGTAATCCGGCGGTTGTTGAGCAGGTAGTTGATCTTTTCGGTATGGGTATGGTCGGTCTGCTGGGTATTCCGGTCGGTCGTGAAGGAATTGATAAAGTGCCCGGAGATGGTACTGGCCTGTGTTAAGCGGATCGTTCCATCTACACCTCCCACACTATTGGACCGATCTTCTGAATCCCGCTGGGTATAAATACCTCCCAGGAAACTATCGCCCTTGAGTACCCGGATGTACCGGCCGACATACACCTGGGAGTTGGGCAGGTCCTCTCCATCCGGCGTCAATGGATCATCCAGCGCAAAAATGCTGGCAATCCGGTTTTTATCCCCTAATTTTCCCGAAAACTTCAAGGCGACATCCGGATTTACAATGGATCGGGTGTTAACGACTTGCTGGAGACTTTCTCCCAAGCCGGTTCCGGCTACAAAAAAGTTTTCATTACCCTCCAAAAAGAAAGGGCGTCTTTCCGGATAAAAAAGCGCAAAGCGAACATTATTGTCGATCTGACGGGCATCGGCTTCTACCTGACTGAAATCTGGATTAATGGTTGCATCCAGCACCAGATCAGAACTGACACCCCATTTTCCCGTCAAACCAAATTCTGCATTGCCGCCGGTCTTTTCATTTTCTCCTTCTATTCGTTGTGTTCCTTCGCCATAGGTGAAAGCCGGCAAGATTTCTAGCAGGGTATTGGGTTTAATGCCTTCGTATTCCAGAAGCATGGATTGGATGAGGAAGGCCGTACCCATATCCGGGTCGAGTGGGGGATAGGTGCCCTGAATGGACAGGCGACTGATCTTGCGCTCAAAAATGACCCCCATCTGAACCTTGCCGTCCCGAACTGAGTAGCGGATACTTTTGAAGGGGATGCGAATTTCGACATTATAGCCGTCATCATCAATGGTTGATTGGCTGTACCAGATGAAATCGGCGCCGGAGTCTTCCTGGCCGTTGCTGTAGCGGGTATCCATCTGAATGCCGGATGGATTGACGTAAAGTGCGTACAGGGATTGTTTGTCGTTATAAGAGTCCAGGTTGATACAGATCCAGTCGTCGTCGCGGATCTTGTCGCGCTGGGCAAAGGAAGTTTTGATCAGGTCGGGCTCGTCCTGGCAGTGGAAAGCGAAGTAAAGATTCTCGGCATCGTAGGCCATTTTGACAGTGGTGTTGTAGCCCATGGGCTTGTCGTAATCCGGTACAAAGGTCCGAAAACCGGTGACGCTGGGAGCGGAGGACCAGATGTCGTCATCGAGTACGCCGTCGATCACCGGCGGGCTGTCTGTTTTATGTGGTTCGATATCGGGTACGGCGGCGAGTAGTGGAAAAACGAGGAAAAGGGTACATAGGAGTACCAGCTTGTTTTTTGTTTGTTGTCCTTTCATGATAGTTGGGTGTTAAGCAAGGCTTTGTGATAATTGACTTTTGGTAAAGATAGGTATTGTTTTGGAAAAAACAGGGAGGACGAATGATATAGAAGAAGTTGGAAGGTTGTAAAATATTGCTTTTTTTGCCGCACCGGCATGCGGCAAAAAAGCCTATCGCTTAACAAATTTTTCAGTAATTGTCCCTTTCTCCGTAATTATCCTAAAAAAGTAAACCCCTGAGGGGAGATACCCACTGTTCCATTCCACTAAATGCTCACCGGCAGGCAAGATCTTATCTACGAGGGTCTCTATCTGCTGGCCACCTACACTAAGGATTTGAAATTGGACCTTCATGGATTGTTCCAGGCGAAAAGGAAAGTTCGTAATACCACTTGTAGGGTTAGGAAAGGCAGGAGACAAACTCAAACCACTTTTTTTCGCCACAATATCATCCGTCGAAGTAGTCAATTCCACAATTTCAAAATCCCCGACTATGGGCAAGTGATCAGAAAAATCAGTGTCGTTGACTTCCAGATTGTATGCAGCAAGCGTGTCAATATGCATATCATCGGTTTTTAATACAAAAGACTTTTTAGCCTCCAGGCGACTATCCGAATAAAGCATATAATCCAATCGACCGGGGGAGAAGCTGGAAAACGGATTGATCCAGGTGGTTGCCACCGCTTGCTCGGTAAGATAGGGGGTCAGGTCGGAAAGGGGCGTATCGTCCCAGTCGGGCATGCCGGCCGTACCGAAGCGATCGGTGTTTTGGATGTCGCCGGTCAGCAGGGTCGTACGCTGTTGTTGCAGGCCGACCATGTTGAAGTCTCCGGTAATGAGAATAGGCGTATTTTCTGTAACCGTGATCCGCCCACCCGGGTTTTTGGCTTCTTCGATGAAGGCCGCCACGGCGTCCACTTGTAATTGCCGTTCTGTCTCCTGGTCACAGCAACTGAAATGGCAAACGATGACCAGTAAGTCGGTGTCATAATGGTCGGGCAGCTTGATTAGGCTGGCGGTCATACTCCCTACATCGCTGATATCGATGGATTGTAAAATAGGGTAGCGGCTGGCTGTGACATTATCTCCGTCTACCTTACTGACGTACCAGCCGACCGGGTCCTGAGTGGGCCAAACGGCATCCATCAATGCTTTGACGGAGCTTACACTGGAATCGTAAAATTCATTAAAGCAGAAAATATCGGCGTTCACTGCTCGAACAATTCTTTCAAACTGGCTTCTATAGGCCGCTTCTAAAGGTCGGTCAAAGAGGATGTTATAGTTCATTAAGCGGATGTAAGCAGGATCTTCCTGAGCAATGCTGATTGGAGTGTAGGCAGTAAAAGGCCCTTCATCAAAGGTATAGCTCAGCGAGCCTGAAGTCGGCAGGGCATCATCGTCCAGGCTAATTCCGGCCACAATGATCTGAATGGTGCTGGCGGTAAGGACGCCTTGCCGCTGGATACGGACCTCAAACTCATCGCTGGAATGAGTGGGAAAGCTGACCAGGCTGATATCGAAATGGCCAACGTCTTGTCCTGAAAGCTGCCCCCATCTTTGCCCAAAATGATAATACAACTCGCTGCCGATGTTGCGCACCCTCTGGCCGGTACCGGCATTGTTGTCTGCATCGATCCAAATTCTCAGGTTGCTTTCCTGGAAAAGGATTTCCCGGTCCACCTTAATGCGCAGGTACAGATAAGCTTCATCATTGGAGGCGCTTAATTCCACCAGGTCAATGCTGTTGGAAGGGTTCGCGTCTTTTTCAATGAACTGCACATCCTGCCAATCTTCAAACAAGCCGTCCATCTGGAATACAGTCGATTGGGCGATCAGGAATTTCATACCGAAACACAAAAAAATCAATATTCTTTTCATAACTTTTTTTATGCTGGCGGCGGTTTGTAGGTCCGAACATTGATAATTAACTTGTAACAATTAGCTGTACCGGCAGATTATCTTATAGACAATATGGTAGTTCAATTAGTCATTAGCACCACTAGGCTGCTATTCTCAATGTATTGCATCCTCAGCTTTCAATTTTCAATATTCGGAGCTAGTAACCGCCGTCCATTTTTTTTATTCAAAACACCTTTTTTTCAAAACGCCTGACAAGTATAAATATTAGCACCCAATAAACCAACCAACCTATCAGGTGAAACATCCAAAAGGAACCACCGCTTTCCAGCATTTCAATACTCCTAAACGTCCAGTAAGAAGGCAAGATCGCCAGCACATGCAGCGCCTTAAAATCAAGAAAGTAAATAATCAAAGGCAAGGTGATCAGTAAATTATATATTTTAAACTGCGCGAGTCCCTCCACCTTGTTGGAAGCAAAAACGGCAACGGCCAGCGCCAGCAAAGGCGCTAAAAAACTAAACTGAATGGCTAACAGAATTTCTTGCCACCAACTCATGTCCAGCAGAACCCCAAAATGTAAAAGCCCCCAATTGTACAAGCTCGCCAAAAGAATGGCCAGGCTCATACGGGTCAATACAAAAAAACGACCTGACACAGGCATGGTTTTTAAGGCCATAAAAACATGCTCGTCTTTTTCTTCTAAAAAAATAAAACCTGTAATGAAGCCGAACATGGTGGCGGCCTGCACGCCCGCTCCCATTAGCACGATGTAGTTATAATTTTGAAAAGCGGGGAAGCTATTATTGAGTTGAGGAACAAATACAATAACCGATACAATGATCAGTAATGGAGCAAATAAAAGCGCCTTTAGCATGGGATCTCTGAAGATCATCCTAAAGTCGTTCCGACTGATTAGGAAAAAACGATTCATGTCAGTGATAGGTTTTTTTTGACCCTATTCAGGGCTGCATAATAGCTGATGACAACGGCCAATGTTCCGTACAGGTAGCTGTATAAAATCACGGAGGTATCTGTCGTATAAAAAGCTGCTTTAATGAGCATCACCCCAGGATTAGAGGGGATCAAAAACCAAATAAATGAATGGACAATTTGGAATACTCCGAGAAAAGGCAGCGCAAAAAGAATAAATACCGGCACTGAGCGGGCGATCAATCCATTTAAAGAGGTGCAGCCGGACGTCATGGCAAACCCGGTAAACACAAAGAGCAAGCTGGACGATAAGATCCCGAAACTGAAATGGAGCCACTGAACATCCCAGCCCCGGGCAGCCAACGTCATCGCTAAGGCTACCAACCAGGCTACAATGGACAGAACGATACCTTTGGACCACAAATAAGCGCTGATTTTGATAGGGCTGACAGATAGGGCCAAAAGTGTATTTTGGTTTCTTTCAAAAAGCAGCAATACGGCCGCAAATATGTAGCCCGTTATGACCGGATCATTGTAAATCAGTAAGACCAGCACATTATCGGCATTTTCAAGATTTCTGATGAGGTAGAAAACACCAAAATAAACCAGGCCCAGAAAGGCTGAAATAGTGATCAGTTGATTTCTATAAAGATGGATCCAATCCCAACGCATCAGTGTCAATAGCTGTTTCATGTCAGGGTTTTGCCGGTGATTTGAATGAATACTTCCTCAAGTGTAGCCTCTTTGGAGTGAATGGTTCGGATTTCGTTTTGGGTCAGCATGGAAACGAACTCCTGGTTTTGACCTAATTGCCCCAGCTCATACTCCATTAATTCTGGTTGGGTTTCCCATTGAACCTGTACTTTTCGGCTGCCGTATTGTAGCTTTAAATTTTCCGGGCTGTCAATGGCTTTGAGTTGCCCGTCAATGATTAAGGCTACCCGGTCACACAAAACATCTGCATCGAACATGCTGTGGGTGGTTAAAAAGATGGTTTTACCCCGCTCCCGAAGGTCCAGGATAAGGTCTTTGATGACCCGGGCATTGACGGGGTCCAGGCCGGCCGTCGGCTCATCCAGAAACAGAATGTCAGGGTCGTGCATGATGGACCGGATAAAGTTGAGCCTCATTTTCATTCCTTTGGAAAATTCTGCTACCCTTTTATCGGCGTCTTGCAGCAGGCCTACTTTGTCGAGTAATTCCTCAAATGGATATGCATTTTTGCTGTAAAAAGAGGAAAAGAAGTTGAGGTTTTCAAGGGCGCTCAGTTTGAGGTAATGATTGGGCAGCTCGAAGCACACGCCGATTTTGTGGTAGAATTCCTTGTCCCACGCACTCAGGTCTTTGTCCATGATGCGGATCTGACCTTTGAAGTTGGGTAAATGTTTGTAAAGAATTTTTTGAGTGGTACTTTTCCCGCTGCCGCTAGGGCCCAGAAAACCAAATATTTCTCCTTTTTCGATGCGGAAGCTGATCCCTTTGATGGTCGCCTGTTGGTTGGA
>JAUIKE010000242.1 GCA_030430845.1 Bacteroidia bacterium | reverse complement strand
AGACGATCCGGGGATTACACTTTCAAAAGTTCATTGACAAGTAGGATAAGAAGAAAGAAAAAACGAGCAAATTAGAGCAAATAAGGATACTGTCTGAGGCGAATCAGACAAAGAAGCAAATAAGAGCGTACGGGGGATGCCTAGGCTCTCAGAGGCTACGAAGGACGTGATAAGCTGCGAAAAGCTGCGGGGAGTTGCAAATAAGCTGTGATCCGCAGATGTCCGAATGGGGCAACCTGGCAGGTTGAAGACCTGTCTAATAGCAAACCCAGCGAACTGAAACATCTAAGTAGCTGGAGGAAAAGAAATCAATAGAGATTCCGCAAGTAGTGGCGAGCGAACGCGGACGAGCCCAAAAGCATTATAATGGTTAGCAGAATGATCTGGGAAGATCAACCGAAGAAAGTGAAAGTCTTGTATGCGAAAGCTGTTATAGTGTGAACCTGAGTAGGGCGGGACCGGAGAAATCCTGTCTGAAGATGCCAGCACCATCTGGCAAGGCTAAATACTCCTGAGAGACCGATAGTGAACCAGTACCGTAAGGGAAAGGTGAAAAGAACCGCAAGAAGCGGAGTGCAAAGAACCTGAAACCGTGCGCTTACAAGCGGTCGGAGTCCCGATTTATCGGGATGACGGCGTGCCTTTTGCATAATGAGCCTACGAGTTACACCTTGCTAGCGAGTTTAAGTTGTTCAGCAACGAAGGCGAAGCGAAAGCGAGTCTGAATAGGGCGTGCAGCTAGCAGGGGTAGACGCGAAACCGAGTGATCTACCCATGGGCAGGTTGAAGTTGGGATAGTCTCCCAATGGAGGACCGAACCGGTAAACGTTGAAAAGTTTTCGGATGACCTGTGGGTAGGGGTGAAAGGCCAATCAAACTCGGAAATAGCTCGTACTCCCCGAAATGCATTTAGGTGCAGCGTCAGCGAGGGTGTCATGGAGGTAGAGCTACCAATAGGGCTAGGGGGCTTCACCGCCTACCAACCCCTAATGAACTCCGAATGCCATGACAGCGCACTGACAGTGAGGCGTTGGGTGCCAAGGTCCAATGCCGAGAGGGGAACAACCCAGACCATCAGCTAAGGTCCCCAAGTATCAGCTAAGTTGACGGAACGAGGTGAGAATGCTAAGACAGCTAGGATGTTGGCTTGGAAGCAGCCATTCATTTAAAGAGTGCGTAACAGCTCACTAGTCGAGCGTTCTTGCGCGGAAGATAATCGGGCATCAAGTTGATCACCGAAGCTATGGTCCCGACAGTAATGTCGGGAGGTAGGGGAGCATTCCAGTGGCGTTGAAGCCGAACTGTGAGGTTTGGTGGAGCAGCTGGAAAAGCAAATGTAGGCATGAGTAACGATAAAATGGGTGAGAAACCCATTCGCCGTAAGACTAAGGTTTCCTAGTTCGATGCTAATCAGAACAGGGTTAGTCGGGACCTAAGGCGAACCCGAAAGGGGAAGTCGATGGAGAACAGGTTAATATTCCTGTACCTGCTATACAATAAAAGTGACGGAGACATGTAGTGGCTACGTGGTGACGGAATAGCACGTTGAGCCTAGCCTTCGGGCGAAGCGAAGTCATGAGTTGTCTTCCAAGAAAAGCGAGTATAGCAGCCCGTACCGTAAACCGACACAGGTAGTCGAGGAGAGTATCCTAAGGCGCTCGAGTGATTCGTGGTTAAGGAACTAGGCAAAATGGTCTCGTAACTTCGGGAGAAGAGACGCCCCTTTCGGGGGGCCGCAGTGACTAGGCCCAGGCGACTGTTTAGCAAAAACACAGGACTCTGCTAATTCGAAAGAAGAAGTATAGGGTCTGACACCTGCCCGGTGCCGGAAGGTTAAGGAAGGGAGTTAGCTTCGGCAAAGCTCTTAACTGAAGCCCCGGTAAACGGCGGCCGTAACTATAACGGTCCTAAGGTAGCGAAATTCCTTGTCGGGTAAGTTCCGACCTGCACGAATGGTGTAACGATCTGGGCACTGTCTCAACCACGAGCTCGGTGAAATTGAAGTATCGGTGAGGATGCCGATTACCCGCAACGGGACGAAAAGACCCCGTGAACCTTTACTACAGCTTCACGTTGGGCTTGGGTATAAGATGTGTAGGATAGGTGGGAGGCTATGAAGCTGCCGCGCAAGTGGTGGTGGAGCCGTCCTTGAAATACCACCCTTCTTATACTTAGGTTCTAATCCCGACATTTAGTCGGGAGACATCGTGTGGTGGGTAGTTTGACTGGGGTGGTCGCCTCCTAAAGAGTAACGGAGGCTCGCAAAGGTACCCTCAGCATGGTTGGTAATCATGCGAAGAGCGTATGAGTATAAGGGTGCTTGACTGAGAGAGAGACATCTCGAACAGGTGCGAAAGCAGGCTTAAGTGATCCGGTGGTTCCGCATGGAAGGGCCATCGCTCAAAGGATAAAAGGTACTCCGGGGATAACAGGCTGATCTCCCCCAAGAGCTCACATCGACGGGGAGGTTTGGCACCTCGATGTCGGCTCGTCACATCCTGGGGCTGGAGAAGGTCCCAAGGGTTGGGCTGTTCGCCCATTAAAGTGGCACGCGAGCTGGGTTCAGAACGTCGCAAGACAGTTCGGTCTCTATCTGTTGTGGGCGTTGGAATATTGAGGAGAGCTGACTCTAGTACGAGAGGACCGGGTCGGACGTACCTCTAGTGTACCAGTTGTGCCGCCAGGTGCATTGCTGGGTAGCTATGTACGGAACGGATAAGCGCTGAAAGCATCTAAGCGCGAAGCCAACTCCAAGATGAATATTCCTTGAGGGTCGTAGAAGATGACTACGTCGATAGGTGACAGGTCGAAGTGCAGCAATGTATGAAGCCGAGTCATACTAATTACCCGAAAGCTTCTGGTCAATAGTATTTTCCTCACCAAGGATAGTATCCCAATGAGTTCTATAGTAGCTCGTTTTCTTCTTCTTATCCCTTGCTTGTCTAAAAAGAAACACAGGCTCCTTTTTACTGAAAAAAGAGCTTCAAGAAATGTTGGTGGCTATAGCGAGAGGGTTCCACCTCTTACCATTCCGAACAGAGAAGTTAAGCCTCTCAGCGCCGATGGTACTATCACTGATGGGAGAGTAGGTCGCCGCCAACCCAATATATTTACTTCCAAAGCCTTGCTTTTTGCAAGGCTTTTTTTATTTTACAGCCATTCTTTAGTCGTATTACCTGCCTTATATTTTATATCCCGCTGAACAGATTAAAGAAATAAATAATTCAAATTGCGATGTTCATAAGATAACTCTCATTTGAGGTGGTAAAACAGCTGGCGGCGACCGCCGTAACCTTTTTTACAACCTCTAATAGAAAAATTTATTCCATTGTGAGCCTTATCACAACTTGAATTAATCATATAACTATTTTTTAATTCCATTTTCTCAAAAACTTTTTAAGATTTTCTTAAATTTCAATGTGTCTTTTACCACTTTCTTGCGTCTAAAGGGCGTATTTCACTCAAAAGGCACAGATTGACCTCTTTAATAAACGCCAGATGAGTGCCAAAACAGCGGTCTGTAAAAAAGGAATGCCGGACCTGGAACTGATCAGAAATTTTCTGAAGTCTCGGGCCAACCCATGTTTCGACATCATTTATGAGAAATATGCAGCTAAGGTATATAGCAAATGTATCGCCTTGCTGAAGGATGAAGCCATGGCGAAGGACGCGACGCAGGAGATTTTCATGAAAGTCTTCCTCAATCTGTCAAAGTTCGGCGAAAGAGCACAGTTCTCTACCTGGCTGTACTCCATTACATATAACTATTGTATAGATTTCCTGCGAAAAAAAAATCGCAGAGGCAATATTTTTTCCGACGACATGGAAAGGGCTCCAGACGTGGAAGATGATGAGGTGAGCGATAAAGTTTTATTAGAAATGAAAGTCGACCACCTCAGAAAGGTACTAGAAATGATACCTCCTGATGACAAATACGTTCTTCTGATGAAATACCAAGAGGATCTGTCTATCAAGGAAATCGCAGATGTATTGGAAAAATCCGAAAGTGCGATCAAAATGAAGATCAAGCGAGCAAAAGCAAAAGCTCAAGTTGCACTTAGGGAAGTTGAAGAAGTTTTAAATTAATACGGCTATGCAAAACAGTTTTAAATCGTTATTAGAAGAAGACAAAAAGCATTTTGAGGCCAATCATCAAAATGATATAAAAAACGGCATCCAAACCAACCTGGGAATGCTGCGCTTCGTGGGGGAAGTCGTCGAAATTTACTTGTCCAGAGTGAAAGATGTAATGGTCATTGCATTTTCCGATAATGAATCCAAACCTAATCCCACAAAATAAAAAGCTTGTTATTCATGGAAATACTGTTACTACAAAATAATACCTTCCTGGAGCAAATGCAGCAGACCCTGGCCGAGCAGTCAGGAGTATTTATCGCAACGCTTCCCCGCGTAATCGGAGCTATAGCACTGGTTATTATCGGGCGCTGGATTAGTAAGTTCTTTGCCCGCGTGATCAGAAAATTGCTCGAAAAAATCGGGGTAGATCGACTGGCTGCAAAGCTGAACGAAATCGATCTTTTTAGCAAATCTAAAATAGAACTGGTTCCGAGCAAGCTCGTTTCTAAAGTAGTATACTACCTGCTGTTTTTTATCGTCATTCTGATTGCCACAGATGTGCTGGGCATGCAGGCAGTATCCGATATGATGAACAATGTGCTGGCTTATATTCCCAGCCTGATCTCAGCTGTACTGGTCTTTTTCGTAGGGATTTTACTGGCAGACTTCCTCAAGCGGATTGTCCAAACAACCTGCGATTCTCTGGGCATCCCCGCTGCCAGCCTGATTGCTAACGTGGTATTTTATTTTCTGTTCCTTAATGTAGCCATGATCACTCTTTCTCAGGCACGCGTACAAACTTCTTTTATTGAAGAGAACCTGTCCATCATCCTCGCCGGTGTAGTTCTAGCTTTTGCTATTGGGTATGGCTTTGCTTCCCGGCCGGTACTGGCCAATTTACTGGCCGCCTACTACAATAAAGGGAAAGTAGGCGTGGGAGACAAGGTCGTGATCGAAGGAGTTGAAGGTGTCGTCGTGGCTATGGATAATTCAACCTTTACCCTCAAAACAGGAGAGGCCCTCACCATCATACCGCTTCACAAGCTTTCAACCGAAAAATATCAAATCACGAAAAGACAAGCTCCAGCCGAATAAAAATACTATACCTGGGGTTGTGTGAAAAGTCGTTCCTCGCCTGCCTGACAGCAGTCAGGTTTTTACCTGCCCCAGATAATTTTGTTCTGGAGGTGGTTTAAAGCCCGTACGGGCTTTAAACCACCTCCAAAAAATATATTATTGTTTGTGTAAAAAGGCCGAAGGCCTTTTTACACAACCTCAGGTTTTTACACCACCTATTTGCATTTCTCTGAATTCATTTTTACTTTCGAGCGATTCATCAAAACGCCTGAGATGAAAAAAGTGAATTTCCTTCTGGTACTATTGATATGTACCCCTTTGTTTCTAGTCGCACAAGAAAAGAAAGATTCTGTACCTCCATCGCCCTGGAAAACAGGCGCGAGCCTCGGACTGGATTTCTCCCAATTGCTACAAATTAATCCGCGACAAGGTGCCGGCCAAAACAGAGTCGGCGCAGGAACCGCCGTCGCTATCTTTGCAAAACTCAAAAAGAAGAAACGTTTGTCCTGGGACAATCGAGCTTCCTGGCAGTTCGGTGTTCAACGTCTGGGTTCCGGGCCACTGGCTTCAGGCGAGAACCTCCCCTTCCAAAAAGCCATCGATGAGCTCCGCCTGGGTTCAAAGTTAGGCTTGCGAACGGCTGACAGCTCGAAGTTTTTCTACGCGGCTGACGTCAGCTTTCTCAGTCAGTTGGCTCCTGCTTATAAAGGTACCAAGGAATATCCCGGAAACTTTCTGTCTGATATAAGCGGACAAACCACTCCCCTCGCCCGCTTTTTCTCTCCGGCTACCATAACCACTTCGCTCGGCATCGATTACAATCCCGTCGACGAACTGTCTGTTTACTACTCTCCGATAGGAGGCAAGTTTATCGTTGTGGCTAATGACTCGATCGCCGCATTGGGCGTCCATGGAAATCCCGTCACTAAAGATGCCGATGGAAAAATCACTGAATTTGAAAATGTATTTGCTCAGTTGGGCTCATTACTCAAATTCAATTACACCGATAAATATGCCAAGGAAAAAATAACCTTTGTTTCCAATTTGGCCCTCTATTCCAATTATCTGAAAAATCCCCAAAACCTGGATCTCGACTGGACCAACGAGCTAGGGTACACCATATTCAAAGGACTCCAACTGGCTATGACGCTGAATGTTTTCTACGATGATGATGTGATGGTGCAAATTACCGACTGGGATGCCGTCGGAGGCGTTTCCGGCCTGGGAAAAAGAGTAAGTTTAACACAACAATTACTGATAAAATATAACCTGACGTTTTAATAAAACAGATTGTTTGTTTATTTTGTTTCTATCTTACATGATATATAAATGGAAAGGCGCCTCGGGGCGCCTTTCCTATCACTTCACTTGCCAAACACTCTCTTCATGTCTGAAAAAAAATTATACCTTCTTGATGGCCACGCCCTGGTGTACAGAGCTCACTTCGCCTTCATTACCCGACCACTCATCAATTCTAAAGGAGTTAATACCTCCGCCATTACCGGCTTTACCCGCACCCTATGGGATCTGATGAGGTCAGATGAAACGACGCATATTGCCGTCGCTTTTGACCCGCCCACCAAAACCTTCAGGCATGATATGTTTCCGGAGTATAAGGCCAATCGTGAAGAACAGCCCGAAGACATTGGTATCGCTCTCCCCTACATTATTGACATTGTCAAGGCTTTTAACGTCCCAATTGTTTCGGTTGACGGATATGAAGCGGATGATGTGATCGGCACACTGGCTAAACAGGCCGAAAAAGAAGGTTTTGATGTTTATATGGTCACCCCGGATAAGGACTTCGGGCAGCTCGTGTCGGAGCATATTTATATGTACAAACCATCCCGTCAAGGGAATGGAATAGAGATTTTGGGTGTTCCGGAGGTGCTCGAAAAATGGGGCATCGAACGTGTCGAGCAGGTGGTTGATATGTTGGGGCTGCAAGGGGATAGCGTTGATAATATTCCGGGTATTCCCGGGATCGGCCCGAAAACGGCTGCTAAGTTACTGGCCAAATACGATAGCGTGGAAGGCTTGATCGAGCATTCGCACGAATTGAAAGGCAAGCAGAAGGAAAAAGTGGAAGAATTTGCGGAGCAAGGGCGCCTGTCAAAAGTGTTGGCTAAAATCAATACAGAGGTTCCCATTCAGTTTGACGCCAAGCGGTATGAGATCGAACCTTACAATAAAGAACGCCTGGCCGAGCTTTTTAAAGAGCTGGAATTCCGAGCGCTTGCCCGTCAGGTATTAGGCGTGGAAGAAGAGGATCATTCTGGGCAGGCGGGCACACAAGGCAGCCTGTTTCCTACTGAGGGACAAAGTAAAAGCAGTACTAAAAAAACGAGTTCTGTTGCTCCACCCGCACATTCCGTTGCAGATAAAAATCTTTCCAATACAGAGCACGACTACAAATTAGTGCAAACTGAAAAAGAGCATAAAGACCTCGTTGAGCTTTTGTTGAAACAGGAAGAGGTGTGCTTCGATACCGAAACCACCAGCGTGGACGCAACGCAGGCTGATCTGGTGGGCATGTCTTTTTCCTTTAAGGCCGGAAAAGCTTTTTATGTTCCCTTACCTAAAGAAAGAGAGGAGTGCCTAAAAGTTTTGAGCTTCTACCAACCGTTTTTTGATAGCGAAAAAATCATCAAAATTGCGCAGAACATTAAGTATGATGCCCTGGTACTCAAAACCTATGACATCGAACTGAAAGGCACCTATTTTGATACCATGATCGCCCATTACCTGATGGAACCCGAACTGCGCCACAATATGGATTACCTGGCCGAGACTTATTTGAAGTATCAGCCGGTAAAAATTGAGACGCTTATCGGGAAAAAAGGTAAAAACCAATTGTCAATGCGGGATGTGCCCGTCGAAAAAGTGAAGGATTACGCCGCGGAGGATGCCGACATCACTTATCAACTCAAGGAGTTTCTGGCTCCCAAGCTAAAGGAAGAAGGCTTGCTGGAACTATATCAAACGATGGAGGAACCTCTGGTGAAGGTCTTGGTAGACCTGGAATTTGAAGGGGTGAATTTGGATGCAGATTTCCTCCACGAATATTCTGTTGAGCTGGATAAGCAGATCAATGCCTTGGAAAAAAGCATACACGAAACGGCCGGGGTGAAATTCAACGTGGCTTCCCCTAAGCAGGTGGGTGAGGTTTTGTTCGAGAAAATGGAGATCCCCTATCGCTGGAGCAAAACCAAGTCTGGCCAATATTCAACCAACGAAGAAAAATTGACGGAACTAGCCAACGATTATGAGATCGTCAATGATATTTTGAGGTATCGAGGCCTGACCAAGCTGAAGTCAACCTACGTAGACGCATTGCCTCGAATGGTCAATCCGCGTACCGGTCGCATTCACAGTTCTTTCAATCAGGCTCTGGCCGCTACCGGCCGCCTGAGTTCCAACAACCCGAACCTGCAAAATATCCCGGTCCGCACACCGGAAGGAGCTAAGGTCAGAGAAGCCTTCATCCCGCGCGACGAGCACCACGTCTTACTGGCGGCCGACTATTCCCAGATCGAGCTGCGCCTGATAGCCGAAATCAGCGGCGATGAGGCCATGCTGGAGGCCTTCCAAAAAGGACAGGATATCCACCGGGCCACTGCAGCCCGGGTGTTTGAGGTGCCTTATGAAGAGGTTACCAGAGAGCAGCGCTACCGGGCCAAGACGGTCAACTTTAGTATCGTGTATGGTGCCGGCGCAACCAACCTCTCCCGCCAGCTGAATATCAAGCGTACGGAAGCCAAGGATTTGATCGATCAATATTTTAAGCAGTATCAAGGTTTGAAAAAATACATGGAGGAAGTAGTTGAAAATGCCCGGAAAGATGGCTACGTGACTACTTTGATGGGCCGTCGCCGATATCTACGCGATATTGATTCCAGGAGTTCTTTGGCCCGCAGCAATGCAGAACGGATCGCCATTAACACCCCCGTGCAAGGCTCTGCCGCTGACCTGATCAAGATTGCGATGGTCAATATTCACAAGGTCTTTAAGGAGCGGAACTTCAAATCCCGCATGATCCTTCAGGTACACGATGAATTGGTTTTTGACGCCCACAAGGATGAATTAGAAACGATCAAGCCGATCATTGAGGATAAAATGAAAAATGCGATGCCTCAGCTGAAGGTGCCTATTTTGGTGGAGATGGGAGTTGGGGAGCATTGGTTGGAGGCGCATTAGGAAAAGATTTGGTTTAAAGGTTAGAGGCTGTCTCAAAAGACCTACGGCCTTTTTCGCCAGCCTATAATATTCTTTTAAGAGGTGTTTTTTAATGAAAAACGAATTTTTTCATTAAAAAACACCTCTTAAAAAAAATTCTATGGGGCGTCGAATAACGACGAAGGAGTTATGAGACAGCCCCTGATACGTTAGTACCAAGCAAAAAAATGCAATTCACTTGACAAAGTCAAACAAACCATCTTATTTTGTACGTAAAAAAATATACGTATGAGTAAGTTAACATTGTCAATTAATCAAATGGTCATTGATGAAGCAAAGGAATATGCTAAATCAAGTGGCAAAAGCTTATCAAGTATAGTTGAGGAATATCTGAAATCTCTGACAAAAAACGAGAAATCAAAGAAAAAAAAGACTTCAATGGAATTGGTGAGAGATTTAAAAGGCTCAGTCAAACTACCTAAAGATTTTACCTCTTACAAAGAAATTCTTCAAGACGCTCTAGTAGAAAAATATTTAAGAAAATGAAAAAAATATTTTTAGACTCTGATGTGCTTTTAGACTTATTGCTTGATAGAGAACCCTTTATGGATGATATCGCTGAAATAATTGAGGAGTCAATATCATCAGAGGTAAAGCTTTGTGTTTCACCAATAAGTATTACGAATATAAACTATATAATCGAGAAGCTGGAGAATCAAAGGAAAGCAGATACACAAACAAAGAAAATTCTACAGATAGTCAATGTAGAAAATGTTGGACAGTCAATAATTGACAAGGCGGCCAATTCAAAATTTAAGGATTTTGAAGATGGGGTTCAAAACTATTGCGCAGAGGAATCGGGACATGAAATAATAATTACAAGGAATACGAAAGATTACAAAGAAAGTGAATTGTCAATTTTGACACCAAGAGAATATTTAGCTAAAATTCAAAATGAATAGAGAAGCCTGACACTAACGATGCATAAAACAATCAGCCTTCCCATACGGTCAGGCCGCCGTTTATGTGACCATTGCAGGCAAGCTCAAAAAGAACTAAAAAGTGTAAAATTTTGTAGATATTTAGACATACGGTTAAAATCAAATCATTGCAATGGATATTGATAAAATAGATAGGGCTGAATTAAAATCCATCGTCAAAGAGATCATGATGGAGGATATAAGTTTTTTCAAAGAAACCATCAAGGAAATTTTGATTGAAAATCAAATTATCATTTCAACTGAACAGTCAGAAAGAAGGGAGAAATTAGAAAAAATGATTTCTGAGGATTTTGATCAATATGATGATGTGTTTAAAGCATTAGCCTGAATAAATGGAATATCTGCAAAAAGAGGATATTATCCTAATAAATCAAATGACGATTGAAAGGCATGGTGGAAAGTATGCTCCCCCCACAAATATTCTCAATGAAGGCCCATTAGATTATTTATTAGAAGCAGTAGATTCTGAAATGTTTGGGGAAGCATTATATCCCAAGATCTATCAGAAAGCGGGCCTTAATATGTTTAATATTATTTCTAACCATGTATTTCAGGATGGGAACAAAAGAACTGGTTTGGAATCCGCCTTATTGTTTTTGAGATTAAATGATTTTAGATTGAAAAATAATCTCGAAAAAACCAGCAACCCTGATCACTCCATTCCAAAAAAGGGAAAATCAAGTACAGAAATATTAATAGAGTTTACTCTAGAGGTGGCTTCAGGAGAAGTAAACCTGGAAGAATGCCAGGATTGGTTTAAAGCTAATATTACTGGAATGAAAAAATAGCCAGTCTGCAACATGTCATACTCATCCACCCGCTTTCCGCCTCGTATGTTTGCCAAGAGTTAAAACAAGTTCATTGAAATACGTAAATTGTTTCGACCCGGTCAAGAAGGAAGTCCGCCAAAACAATCTGCCTTTGGCAGATATGTAGAGCCTGAGATCTCCT
>JAUIKE010000241.1 GCA_030430845.1 Bacteroidia bacterium | reverse complement strand
TACCCACCCCCGAAAATTTTGTTTAGGAGGTTGTTTTAAGAAAAAAACGAAGTTTTTTTCTTAAAACAACCTCCTAAAAGAATATTATTGGTTGGGGAAAAAGGCCGAAGGACTTTTTACACAACCCGTATTAAAGAGTATCCCCCATTTTCCGCCCTGAAAGGGCTTCCAATTAAGCTGCCCCTTCGGGGCGTGTAGAGGTAGGAGTCTATACACTCCGGGCGGCGCCCGGAGTTGGTTTTATATTTGCCTTTCAGGCAAAATATAATGTTTATACCTCTCCCTAATATTACTATTCAATGCTCGAACCTATCGGCGTATGGACGCTGGACGTTTGTTCATCATACAAAGAATAGAACTTAACTCAAATTTAAACACAATCAGCCGTTAGCATCGTGCGGCTGCAGGCCGCATTAGCATCACAGCATTGCTTTGCATAGTCCTTTTCAATAAAAATGATTTGGTTAATTCAAGCTGAAAGTCCCCGCTTCCATCTCCTTTCTCATCTCTTCAATCCTCGGCTTAAAATTCTCAGGAGAACGTTCGTGTACGGCCTTCATGGTTTTGACCGCTTCTTTTTGATTATCAAGAAAGTAGTCAGAAACAGCTACGCCCAATTCGAGAAACCAAGGGTTTTCGAACAATTTGCAGCCACGGGCGAAGACTTTTTTGGATAAATCAAAATCTTTCTCCGAGATCAGGAAACGCCCGAAATTATTAGCTTCCATAGGGTCTTGTATGGGAATGGCGACAGCCTCTTCTTTCGTTTGCCGCGCTGCCTGAGTCTGACCAAGCGCCTGTTGAATCTGAATTTTAGTCGTCAAATTACTCAGGTTCTTATTGGCGGCGAAGCCATTGTAGCCGCCGTTGATCGACCGTTCGGCCCAGCTGAGGGCTTCTTCCAGATTGGTATTGCGGCGAAGGCACCACTGAGCCGCATCGTTCCAGGCTTCCCAGCGGTAGGTGTTGATACCTAAAAGCTCAGAGCGAAAGCTTTCAAGGACAGTCTCATTCAGGTCAACTGCCACAGTGAAGGGAATTCGCTTTTTTTCCCATTCCAGCGCTACGACTACACTGCTGTCGGTGCGTGCGAGAAACTCATAGGCCAGGTTTTCGCGGAAAGGGCATTCTTCGGGATTTACTTCAATAGACTTAAAAACATCCTTTTCGACGTCCAGATAGTAACTGCCCCATTGCTCATCGTTTTGGGCCAGTAACAAACTCCAACTTCCTTCCTTCCGTGGGATCATGTGCAGGCCATAACTACCTGCCGGGATTTTCTCTCCATTGATGCTTACATCCGTAGAAAATTGGATCCGGGTGTTCATATTGGCGCCGGCTCGCCAGGCGATCGGCTGGGCATCGAAGGGAACGACCCCATTCCATACCTCCCTTCCTCGGACAGCAGGAGAGGAGTAGTCGACTGTGATTTTGGTGACTCCCAATGTTTGGGTGATGACGGCCTTTGGACTGGCCTGTGGTATGTTTAAGGTATGAAATTGGGCCAGGGCATTAACCGAAAGACCCAGTAATAATAAACAGATAATAAATAGTCTTTGCATAGATCAGGTGATTTTTTTCTACAAAGAAAAGGGAGGTCGGAGGATTATGCAGAAAAAAGCCTGTCGAAGCTTTTCGGATTCGGGAAATCTGAAAAAAAAGGAGAATTTTATCAGAAAATTAAGAGGGCCGGTAGAAAAGAGTGTTAAGGGATGTTATCGTTTTTTTCTGTAAAGGATTTAATTTTTACCTTAAAAAATATTTGTCGACTGATGTAGGACATGCCTCCTGCTGTAGCTTAACTCAGATTTGGACTGACTTCTAATGAACAAGAAGAGTTAGTATATTTGAAAAAAAAATAGACATGGAGATTTGGAAAACGCTCATTGGCCTGGCCTGCGGAGCGGCTGTTTTTCAGAGTATATTTCTCGGCGGCTTTTTGGGGATGCGAGGGCTGAATAGGACCCAACCCAGCTTCTGGATCAGCCTGATGTTGGTTGGCCTGGGCTTAAGGATTGGTAAATCCGTTTTTTATTACCTGTTACCCAAGATTGCCTTGTTTGGGGTGGTGCTGGGCGGCATTGGGCTATGGCTTATTGGCCCGGCATTTTGGATGTATGTAAAATCCAGCAGGGGACAAATGATTACAAAAGCGGACCTGCTTCATTTTGTGCCGGCACTGGTAGTATTATTCCTGGGAGGTGTTTTCAGAATGGAAGTTTTGATTCCAGCCTATCATATCGGGGCATTTTGGTTGGGTGTTTATTTAGTGGGCGCTGCCTTTTATTGGTATAAAAAGGAGGGAAGCCTGCCCAAGGGCATGGTACTGATCAGCGGTAGCTTGATATTCATTTGGCTGAGCTTCGTGTTTCAGTATTTTTCGCCAACCATTGAATGGTATGCGATTAGTGGAGCCGTTTCCTGCCTGGTGCTTTATGTCATTAACTTTTATATCATGCGGGATCAGCACATCTTTAAGTTGCCTTCCAAGCCTTTTATTGTTCCGGAAAAGATTTCAGATTCTTTGATACCGGATTTGGAAAGGCTATTTGGAGAAGGGAAAATATACCGGGAAAAAGGCTTAACCGTTGCCAGAGTGGCGGATGCTTTAGATCGCCCTGCTTATCTGATTTCGAAGACTATCAATGGACACTATGGTTTGCGCTTCAACGAGTTTGTCAATACTTACCGAGTAAAGGAGGTAAAAGAAAGGTTACAGGACTTGGAAAGAAATCATAAGGTGGAGGCCATTGCCGAGGATGTAGGCTTTTCGAGCACCTCGTCGCTTTACCATGCTTTCAAAAAGGAAACGCAATTGACCCTTCAACAATATAGGAGCAAGTTTTCTGCACAACAAGCAGGGTAGTTCTAAGGGCGCAGAACCTGGCTTTGGTAGCTTAAAAAATTAAAGATGTCGATCAGGTTGAGAATGATCAATATGCTGAATATGACAATAACGATGCCAATGATAAAAATGGTGATCTGTTGCCAGAGCGGTCGCTGTTCTTTTGGATCAATGAATTCGCTGTCCAGGGGTAAGTTGTTATTCATTTTATTCTAATTGAATTTGGAAGACCATCATCCAGTTCCCTAAATATGATTTTTTCAAATAATTAGCAAGGGAGTTTTTTCTCTTTTGCCATTCCATCGCCTGCCTACTGACTCTGTCAATAATAAAACTCTTGCAAAACCTCCGTAAAAGAGACCGCCTCCGGATAAAACTCCTTCAATGCATCCAATGTCTGTGGGTAGGATGGAGAGATATGAGTAGCTATTATTTTCTTCGGCTTCAGATATTGATCGATCAGCTTCCGGTTCTCTGTGCTGGCGATCATCCAAGCCGGGAGGATGGCAACGTCAATGTTTTCTTCCTCGAGGTCTAATTGCTCAAATACTTCTTCGATCCAGAAGGCATCCCCAAAGTGAACGATGGTTTTTCCATCTATTTTAATCAGGTAACCTACATTTTTAGTTTCGCTGTGCATGCGCGGATTGGC
The DNA here is from genome assembly GCA_030430845.1 of Bacteroidia bacterium. Classification (GTDB taxonomy): domain Bacteria; phylum Bacteroidota; class Bacteroidia; order Chitinophagales; family Saprospiraceae; genus JANQPA01. The sequence goes on along the minus strand of JAUIKE010000241.1, from coordinate 7,797 downwards.
ATGATTGAGGAAAAAAGCGGAAATATCCAGATAAGGGTTCTCTGCCTTTTGTCGGCCGTGTTTGTCTGTCGGGATCCCGGATAGGTGATGGTCGAAGGATCCGTATTCCTTTATTTCCATTACAGCTTGTATGGGGCCGATAAAATGGGCTTTTTTATTGGCTTTTAAAAAATCGGCGACTAGCTGGTTGTCGAAATGGTCCTGGTGAATATGGGTGTTCAAAACCAGGCTAATGGGAGGCTTGATCTCCTTATTTTCTGTCATCTTGTCGACCAATTCAGTGGGGGGGAATTGATAGGCTGGTTGGTATTCTTTGTGCAAGCCGTCAATAAGGAGGCTGTGTTCGCTGCCGCTGATGAGGACGCCCATATTTCCCACATAAGTAATTCGGAGTCGTTCTTTTTGGCCAAAGAGCAGACAGCTCACTAAAAGAAACAGTAGTAGTGAGATCTTTTTCATAGAGTCGGGTTTTCCCTAAATTTAAGCCATTGATACACAAGTCGGCCCTATCTTTTGGCAGTTAAATCTTTTTTAACACATTTAGAGCGTTTATTCCAAAAGCTTGAATCTGAAAATATGGTATGGGGAATGTTTCTCCATATGTTTTTTACTTTGCAACATTTGGTTGGGAATATCACTATCAGCTAAGTACATATACCCATCTCCTCCTAAGGCCATGCCATCCGCCCAACGAATCCTATCGTCCTTGATCAGGCTATACCCATCTCCAGAGGGTGGTACTACATAAATACCACTATGTTCGATATCGGTAATGTAAACATTGCCTAGTGTATCCGTACGGATGCCATCGCTAAGCGGCTTGTCGCTTACTCTTTCAACTGCTGCTGACAGGCTTTCTTCAGAAGCAGAAAAGTCGGTGGCCAGGCTGACCGGCAGTCGAAATAATCCGGAATGACCCATCGGTGCCCAATAGATATACTGGCCATCCCTGCTGACATCCAGTCCGTCTATACCCGTTAGCAGGTCTACCAGCCCGCCGAAAAAGCGCATTTTTTTAGAAGGAGTGGTCGGAAGATAGCCTTCATGTCGAACGCTAGGATGCTTGTCCAGCACATTTCTGCTTTTTCCCTCTACCATATCATAAACTACCAGGGAGGGTTTTTTCCCAAAGAAACTTACATCAGCTACAAAGACATATCTTCCATTGGGTGATACGCTGAGGTCATTAAAAAAGGAGAGGGTTTCGGCTACTTTTTTTGGAAATACATATTCGTGAATGACTTCTTCGGTGCTCAGGTCAAAGGCCGTTAGTTTCACTGCTTGTGTACCGTGGAAGCCATGGTCGATGACCCACAGCCGGTTTTGTAGGTCTCCGAAAATGCCTAGCGGAGTGTTGTACAAAGTGCTTTGTGTTTCAGCACTCGGGTAGGGTATGGCCTGTCCGTTGACAACCTCCATGAGTTTATTGGTTTCCGGACGACTTTCGGGATGTATGGTGAAGAAAACTCGGGTTGTACCAGCCGTGTCGGGAGTAGCTGCCACATTCCCAATAGGCTGGTCAAATGAAAAAAAGAGTTCTAATTGATGCTCGTCATACTGGGGCGCAGTAGAAATGTCCGGATAATCTTTGCCTCCTCCATAATTGATTCTTAGAAATACTGCCAAGATGATGAATAAAACGATTAGAACAACAAAGGTCCATTTTAAAATACGGAAGAAGGTTTTCATGGTAGAATAAGATTTTTCCAAAAATTACTCATACACCGGAATATAGTGAAGCAGCTCTCCTTTTTCCTTTAAATAATTGGATGGATTAAAGCCTGAAAACTTTTTAAACTCATTAATAAAATGAGCCTGATCATAGTATCCGCAATCGTGACTTATCTGTGGCCACTCGATGGCATTTTGTTGGTTGATTTCCTCCAGCGCTTTATTAAAACGGATGATGCGCTGGTAAAATTTGGGGGTCAGGCCGACTTGTTTTTTAAAAATATGGATGAACTGCTTTTGAGAGTAGCCTGTTTTTTCCACTATGTCCTTTAAAATGATCTGGGTGGGGTTTCTTTGGATGGTATTTACGGCGAACTGAACCACCGCTTCAGGTAAAGGGCAATATTTCGCCCGCTGTATCAGCCATTCTTCCGCCATTTGGAATTTTTCGGGGATGGTTTTGGCTTCCATCAATTTTTCTCGCAGTTCAAGAATGCTGTTGCCCAAAATGAGTTCTGCATCCACTACCAGGTTGGTAAGCGCATACAGAGGAGTATGCAAAAAAGGAAAACTTCCTCCGGCTTTAAATTGAATGACGAACAGACTTGATTTTCGCAAAGAACTAAAAGCTATTAAATGTTGGTGCATACCGGAAACCCAGGCCCGGATACATTTTTTCTGTTTTTCCAAGGTATGATGGTCGAAGGTGTAGCGGTCAAATTCGTCTAGCTCGACGATGATATTAACCGTGCCGTCCGGCATCAGTTTTTCAATAGTGTGTGCAGGATCATAGCCTTTGAAATAGGTTAGCGAACCAATATAATTGGCTAAGGGGGCTTTAGGGATATGAATTTTAAATTCCATGCATCAATATACGCAAAAAAATGTTTTTGTACATTTTTTGATGATAAAAAATAAGCCTGTCAAAAGCAAGATCTTTTTATAGCTCCAGTCTGATTCGCATGACTCCTGTTTCACCTAAACGAATTTCTTCAAAGCGATCATGGCTCCTAAATGCATACTTTCGTGCATGTTATTAAAAATTACGGCATCTTCGGCAGAGTAAAGCGTGACTCCGTAACTGGTAGAATATTCCTTGTAAGACTTAAACATGCCCAGGTTATAATCTCTTTCCATCATCTGTGGACTTTCAGCCAGCCAGCTTTTGATATTCGCTATTTCTTCAGAAGGCACCGGCCCTTCAGGTTTGGACCCCTTTCTGTATTTTTCAATGAGTGCATTGGATAAAAATGTGTCATTGCCTGACAGGCGATAACACAAAAGCTGCTGGGTGACCAGCATGTGGCCCAGATTCCAGATCAGATTGTTGTTGAAGCGCTGGGGAGTAAGATTCAGTTGCTCGTCGCTCAGGCCTTCAACCAGCTTCAGTGCATTGTTCCGGGTAATAGTGAGTAATTGGCAATGGTGATCGATCATTTGAGTGTCTTATTTTATTTTTTGTAGATGATAAAAATTGTCTAAATTAAACGGCCAAATGATATGGTTATGGAAAAAGGCCCGCAGCCTTTTTCCATAATTAAATAGATGGTCCTTAGAATCAAAAGCCTTAAATTATGAAATATCCTTTCTTTTCCATTCGCATTCTGCTGATTTTTTTCATCAGTATACCATTCATTGTACCTGCTCAGAGCGGACGCATCCCTGCGCCTGCTAAAAACGGGATGGTGACTAGTAGTCATTATCTGGCTTCCGAAGCAGGGCAAAAAATATTAAAAGACGGCGGCAATGCAGTCGATGCTGCTGTCGCTACCGCCTTTGCATTGGCCGTTACCCTTCCTTCTGCCGGTAACATTGGGGGAGGCGGCTTTTTGGTTTATCACGGTACGGAAGGAGAGGTAACCGCTTTTAATTTTCGTGAAAAAGCACCCTTGGCGGCCACCGCCGATATGTTTTTAGATGAGGAAGGAAATATTAAAGATCGCTCCAACCATGCAGGCCCGCTTTCGGTTGGGGTGCCGGGTACGGTAGCGGGTTTGTGGAAAGCCCATCAAAAATTGGGAAAGCTTCCCTGGGAAGAACTGGTTCAGCCGGCCATTGACCTGGCTGAGAAAGGGATGCCATCTACCTGGGGTATGCGTGGATTTCTGGAGCGCTTGCAAAGAGGTTATGATGATCCTATGTATGATGCCACCAAAGAAGCTTTTCTGAAAAACGGTAAGGACCTCTACGAGCCGGGTGAGCTTTGGAAGCAGCCCGACCTGGCGGCTACCTTGAAGCGCATCCAAAAGAACGGAAAGGACGGTTTTTATAAGGGTAAAACGGCCAAGTTGCTGGCTAAATACATGAAAAAGCATGGCGGCATAATTACCGAAGAGGATCTGGCCAAGTATGAGGCCGAGGAAGTACAACCCATTCATGGAACTTACCGCGGATACGATGTATATGCCATGTGCCCGCCTTCTTCGGGTGGTGTCGCATTAGTCGAAATGCTGAACATCTTGGAAGGCTTTGAACTGGATGATATCGGCCATAATTCAGCGTCCTATCTACATTTGCTGACCGAGGCCATGCGCCGCGCCTATGCCGACCGGGCCCTTCATCTAGGGGATCCCAATTTTAATCCGAACATGCCCCTTGAAAAACTGACTTCGAAAGCTTATGCCCGCCAACTTCGCCAGACCATCGATTGGTATAAGGCTTCTGAGAGCGATTCGGCTTCTTTTAACCAGGCTTTGATGAGAAAAGAAAGTGAAGAGACCACCCATTTTTCTGTGGTGGATTCTGAAGGGAATGCCGTTTCTTTAACCTACACCTTAGAGCAAGGTTACGGTTCTAAGTTGACTGTGGAGGGTGCCGGATTTCTGTTAAATAATGAAATGGGCGATTTCAATCCTGTACCAGGTGTAACCAACCGTCGCGGTCAGATCGGCACCAAGCCTAATCTGGTAGAGCCGGAAAAGAGGATGCTGTCGAGTATGACGCCGACTATAGTGGCCAAAGACGGCAAACCTGTCATTGTAATCGGTAGTCCGGGCGGGCGTACCATCATCAATACCGTACTCCAGGTGATCCTGAACGTAGTCGATCACGATATGAACATTGCGCAAGCCATTGAAGCTGGTCGGATACATCATCAATGGCTGCCGGATGTGACGAGTTTTGAACAGGGTAGCATTTCACCCGATACACAACGACTGTACGAAATGATGGGGCACTCTATCAGGTTTAGAGGGGGACAGGGCTCCGCCATGGGGATCTTTATTGACCATGTGAATGGTTTGATCTATGGAGCTGCTGATTCGAGGGCTTTTGACGGTAAAGCGGTGGGGTACTAAAAGAGGCAGCCTCAAAAGACCTACGGCCTTTTGAGGCTGCCTCTTTTAGCTTAACGCCTTAGTTGAGGGATTTTTTTACCCTCCGCTGCGGATTCGATCAATATCTTCAATCTTCTCTGCCTGGTCTCTTCTCTTTTGGCCTGCATCACCCAATGAATCGTCTGTTTTTTATAGCCAGGTGCCAGGTTGTCGAAGAACTCCCAAGCCTTGGGCGTCGCTTTAATCTGCTCGATGTATTCATTTGATAGCTGAATAGCCTTCCGTTCGTAGGAGAATAGCTGCTCTTTGGCAGGGTTTCTTTCCTGGTAGATTTTTAAGCCTGCAGGCTGCATTTTTCCGTTTTGTATTAGGTCATCCATCATTTTTAGGTTGACCTGACTCCAGTGGCTGTTGGCGCGGCGCGGGGTGAAGCGAATTTTATAGCTTTTTTCATCCACCTTTTTTCTCAGGCCATCTATCCAGCCATAGCAGAGTGCTTCTTCTACGGACTGTGGCCAGGTCATGCTGGGGATCTTGGTAGCTTTTTTGTAGTAGCCCACCCAGAGTTCTCCTTCTGTGTCGTGATTTTCATCGAGCCATTTTCTGAAGTCTTCGGGGCTTGGGAAAAATGTGGGTGTCATAATTAAAAAAATGTTAGCGTGGGTGATTAATGATCTTTCTAGCCTGAAAATAGGTAAATTTAGGAAAAGCGTTTTTTACTTGACTAGGACTGTAACTGACTTCAACGGATTTTTACTTTTTGGGAATTTCTAATGCATTTTTTGATCCTGAAAAATTTAACTGATGAATTCCAATATAGAAAGACCATCCTCTAAAGATCAACATTCGGACCTTCGCCAAGGCTCCGGCTGGCCGGCAAGCTCCAAATTACCTCGGCGGCAATTCATTCGAACGACCTCCTTAGGAGTAGCGGCCTCTTTATTTTCCTTCCCTAAGCTTATTTTGCCGAAAACAAAAGATAAACTAGGAATAGCACTAGTTGGATTGGGTTATTACAGTACCGATTTATTAGCACCGGCTTTGCAATTGACGGAGCACTGTGAACTCAAGGGGATCGTTACGGGAAGCCCGGAGAAGATACCGATATGGCAAAGGAGATACGGTATCAAGGATCAAAATGTGTATAATTATAAAAATATGCACCGAATAGCGGATAATCCCGACATTGATGTGATCTATATTGTATTGCCTCCCAGTATGCATATGGAATACAGCATCATCGCTGCGAATGCCGGTAAGCATGTGTGGTGTGAAAAACCCATGGCTGTCACAGCCCGGGAATGCCAGTCGATAATCGACGCCTGCCGGACAAATAAGGTTAAATTGAGTATTGGTTATCGCCTGCACCATGAGCCCAATACCCAAACCCTTATGAAAATGGCGGCTGACAAAGCTTACGATAAAATCAAGACCGTCTATGCTGAGGCTGGATATCGGGATGGTCGCACGAATCATTGGAAGCAGAAAAAAGAAATGGGAGGGGGGGCTATGTACGACATGGGCGTATACCCCTTAAATGCGCTTCGGTATGCCACGGGAGAAGAACCGATAGAGGTAATCTCTGCCCGTCATGAAACTACCCGGCCTCAAATTTATACGGAAGTGGATGAGACGACCTATTTTTCCTTGAAGTTTCCTTCGGGAGCTATTGGAGATGGCTTGACTTCCTTTGGTAAAGGGATCAACCATTTGCGGGTCGATTGCGAAAAAGGTTGGTATGAATTGACCCCTTTCCAAACCTACAATGGCGTCCGGGGAAAAACGAGTGACGGAAAATTATTGGACAAAAAAATAAACAACCAGCAGGCTCGCCAAATGGATGATGATGCCTTAGCTATCAAACAGAACCGGGCAGTTATGGTGCCCGGCGAAGAAGGATTGAAAGATATTCGTATTGTGGAAGCCATTTATAAGGCAGCTTCCAGCGGAAAAAGTGTTAAGCTTTAAGGCAGCCGCTGAGAAATTAGGGGATCATTAGGATTAATGATCTTGACTTCAAGATCCAAATGCAAGGTCATTTCGTCTTTTACTTTTACCAGACCGAGCAGGGCTGTAGGAGGTTCGATTCCGAAGTCAGTTAGTTTCAGTTCTTCTGAACTTATTATTTTAAACTGATTATTACCCAATTGTTTGGCCTTAACCTGCATATTCATTGTCCGAGTCGTACCCGCTATGGTCAGGAAGGTTTCGGCTTTTACTAACTGCCAGTCGTCGTCGTGGGAAGCTTCCTGGAAGTTTAGGCTGCACAATTCAAGCGTGATGTTAGGATATTCATCAACTTTAAGTGTTTTTTGAAGGTCCTTATTGATGGCTTTTTTCCCGCAATCCAGTTTGGAGGTGGTGATTTTCATCTCCGTTTTATTGAAGTGGGCGGTCTTATTAGTAGGAGTACTGTTAAACTGGATTTTAGAAGTGGGGAAGTTTTCGGTACAATGGCAGGCAAATTTGTTGACATTGCTTTTTCCTTCAATATAGAGTTTACTGTTATCGAGGATCTTGAGTTCCAATCCCTTTTGAGCGTAGAGGCTAAATACTGTTAGTGTGAGGAAGAAAGTGAGTGAGGTTAGTATTTTGCTGTAACTCAGGAGGCTGGGATGTTGGTTTGTCATTATTCGTGATTTTAGTAATGCGAGTCTTCAAGTAACTCTCCGATGTAAACGTAAGGAGTGTCAAAAAAATTGGGGTTGTGTAAAAAGTCCTTCTGCCTTTTTCCCCAACCAATAATATTCTTTTAGGAGGTTGTTTTAAGAAAAAAACGAAGTTTTTTTCTTAAAACAACCTCCTAAACAAAATTTTCGGGGGTGGGTAAAAACGAGGAACGAGTTTTTAC
>JAUIKE010000019.1 GCA_030430845.1 Bacteroidia bacterium | reverse complement strand
GGCAGTATCGGATAAAAATAGTTCTTGCAGTACGAAAAGATCTAAATTAGACAAGGCTTCCCTGACAGCCGGGCTATTGGGTTCCGTCTGGACTACATCCTCGCCCATAATCCACAGCGCCTTGAGCCTGCCTTCCCGGGCATGCTCCCACATCTTCGGTATGGTCATGCCGTTTTCTCTTCTCAAAGGCCGTCCATATACTTCTTCGAACTTATGGCGGACCTCGTCATTGGCCAGGCTGAGATAGCCGGGTCCTAAATGTGGTTGAATGCCCATATCGGCTGCGCCCTGGACATTGTTTTGCCCTCTGAGCGGGTTGACACCCACACCAGGCCTACCCACATTACCCGTGATCATGGCCAGATCAGCGATCAGCATTACGCCAAAGGTCCCCTGATAGTGTTCGGTGACCCCTAAGCCATGGAAGGACATCGCCGAATTTGCCGAAGCATAGGCGATGGCAGCTTTGCGGACCAAATTGCGATCTACTCCACTGACTTCCTCCATTTTGTCCACGTCCAAATTCAGGATACCTTCTTTAAATTCTTCATACCCTTCCAGGCGCTGCTCGATGAAGCTTTGATCTTCCAGACCTTCCTTGAGGATATAATACATCATCATATTCAGCACCGCTACATTCGTACCGGGGCGTAAGGCAAGATGGTAGTCAGCCAACTCCGCCAGGTCCGTCCGTCGTGGATCAATGACGATCAGCGTTTTCCCCTTCATGGCCGCCTGCTTGATCCGGGCGCCCGTAACGGGGTGAGCAACGGTAGGATTGGCTCCGATCAGCAGCATGCAGTCTGTCACCTTCAGATCTTCGATCGAGTTGGTGGCAGCTCCGGTGCCGAAAGTACGCTGCATCCCCAAGGCGGTTGGAGAATGGCACACCCTGGCGCAGCCGTCGATGTTATTGGTACCGATAACTGCCCGGATGAATTTTTGCATGAGGTAATTTTCCTCGTTCGTACAGCGAGAAGAAGAAATGCCTCCAATGGCATCCGGGCCATTCTCTGTTTTTATTTTTGTCAATTTTTCTGCAATGTAATCATAGGCCTCGTCCCAGCTGACAGGCTCCAGTTTGCCGTTTTTCCTAACCAATGGAGAGCGAAGACGGTCCGGGTGATTGTAGAACTTAAAAGCATACCGTCCTTTCACACAGGTATGACCTTCATTCACATCCGCATCATAAGGCGCCTTGATGCCAAGGACGGTTCCATTACGCTTTGCCACATCCAGATTACATCCTACCCCACAATAGGTACAAACCGTTCTCACTGTTTCTCTCGCTTCCCTGATATCCGAACTAAATACATCCGAGATGGCGGCTGTCGGGCAAACCTGAGAACAGGCGCCACAGGAAACACATTCCGACAGATCGAAGGTAGTATCCATCCCCTTTATGATCCGGTTATCGAAGCCCCGACCGGCCATACTGAGCACAAACTGCCCCTGAACTTCATCACATGCACGCACACATTGATAGCAGTTGATGCATTTCGACAGGTCGGACAGCATAAAAGGATGGCTTTCATCTTTTTCCCGGTCCAGATGCGTTTTCCCTTCCGGATAACGGACCCTACGAATGCCCACCCGAGCTGCCACATCCTGCAACTGGCAATCTCCATTGGCTTCACAGGTCAAACAATCCAAGGGATGATCGGTGATAATTAACTCAACAATGTTTTTGCGAAGCTTAACAATGCTACTCGAATCCGGATAAATCTTTTGTCCGGGCACCACCTGAGTATGGCAGGACGCCACGGTTTTTAACTGGCCATTACCATCTTTACTGATCTGGACACTGCACATCCGGCAAGAGCCGAAAGGTTTCAGGTGAGGAGCATCGCAGAGCGTCGGAACATAATCCTTACCCAGATGGCGGCGGATAAAATTGAGAATACTTTCCTGTTCACCTATCTCATAGGCGACATCGTTTATGTAAGCATGCTGTTTCATTGGATGGAGCTTTTAAGTGGTGAAACGGATATGGAGTCCGGGGTAAAATACGGACGGAGTTCTTCCATGAAATACTGAAGCGCATTTCGAATAGGAAGTGGCAAGCCCCCTCCCAGGGCACACAAAGAGCCTTGCTCCAGGGTATCGAGCAGGTCTTCCACTAATTCCTTATCCAATAAATGTTCTTCTTGTCTCGCCTTCCGGAACAATTCCATGCCTCTGACGGAGCCCAGACGACAAGGAAAACACTTGCCGCAGCTTTCATGCGTCAGAAACTCGAACAGGTGCTCCAGATAAGCGATCATCGGGTAGGATTCAGGAACCCCCACAATAGAAGCATGACCAAGTAGGAAGCCTTGCTGAGAAAAGGATTCAAAATCGATGGAAAGATCGCCGAATTTTTCTTTAGGAACCAAACCGCCCAAAGGTCCGCCAATGTGAAGCGCCTTCACGTCTGTCGAAAATCCTCCGCCCAGATTATTGATTAGGGCAGTGAGGGGTGTTCCCATGGGAACTTCATAAACGCCCGGGTTATTGAAGGTCCAATCCAGGGAAACCAATTTGGTTCCCGATGAAGAAGTGGTTCCCAGTTGTGCATAAGCCTCCCCTCCATGTTCGAGTACATAAACCAGGGAGGCCAAGGTTTCTACATTGTTCACCAAAGTAGGCAAACCAAACAAGCCTTCTTCAACCGGATAAGGAGGGCGGATACGCACCTCAGGTCGTTGTCCTTCCATAGAGGATAAAAGGGCCGTTTCTTCACCACAAATGTAGGCACCACGTGCTTTGATGATCTTAAAGTCCATGTCAAAATTCAGGTTGCCGTTACAAATGACCCCTTCCTTTCTGAGTTTATGGATGGATTCTTCGATTATTTGGATCGATTCAGGATACTCTGCCCGGATGTACAGGACGCCTGTTTTGGCACCGACTACATAAGCGGCCATGGCCATGCCCAGGAGCACTTCCAGGGGGCGTTTTTCCAGGAGGTAGCGATCGGAAAATGAGCCGGGATCTCCCTCATCGGCATTACAGACCACAAATTTGGGCTGCCCTTTAGCTTTCCGGCAGCCTTCCATTTTGATGCCAATCGGGAAGCCGGCCCCTCCTCTTCCTCTCAGCTTTGAGGTATGAATTTCCTGCAAAAGTTGTTCGGGTGGTGTCGAGAGCATTTTCCGCATGGCCTCTTTAAAGGCCGGTATCTCCATAGGAGGGCCTGTGAGAATAGCTTGGCCGATGGCTCCCACTCCGTATTCATCCTGATGTTCGCTTTTTTTACCTTCAAAAATACTTTGGAGCGCTGCGGCATTTTGGGCTGAATAATTGGCACCATCGAAATGAAAGGCTCCATTTTCATGACAGCGGCCCAAACAGCACATCTCGCCGATTTCCTCGGGCTTTAGATGCTTTTCCAATTCCTCACGCAAAGCTTCCTGGGTGCCGGCCAATTGGCAAGCTGTTCCATTACAGACATATGCTTTTTTATCCTTGTTTTCAGGACGGGTAAAATCATAAAAACTGGCAGTTCCATACAATTGGGAAGACCCCATTAGAAATTCTTTAGCCAGCGACTTCATGGCCTCCGGGTCCGGAGTTCCATTTATTTCCGACAACTCTCCTATTCTTTCAAAAAGATTGTTGCCCAGGCCTTTTCGGCCCGACAGTTTACTAAGGTTTTCAGACATGGCATCTAGTTTGGTTAGGAAAAAGAAAAATGGGGTCCTTAAAAAAATTTCATTAGAAAATATCGTGAAAAAGATGATTTTTGTCAAATAATTATTCAGATACTTGCAACTTAACAAAAATTATTTTTTCGAAGGTATACTATAAGTAAGATAACTAAGCTTCGGGAAAATCAAATTTTCATTCGGGCCCTGCATTTATTTTATCAGAAGATAATCTTTCTTTTTTGAGGAATATTCCTATTTTCAGGATCAAGATTTGTTTGAACACCCAATTTGGAAAACTAACTTTAATACAGGCTTACAGTAATGGAAGAACCAATCATTCAGAATAAGGAGTTGAACATATGGGAAGCTTTAATCCCTGTTTTTGCCCTGGTGGGTATGCTCGCCTATAATGTATATGTATTTGGAGACGACGCCCTGAGCGGATCCAACCAGTTTATTCTCTTGATGGGAGGTGCAGTTGCCGCCATCGTTGGGTTTTATAACAAAGTTTCCTACAAGCAAATGATCGCAGAGGTAGCAGATAACATTCAATCTACAACCGAAGCCATTCTGATACTCTTATTTGTCGGGGCCCTGGCCGGTACCTGGCTAATCAGCGGCGTGATCCCAACCATGATCTATTACGGCCTGAAGATCCTTCATCCCAATATTTTTCTGCCGGCAACCGTCGTGATTTGTGCCATCATTTCCATTGCCACGGGTAGTTCCTGGACCACCTCTGCCACAGTCGGTATAGCCCTGATCGGGATTGGAAAGGCTATCGGCCTGCCGCTGGGCATGGTTGCAGGAGCCGTCCTGAGTGGAGCTTATTTTGGAGATAAAATGTCGCCGCTATCTGATACCACCAATCTGGCCCCTGCCATGGCCGGCGCGGAATTGTTTACTCACATTCGCTATATGGCGTTGACAACCGTCCCGAGTATTACGATTACTTTGATTGCCTTTATTTTTATAGGGCTGGCACAACAAACTTCAGGAGCAACCGACACTTCCATTATCCTGGCCTCTATAGATGAATCTTTCTATATCAGCGGCTGGTTGTTCATCGTTCCAATCGTGGTTATTTTACTGATCATCCGTAAGACAAAACCCCTGATCGCTCTTTTGATCGGAACTTTACTAGGAGCTGTATTTGCCATTATTTTCCAACCAGAAATCGTAAAAAGTATTACCGGCGCCGAATCACTTAGCTTCCAATCCGCCTACAAAGGAGTCATGACCGCTATGACGGTTGACACAGCCATTGAGACCACCAATGCCGACCTGAACGACCTGTTTTCTTCCGGAGGTATGGCCGGTATGCTCGGCACGATCTGGCTCATTCTATGTGCCATGGTATTCGGTGGTGTAATGGAAGCCATTGGAGCCTTAGGCCGCATCAGTGCAGCCTTGCTGAAAATGGCCAAATCCATCTTCGGTTTATTCGCCAGCACAGTGGCAAGTTGTTTGGCCCTTAATGTAACGGCTTCTGATCAGTATTTAGCCATTGTTGTTCCGGGAAAAATGTTTGCTAAGGCGTATGAAGACAAGGGCCTCGCTCCCGAAAACCTGAGTAGAACGCTGGAAGATTCCGGGACGGTTACTTCTGTATTGGTCCCCTGGAACACTTGTGGCGCCTATCAATCGGGGGTATTGGGCGTACCGGTAGTCGATTATTTCTTCTATGCCATTTTCAACTACATAAGTCCGTTTATGACCCTGCTTTTTGCAGCATTCAGAATTAAGATCAAGCAGTTAGCTTCCTGATCTTTAAGAAAGATTTAACCCTCGCAATGAGCTAAGTCATAGTTTTTTAAGCCTGAGTCAGTTAGTTTGAGTATAAGCGTACTCAAACTAACTGATTATGAAAAACAAACATTTTTTTCTTAGCCTGGGAATAGTATTCCTATTTCTGTTTTCTTCCTGCACACCTTATTTTCAATCTGCTAATTTTGACACACTAACAGCAGATCACACACGTATTGCCGTCCTGCCCTTTGATATGATCTTTACCGGACGCATGCCTGATCAACTCGAAGAAGAGGATATCCTGCGAATTGAAGAAGCCGAAAGTCAGGCTTTTCAAATTTCTTTTTACAACGAATTATTACGCAGTACTAAAAGAGGCCGAAGGAACTTGAGGGTGGATATTCAACATCACCGGTCGACTTTGAAAATACTGGAAGATAAAGGTATAAGCATTAGGGAGTCCTGGAGTATGAGCCCAGATGAATTGGCCGATATATTGGAAGTGGATGCGGTCGTTAGGGCCAATATTGAAAAAGCCCGCTTTATGTCCGACCTCGCCTCTTATGGAATAGAATTGGGTGTAGATATCATCAATGTCCTGACCAACTACCAGTTGTGGCCTTTGTTCCCTCCATTTTCTACCCAAAATAAGGCCGTAGTGGCCGACTTTACCTTATTTGAACAAAAGGAAGGCACGGTTTTGTGGTCTATTTCTTTTGACAAAGGAGCTGACTGGCGGGAGCCCGCCAATCAAATCATCGATCAGATTAGCCGGAAAGCTGCTAAAAAATTTCCATACAGAGAAGGTCGGTAGCAATACACTGAATATACGATAGAAACACAGTAGTTAATCATTTGGAGTAAAAACATAAGAGCAAAAAGTGCTTTGTCTAAAAGCAACAAGCTTTTATCTATACAATTCTTTTCAAAAAATAGGTCACACTATTTTCAAGTTCAATCCAGGCTTTGAACTGATTAAAAAATCATGCAGCAACTAAAAAAGGGAGAATTTTTTGGCAAGCACTATCATGAGACCCAGTTGGACTACCTAACTTTAACCGACACCCAATATACCCACCCCCAGGTCGACTGGCATTACCATCAGAATGCCTACTTCACCTATCTAATCCGGGGAGAATTATACGAAGCCAACAAAAAGGAAACGTATGAAATAAAACAAGGCGACCTGCTCTTTCATCACTGGCAGGATCCTCATTTTAATAAAATTAAAGAAAAGTATACCCAAGGTTTCCACATCGAAATTGAACCGGAATGGTTTGAAAAGTACCTTCTCGATCCTTCTGCCATTAGCGGTAGCTTCCTCCTCTTCGACCCTATCCTAAAGCGAGAATTGGCACAAATTTATATTGAATCAAAAATCAAGGATGGCTGCCAAAACCTAAGCATTGAATCTCAGTTGCTGAATATTTTCGCCCGATTGAAAAACCTACAAACTACCGACAGCAGAAAGCCCCCTAACTGGGTCAATCAACTTCAGGAACGCCTGCACGATCAGTATTTGGAAGAGACAACCTTAGAGGAGCTGTCTGCGGAATTAAACATTCATCCCGTTCACTTGTCCCGTAACTTTAAGAAATATTTCCATGTCAACCTGGGCGAGTATGTCAGAATGTTACGTCTAAACCACGCTTTAAGCCTTCTGAAGGCAGGAGAACGATCCAGTACCGCCATTGCCTATGACTGTGGCTTCTCCGATCAAAGCCATTTTATCCGCTTATTCAAAAGACAGTTTGGGCTGACTCCTAAATCCTATCAAAAAAATGTATTGAAGTCCGTTTAATTTCTTCCGAATGTTAAAAATGTTCTATTTTCCCTTTGGCACTTCCCTTAAATTGCCTTCATATTTTCACCTCATTATTAGAACACCCAAATAACTGTTATGAATCAAGTTCGCGTGTTTAGCCTTTTGTTTTCATTACTCCCTCTATCGCTTTTTTCTCAGAAAACCATGGACGATTATTCCGGAAGCTGGCGGGGGCAATTACCGGATGGGCACTCCCTCCTGTTTAAAGTCGATATCGAGTCAACAGCTGATAACAATCTCCAAGTCAATATTTCACATAAAGATCAGCTCCTATTTCAGGAAGAGGCTGTGTTGGACAAAAACCAATATTTTCAGCTCCCTCTTGCCAATGGTATTAACCTAAAAGGGCGCTTCAATGAATCAGAAAAAAGGATTGATGGTTTTGTTCAAACCATGTTTTTACAATATTATCTGTCTTTTTCTCAGAATACCGATGGCCATTTTACGGCCGACTGGAAGCCTTGGATCGTAGAAAAACTAAATCCTGCTACCATTTACCTGGCCATTGAAAATGCTCAGGAAGATCAGTACGAGGCCTATCCGTTTTTTGATGAGGCACGCTTTCCCGGTACTTTTGCGGCTGGTTTTCAAAAAAATGCAGACGAGATCCAATTTTTTGATATTAAATCAGGCTTGTCTTTTAAAGGAACTTTATTAGATAAAAAAATCGAATTATCTCTCCATTTAGGAGACTACCAAATACTTAAAACGACACTCCTTCCCTTCGCAGAACGATTTCCCCGAGGATATGACTACCCTGCTCCTATATCATCTTATCAGACTCCAGACAAGCTAAGTGATGGGCTATCAGTTGCTGCTATAAACTCAGCGAAAGTAAAGCTGGGGAAACTGCAAGAAATGGCCGACAGCATTAACGAAAAAAACTTAAGCTATACGCACAGTGTATTAATTGCACAACATAATCGGCTAGTATATGAAAAATACTTTTACGGGTATGAGCAAGATATTCCGCACGATACCCGATCAGGTCAAAAAAGTATTTCTTCTGCCATGCTAGGCATTGCCATTCGGGATGGTTTGATAAAAAACGAGCAGCAGCTTTTGTATGACTTCATTCCGGAAAAGTACCAATATACCAAAGAGAAGGACCCTCTAAAAAGTAAAATAAAATTAAAGGACGTGCTCACCATGAGCTCCGGCCTGGATGCGATTGACTACGGCCTGAACCGGCAATCGGCCGCCTCGGAAGGTGCGTATCAATCCACTCCTGACTGGACGAAAACCATCCTGGAAGCTCCTATGATCAATCCTCCCGGCCGGGAAGCTAACTATGGCTCAGGGAATCCGCATTTGATTGGAGTAGTGGTGAATGAAGTGATTGATCAGCCCTTGAACTTTTACATGAACGATCAATTGTTGGCTCCTTTGGATATTGATCAGTATATTTTGCAAAATGACCGATCGGGGGTGCCTTATTTCGGAGGCGGCATGTATTTGAGTTCGAGGTCTTTGCTGAAGTTTGGCTTGTTGTACCTTAATAAAGGCGTCTGGAATGGGAAAAGAATCTTACCCAAAAGATGGGTAGAAAATTCTATCCAAAAGCATAGCTTCCTGGCGAATGATTCGGACAAAAACGAGTATGGCTATTTCTGGTGGCACGACACCTACCAGGTAGGCAAGCAAAAAATTGCCTCCATAGAGGCGCGGGGAGCCGGCGGGCAGTATATCTTTGTAGTGCCGGAATATGAAATGGTAGTAGTGATTACTTCAGGCAATTACAGGAATGGCAGGTTCTGGCAGCCGGAGAAGATAATGGAGGAGTATATATTGCCGGCTTTTCTGGAATGATCGGACCGAAAAGACATGTCATGTCTAGACATGACATGTCCTATAGGTGAAATTTTAACATACTGAAAATCAACTACCTTTGGACATGACATGTTTAAGACATGACATGTCCAATTTTTTCCAACATGAAATACAACTTTTTACCAATTTCTTACATCCTCCCACTTTTCACCCTGGGGTCTCTTCCTCTCTTAGGGCAAATAAAAATCGACCACCACGTCCATTTTTTTAGTCCCGAACTGGCCGAGGACATCAGAGCACAAGGCTACGCCCTGACTGTACCCGACTCCATGATTACCAACATCGACTTCATTCGACGTATTAACCTCGTCGACCGGATCGTCCTGATCAGCGGCGGGTATGCTTATTCGAATAGCCTCCGAATGACAAAGAAGAAAGACCGATGGAAAGCTGTACGTGCAGAAAATGACCTTCTGGCGGCCTATGTAGGGAAATACCCTAATAACATTATCGGATTTTACGGGCTTGACCCTCTGGCTCCCTATACTTTTCAAGAACTCAAAAGATGTCATGAGGAATTGAAACTGCAAGGATTAAAGCTCCACTTTCACGGCTCCGGTGTGAATTTGCGTGATCCCAAACATCTCAAAAAAGTGAAAAAGATATTTGACTATGCGGCAACAGAAGAAATCCCTATCCTCGTACACTTCAAAAATGACCGCAAAGATTTTGGACCGGGCGATGTTCGTCTTTTTATCAATGAAATCCTGGACAAAAACCCAGGTATGCAGCTGATCTTTGCCCACATGGGCGGGGATGGAGGCTTCACCAAGGAAACTAGAGCCGTACTGGAAACCTTTGCCGAATATTTTGAAAAAGGAAATAATCCTCATCATATCTACTTTGAGCTGTCGGGCGTAGTCGTGTACAAAGACTTGGACTACCCCGGAAAGCTTCCCTACCAAACCCTGGCGCAACTCATCCGGCAAATTGGCACTGAAAGAGTATTATTCGGCAGTGATTATCCAGTCATGCCTTCCTCTATGTACAAAAAACTACTGAAAGAATATCTCCCATTGAAAGAAAAGGAACTCGAACAAATAAACGACAACGTCCCCCCTTTTTTCCAAAACTGATGACGATTATCACTGATTTTTTGATCCTTTTAACAGACATTAATAGTGGATCAAAATGCAGTTGTTATGAAAGGCATCATTTTATTTAAGTCTCAATACGGCAGCACAGAGCAGTATGCCAAATGGCTGTCAGAAGATACCGGCCTGAAAGCTATACCACTTCATGAAGCCGATGTAGATCAATTAAAAGCATGTGAATTTATCATCATCGGCAGTCACATTAAAGTTGGACATATTAAAGCATCCGACTGGATCAAAACGCACTGGGAATGGTTAAAGAATAAAAAGCTCTTACTTTACTCCGTTTCAGGTTCTTACGCCAATAGAAAACAGCAGAGAGAAGCCTTGGAAATGAGCTTGCCAGAGGACATCCTGAATGATTTTGAGTATTATTCGCTTCCCGGAAAGCTGGATAAAAGCAAGTTAAATTTCTGGGACCGGATCATCGTGTTTCTTGGAAGTAAGGCTATCCCTGATGAGGAAGCTAAAGAAAGGATGTCTCACGGATTTGACTATGTAGACCACAAGCACCTAAAGCGGCTTGTAAAAGTGGTCAGGCAGTTACAGAAAAAAACAGCTAAGGTTTAAGCATGCCTGTCCCTCCTTTTTCTTATCTTTTTGTGATAAACTAATTTTAACAAAAAGAAACACTATGCCTTTCCTGAGCATTAATAAAGCCAAAATCCACTTCGAGCAAGCCGGATCGGGAAAACAAACCATCATTTTTGCACATAGTTTATTATGCAATCTGGACATGTGGAAAGATCAGATCGAGCACTTTAGTTCCAAATACCGATGTATTGCTTATGATTTCAGAGGTCAGGGAAAAAGCGAGACCACTGCCGACGGATACGACATGGATTCCCTCACAGAAGACACCAAAGAATTAATTGAGCAGTTGGAGGCCGGGCCCTGCCATTTTGTAGGTCTGTCCATGGGCGGTTTTGTAGGACTTAGATTAGCCAGCCGCTACCCTGAATTGGTCAAATCGCTGACCCTGATCGACACTTCGATGCTAGAAGAAGACAAGAAAAACCTGCCTAAGTATCGCATGCTTTTGCTGGTGGCAAAATTACTGGGCATTAAGATAGTCACCAGCAGAGTCTTACCCATCATGTTCAGCCAATCATTTTTAAAGGATCCCGCCAGGGAGCATATAATAGAGCAATGGAAAAATGGTCTGTACAACGCAGACAAACAAGGCATCTTAAATGCAGTCAAAGGGGTCATTTCAAGAGCAGCTGTTTCAGAGGAAGAGGTTGAAAAGGTCAGCGTTCCTACGCTCATCATTGTTGGGGAAAAAGATGTAGCAACCCCTCCTTACAAATCAGAAAAGATCAAACAGCACATCCCGCATGCTGAATACACCACAATTCCCGGAGTTGGTCATTTATCCAATTATGAAAAACCCGGAGAAATCAATAAAGAGTTGGAAAAGTTTTTCCTTAAAATGAATATGAGATAATTTTTTCTTCAAAAATACTGTCCAAATCTATATCCATTCCTGATTCATCTATGTTCTTTTCTGCTGCATAGGGGAAAGGCTTTTGAGCCCTCATTTTTTACCTATTTTTAGATTATTTCTCGAAAATCAAAACCCGTAATATGGCTACCATAAAGCATTTACTACTACCCTTCGCACTCCTTTTAATGGGCCAAATGACTTCCGCTCAGAAAAAGGCGCTCCAACTGGAAGATTATGACCAATGGCATCGCATCGTATCGGTCTCCCTTTCCGATGACGGGCAATGGATGACCTACGGCCTGCGGCCCAATGGTGGTGATGACACCCTCAAGGTCAAAAACCTGAAAGACCATACGGAACCCTATTCCATTCCTTATGCCGGCCGGCCCGTTTTTTCCGAAAACTCCCAATGGCTGGCCTACATCATAGAGCCCAATGAAAAGGAGCAGGAAAAACTTAAAAAAAGCCGCAAACCGGCGTTTAACAAAGCAGAACTCCTGAACCTTTCAAGCGGCGATAAAAACACCTATGAGCGGGCAGCATCCATGATGTTCACAACTGACGGCAGCTTTTTTGCCTTATTACGGAAAAAACCGGAAGCCGATAAGTCCAAACACAAAGGGCAAGACCTCTTACTCAAAAATCTCGATACCGGCGCCGAAATGAACATCGGCAATGTCACCGAATATGCTTTTAATAAAAAAGGAACACATCTGGCCTATCTCGTGGACGCAGCCGATCAGATCGGGAATGGCCTATATGTTCTGAACCTCAACAATAATACTCTAAAGGCTCTGGATACCGACCAAAAAACTTATAGCCAACTAGCCTGGGATGACCAAGACAGTCCTCGCAGCAGCTGGGCACAAAAGGGCAACCAACTGGCTGTTTTGAAAGGTGAAGAAGCCGACACCTTGGTGCATACACCAAATTCACTGATCGTCTTTACCGGACTGGAAGGCGATGCTTCGCAAAAAGTCGTGTTTGAACCAAATGATGAAGCAGCCTTTCCTAACGATATGATTATCAGCTCAAATGGCGATCTAAGTTTTACAGAAGATGGCCAAATGCTGTTGTTCGGTATAGACGATCAGGAAGCTAAAGAAAAAATGGATAAGGATACCTTACCTAATGTGGATGTATTCCACTGGAAAGATGAAACCATTAATACGGTTCAGCAACGAAGGGCCAATCGAAACAAGCGTTTTACCTACCTGTCCTCTATCCGCATTTCTGACAAAAAGTTTACCCGCCTGGCTGATGAGGACCTGCGCGACATCCTGCCCTCTAAACATTCTAAGTACCGGGTGGGCAGGGATGAAAAGCCTTACATCAGCGATGTCAATTGGGGCGTCTCTCCTGCCGATTTGTACCGAGTGGACCTGAACGGAGGCAAAGGCAAGCTTTTTGCCCAACAGGTCAAACGTCCCCTGGGTTATTCTCCTGATGGAAAATATTATCTCTATCAAAAGGATAAGCAACTGCACATTTATGATCTGGAAAATGATAAAAAGACAAACATTTCCAAATCTGCTCCGGTCAGCTTCGTCAATGAAGAACATCCTTATCCGCACGAAAAGCCACCTTTTGGACTGGAAGGATGGACCAAGGACGGCAAAAGCGTCATCGTCAACCACAAATACGACTTATGGTTGCTTTCCCTGGACGGGAAAAAAGCGACTAACATTACGAAAGGTCTAGGAGACAAGGAAGAGATCGCATTTGGCTATACTTCAATCGATCCGGAAGAAGAATACATCAATACCGAAGCCCCCATGCTGCTGTCGGCCTACGGAGAGTGGACGAAAAAATCAGGTTACTACAGCCTACAGGTGGGAAACAAGCCTGAGAAGATCTTATTTGAGGATAAAAGCATCGGCCGGGTAAGCAAGGCCCGCCTGGCGGATCGGATGATCTTTACGCAGCAGACTTTTGTAGATTTTCCGGATTATTTTGTCAGTAACAGCAACTTTGAGAATATTAATAAAGTAACAAATGCCAATCCTCAGCAAAAAAAATACGCCTGGGGCAGCAAAGTCTTAGTTGATTATAAAAACAGCAAAGGAGAACGTCTGCAAGCAACACTAACCCTGCCTCCCGATTATGAGCCGGGGAAGAAATACCCCATGGTCGTATATTTTTACGAAAAAATGTCGCAGCGGCACCACTCCTACTCCATGCCGGTGTATGATGATCGTCCGCATGCTTCCACCTATGCGAGCAATGGCTACCTTTTCTTAATGCCAGACAATGTATACGAAGAAGGCCGGCCGGGCACCAGCGCCCTAGACTGTGTTACTTCAGCTGTCCAGAAAGTCATCGACATGGGCTATGCTGATCCGGAAAAGATCGGACTACAGGGCCATAGCTGGGGCGGCTACCAGTCTTCCTTTATTTTAACACAAACCGATATGTTTGCCTGTGTCGTTACAGGCGCCCCTCCGACCGACCTGGAGAGCTTCTACAACAACATCTACGGCAATACCGGCACCAACCATACCGGCATCATGGAAATCGGCCAGGTGAGAATGGGCCGTGGCGTCACGCCCTGGTCGCATCGCGAGATCTATCAGCGAGAGAACCCCATGTTCCATGCTCCGAAGATCTCCACCCCTTTCATGATCCTGCACGGAACTCGTGATGGAGCAGTCGACTGGACGCAGGGACTGGAGTTTTACAATGCTGCCCGTCGTCTGGGTAAGGAAGTGATCTTCCTCTCCTATCCCGGCGAGCCGCATCACTTGCGCAACGAGTACAATCAAAAGGACTTCCAGACGCGCATGAAGCAGTATTTTGATCATTATCTGATGGACAAGCCCGCTCCGGAGTGGATGAAGGAAGGAATTCCGCATTTGGAGAAGGTGTATGACAAAGCTGGGCAGGATTAATAACCAAATGATGTTTTTGCGCGCTGCGCGCGCAAAAACATCATTTTAAATTTATAAACGGAAACTATGAAATCATTATTAACAAGTTTTTTTCTACTATTCACCATAAGCACCCTCACCTACAGCCAGGAACGCATGTTGGAAGCAGAGTCGGCTGTGGTGACCGAGCATGATGCCACGATAAAAGGGCAGAAAATTTCCTACACGGCCGAAGCCGGAACACAGCCTGTGTGGAATGAAGATGGGAAGCCCATCGCCAGTTTATTTTACACCTATTACGAACGCAAAGGCGTCCAGGATCGAGCAAGTCGGCCATTGGTGATCTCCTTTAACGGAGGGCCGGGTTCTGCTTCCGTGTGGATGCACATCGCCTATACCGGCCCGCGTATCCTTGAAATCGATGATGAGGGCTACCCGATCCAGCCATATGGCATTAAGGAGAACCCTTACTCCATTCTGGACGTAGCAGACATCGTTTTTGTGAATCCCGTTAATACCGGCTATTCACGAATCCTGGATAAGGAGGCTAAAAAATCGACTTTCTTTGGGGTGAACGCAGATATCCAATACCTGGCGGAATGGATCAACACCTTTGTGACCAGAAAAAACAGGTGGCAATCGCCCAAATACCTGATCGGTGAAAGTTATGGAACTACCCGGGTATCAGGACTGGCTCTCGCACTGCAAAATGCCCAGTGGATGTACCTCAATGGTGTTATTTTAGTATCTCCTACCGGTTTAGGTATCGACCGAGACGGACCTGTTGCAGCTGCTAACAGACTCCCTTACTTCGCGGCAGCTGCCTGGTATCAAAAAGCACTTACCGCGGAGCTTCAGCAAAAAGATCTGGATGAACTGCTTGCCGAGGTGGAAGCTTTTACCATCAATGAGTTATTACCGGCTATGGCTATGGGGGGCTTTCTGGAAGAGAGTAAGAAAAAGGAAATGGCCAAAAAAATGTCGTACTACTCAGGTATTGACGAAAAAACCATTTTGCAGCGTAATCTCGATGTGGACTATAGCTTCTTCTGGAAAGACCTGTTGAGAGAGGAAGGAGGCTTTACAGTCGGACGTCTGGATTCCCGCTACCGTGGGATCGACCGGATGGAAGGAGGCGAACGCCCTGATTTCAACTCGGAGCTAACGTCCTGGCTGCATTCCTTTACACCGGCCATCAACTACTACTTCCGCAATGAGTTGAACTACAAGACAGATATCAAGTACAACATGTTCGGTCCGGTTCATCCCTGGGATCGCTCCGGTGATAATACGGGTGAAAACCTTCGTCAGGCCATGGCCCAGAACCCTTATTTGAAAGTGATGGTTCAGTCAGGTTATTATGACGGAGCTACGACTTACTTCAATGCCAAGTACACCATGTGGCATTTGGATCCTAGTGGAAAAATGAAGGATCGCCTTCGTTTTGAGGGATACCGCTCCGGACACATGATGTACCTACGTCGGGAGGACCTGGAACTGGCTAATGATCACTTGAGGGAGTTTATTAAGGGGTCCTTGCCAGGAAAAGGAGTGCCTGCAAAGTATTAAATTAGATGTTGGATAGCTTGTCCTGCTGGAAGCGGAACAAGTTATCCAACATCTAATTAGCAATTGTATAATACCTATCAATACCTACCATCAAGCCCGTGCTCCCCAAACCATCAAAGAACAGGTTCCCCATATCGTACGTCCGTTGATGCATGGCATAGCTAATGGTCAGCTCGCGGGTGGCAGCATTAAATTGCACCTCTGTAGCTTTTTGGGAAATTCCTTTGGTGGCGTTAATCGATCGGCGGACTACCTCCCCCATATCTTCCGGAAAAACCTTATGGCTATCGACAAAATCCAGAATAGAGCGAGTAATCTCGTACTGTCTTTGGGAAAACAGCTGATCCAGCTCATTATAGTTTTGAGTGCTTTTGTAGACCTTACCATCCATATAGGCAAAAGTACCGGATTCATTGGGCAGGGTAAACAGTACCGAACCGTCAGGGCCCAGGATATTGGTGGGCTTTGCTTTTTTCACGACCAGCTTTGTTACTTCCTCGATTTGTTCGCGGGTATATCGTCTTTGAAGGGTTCTGCCTGCCCAGTTGATGACTTGTTTGGGTTGGAAGGGGATGGTTTTAAGGGCATCATCGGCCAGTGGCTTGGCTTTATTAGCAGTTTTAGCCGCTTCATCGGAATAACTTTTGGCAATCCGGGCGATATCGTCGGCGTATTGTTTACCTATCCTGGCCACATCATCCAAATGAGCAGGATTGGGCCGGCAGGAAAAAGTTGTCAGTGCAAGGAAAATGAGAAATAAGCTAAGTTTATTCATTGGTAGTGCAGTTTAATTCTAACAGATCATTCACCAGGCCGGGATGGCCAAGGTCAAATTTCACTCGCTTCCAATCCTTGCAGGCATACTCCATCTGGCCTAGTTTTAATGCAATGATGCCTCTGTTCACAAGGGCATAAACCGGCACCTTATCCTCTTTAGCCTTATGAATTACGAGCGAAAAATCTTCAAAGGCGTCCAACCAGTTACCCAGGGCGATGTGGGTAGCGCCTCTGTAAAAAAGCGCTTCCAGATCATTCGGCTTTATTTGTAGGGCCGCTTCAAAATAATGAAAAGCGTCCTTGAATTTTTTTTGTTCTATACTTTCTCTACCCAAATTAACTTGTTTGACTGCCCGAATAGAGGATTCGGACATTTTATGGATATCCAGCAATTGATCGATGTCTTTCAAAATTCCCTGGAAGGCATCCCTTACCCGGTTCTGTAAAATATCATATTGGCCATGGTCGATCTCGTTTTTCCGAAGCAGTTTGTCGTTAGAGGCCAAACGAGCCGCTAAATTGTCTAATTCGGCATATAGATCTTCATGGTCCGTTGTCCAGGGCTTTAATTCCGTTATGGCGTCCCCCATCCGGTCCATACCCAGTAGTTGATTAATTTTCTTTTTGGCTGTTTCAAACAGATGCATGCCTGATTTTTTTGATAAAAAAACTTCCAGACCTTCCCCGACCGCCGAAGCCCCAGCGAAGGCGGTCCCCCCATTCACCCCTCACCCTTCCTTCATCCTTCATATTCGCCCTTCGCCCTTCAACCTTCTAACTCCCTTCTACGTACTTCAACAAGGTTTCGTTGTCAGCATGTGGAAAAAAGCGATCAAACTCCATAAAATACCCTTCAGGGTCATAGCCCACGAAAGCTTTATATTTTGACTCCGGCCCAACTTCCAATTCCTCCGACCTCAATTCAAAGGGCGCTTTCTTTTTAACGTAATCAAACCAGCCTTCCACATCTTCTATAAAAAAGGAAAGGGTGACTGCTTTTTCTTCGGTAAAACTATGCATGCCTCTGCGTTCGTCGACCAGGCCGATAAAGCCGGTATCCGTCACCTTGTATATCTTCGTCCAGCCCTGGTCTGCTACTAGTTCAAAGCCTAGCACCTGTTCGTAAAAGTTTTCCATCCCCAGCAAATCTTTATAATACAGCCAGGTGATGGCCGCTTTAAAACCAAGGCCCTCTGGGACTTTGGAAGAAGCATGTTGAGGGAGAAGGTGTTCGGTTTTATTCAAAACAGGCATAAAGCGTTCGTTCTCTGGATGCTGTTTAAACACTTCAAATTCAAGCAAATACCCTTCTGGATCTACAGCCACAAATCCGTCGTGTGCATTACCGGTACGAGGGGTATATCCATACTTGATCGAAACCTTCTGCTCTTGCAAATAATCGTACCAACCGGCCAACTGATCAGTGAGTAGGGCCAGGGCAACGGTTTTGGGCTCTTCGGCGCTGTGCATTCCTTCCGCCTCATCCACCAGTATAAGAAAAGAAGATTCAGCGATGCGAAAGATGGTGGCCATCCCATAATCGGACACTTTTTCCAGTCCCAGGACCTCCTCATAAAAAGCCGTGGCGGCCGCCAGGTTTTTATAATAGAAAAAAACGTTGGTAGCCTGTACGTTAAAGTCGGATAAGGTTCTGAAGTCCGTTTGCTGAGCGAGTAATTCATTAATCCGATACTCCGGATAACTCAGCAGGCGACCAAAGCGGCGGGCGATCTGCTCGCGGGCCGGGCCTTCATATTGGCCCGAAGATACCAGCTTCTGCTTATCTTCTTTCAACTCCTGATAGGCATCCAGGGTCAGTCCACTATAAATTAGCAGGACTTCTTTTCCTTCTGCTACATCTTCCGGAAACAGGTCGGTCGTCAGCAAATCCTTCTCCCGAAAAAGTCGAACATTATTTCTTTCGGCGATGATCTGCGCTTCGCCCATCAAGGCGTCCATCTCGGCAGTGCTCATCGGTTCACTAAGGGCGAGTTGTTTGGTGCCGCTATGAACCAGTTCAGCAAAGCCCGCAATGATGCCCAACTGGAATGATTGGTCATTGGAGGACTGCCGGCAGGAAAACAGAAGAGAAAAACAGAATAACAGAATAACAGAAGATCTGGTCATGTTTTTATGGGTATTTGTGACAGGCAAGATAAAAATTAGGAGGGGAAGTGGGTATCGGACGGTGGAATATTTTTGGAGTCGGGCGCTAGTGACCTGATGACTCGGAGTCACCAGGTCACTAGCGGGCCCTTTCGCTCCACAAAGGTACCCCCTTTTGTCCAAAATCCAGCCTGCCTGTCCGCTTTTGTCCGAAATTGGAAGGTTTTGGAAGGTTTTGGAAGGTTTTCGTAAGCTGAACAAAAATCATTTTATTTTTTTATCATTACAGATTGAAAGTCCTTTAGGTTATCAATCAACCCGCCGTTTCCGGCTGGATGACGGTTAACTTATTATATTATTTTACCTAACCATTATGATGAACAAAAGAGTATGTGTGATCGGTGCCGGGCCTTCCGGGATTACTGCCCTGAAGAACCTGCTGGACGAGGGCATCGAGGCCGTTACCTATGATAGGAACAGCGAAGTCGGTGGCAACTGGATCTACTCGGAGGAAGAAAGCCACTCCAGCGTTTTTGAAACCACACATATCATTAGCTCCAAGACCTTATCACAATACGAAGACTTCACCTTTGACGATTTCGATCCCAATGTGTCCGATTACCCCTCTCATGATGAGCTGAGGCGATACTTCCAGGCCTATGCCCGGCATTTCAAATTGTATGATCACATTGAGTTCGGAACTATGGTACTACATTGTGAAAGAGTCAGGGATGACAAATGGGAAGTAAAGCTTAAGCAAAACGGACTGGAAAAAACAGAATACTTCACCGACCTAGTTGTCTGCAACGGACATCACTGGAAACCGCGGTATCCAGAATATCCTGGCTCTTTTTCCGGTGAATTCCTGCATTCTCATCAGTTTAAAAAGGCAGCGCCATTTGAAGGAAAAAGAGTTTTAGTAATCGGAGGAGGTAACTCAGCCTGTGATGTAGCCGTCGAAACGAGCCGGGTGAGCGCCCGAACCGCCATCAGCATGCGCCGGGGTTATCGCATCATCCCTAAATTTTTTATGGGAAAACCTACAGACAAAGTCGGCGAAAACCTAGCCTGGATGCCCCTCTGGTTCCGGAACATTCTATCAGAAATACTGGTCAAACTTACCAACGGGTCCAATAAATTGTACGGCCTCCAGATTCCGGATCACCCATTCGGAGCCACTCACCCGACCATCAATGATGAATTGTTGTATCGCATCCGGCACGGGAAAGTCCACCCAAAAGTAGATGTCGAGAAAATGGAAGGACCTACCGTCTACTTCAAAGACGGCAGTCAGGAGGATTTCGACACTATCATCGCCTGTACCGGTTATATTCTCAGCCATCCCTTCTTTGATCAAGAATTCATTGATTACAGCTCCGGGCCCGTCCCGCTCTGGCTAAAAATGTTTCATGAAACCTACTCAAACCTATACTTCATCGGTATGTTCCAACCCCTAGGTTGTATTTGGCCGGGCGCCGAACTACAGGCCAAGATCATGGCACGCGAATTAGCCGGCAAATGGAAACGCCCGGCAAATATCAACGCCTTATGTCAAAAAGAAATAAATCATCCTCACTACAAACAATTAGACACCCCACGACATACCATTACAGTGGACTACCATAAATTTAGAAAGCAACTTTTAAAACACCTTCCCAAAAATTACATCAGCAAACAACCTAAGTCAAAATCCAGCGCACATGTCTGATTTTACCCAAAAAGTAATCATCGTTACAGGAGCTGCCCGGGGAATCGGGAAAGCGATCTCCAAACAATTCGCAGGAAAAGGCTGGTTCGTCGCCATGCTCGACCTGGACATCGGCGAACTCACCGAAGCCGCACTGGAAATCCCGGACGAGCAACGATGTTATATCCAATGTGATATCACAAAAGAAGAAGATATCCTCAAAACGATTGAGTACATCACCCAAAAAACCCATGGCCGGGTGGACCTCCTCGTCAACAATGCCGGCCTGATCGAAGTCGGTGATTTTGACCAACTCTCCCTAAAGGTACAACAAAGGCTCATCGACGTTAACCTGTCGGGCCTGATCAGCATGACCTATCATACCTTGCCGGCTCTTAAGAAAACGCCCAAATCCAGGATCATCAACATGTCTTCCGCCTCTGCACTCATTGGGAATCCGGAGTTGAGCGTGTATGCCGCTACTAAGTCCGCAGTAAAGAGCCTGACCGAAGGTTGGGCGATCTCCTTGAAAAAATATGATATCCGAGTGAGTGATCTGTTGCCGCTTTTTGTCAAAACCCGGATGGTCTATGATTTTAAGGAAAAATATAGGCACATGACCGAAAAAAATGCCCGGCTTACACCCACGCAAGTAGCCAAAGTAGTCTGGAAAGCCTCCCGAAGCAATCGCATTCATTGGTATGTAGGTACAAAAACTAAATTATTCGCCTTCCTCGTCGGTGTTGTTCCGATGCGGTGGCAATTGCCTATTTCTAAATCTGTGATTAAATACAAATAAGGTAGTCGGTAACTAAGCAAATTTAACTTTAGGACGATCCGCTGCCGGCGGATCGTCCTAAGTATAATTTTTCCCCGCTACGCTGGGAAAAATTATACTTAACTCAATGATAAATCCAAAAATCATGGATTACCAGAGCATTCTAAGAGAAATTGAATCAGAGGTAAGGGACGAACCCAAATGGGGGAAAGTCGCCTCTTATATTCCTGAATTAGGCAATATTGATCCCAATAAATTGGGCATGCACTTGTGTTGTTTTGAAAAAGGTCAATACGCATTCGGAGATAGTGAAGAAAGGTTCTCCATCCAATCCATATCCAAAGTATTCTCCCTGACCATGGCCATCAACCTGATCGGAACTGAAGTTTGGCAGCGCGTCGACGTCGAGCCCTCCGGCGATCCCTTCAATTCTCTGGTTTTATTAGAAAATGAAAACGGTATTCCCCGCAACCCCCTGATCAATTCAGGGGCCCTGGTGATCGCGGATATTCTTGTCAGCAACCTGGAAGATCCTAAAAAGGACTTCCTGAATTTTGTTCGAAAGATAGCAGGCAGAGACGATATTCAGTACAATGAAAAAGTTGCCCAATCCGAAAAAGAATGGGGCTTCAGGAATGCAGCCCTGATCAACCTCATGAAGTCTTTTGGGAATATCCATGCGGACATTGAGGAGGTCCTTGATTTTTATTTTCATCAGTGTGCCCTCGAATTGAGCTGTAGCGAACTGGCCAACACCTTTTTATTGTATGCCAATCATGGCAAAATATTTGATACCGGTGAAGAAATTCTGACTACCAGCCAAACCAAGCGCCTCAACGCCGTTATGCTGACCTGCGGCTTCTACGACGAGGCCGGCGAATTTTCTTTCCGGGTGGGCTTGCCCGGCAAAAGTGGCGTCGGAGGCGGCATCGCAGCTATTTACCCAGGTAACTTTAGTGTAGCGGTCTGGAGTCCGCGCTTAAATAAAAAAGGAAATTCCGCCCTGGGCATGCTGGCCCTGGAATTATTAACGACCAAAACCGGCTTGTCTATTTTTTAGGCAGCATTTGTAGTACAAAACCTGGTTTTCACGCCAAAAAGCCCTCATGAAACATCTACTATAGAAACTACCAAATCACTCACTATTATGACTTACCCAATCACCCATGGGATGATGAAGCCAGGCTTTATCATTCTATTCGCGTTTTTACTTTCATTCTATCAAGCCATTGCTCAAACCGAACTGCTGCCTAAAATGGAAGAAGCCGTTACCGCCATTGAATCTGGAAGCTTCGGAGAAGTACACAGTTTGCTAATCATTAAGGACCATAAAACCATCTTCGAACAATATTTCAATGACTGGCCGGCCGATTCTGTTCATCAGTTACAATCAGCAACGAAAAGTATTACATCAACCTTACTCGGGATAGCTTTACATCAAGGTCTCATCGAAAGTGTGGAACAGCCTGTTTTGTCGTTTTTCTCAGACAAAAAAATCGAGTACCCCGATAGTCTGCTTGATGCCATGACCATCAAAGATCTGCTCACTCAGCGTACCGGTATGGCCTGGAAGGAAGCTCCTTGGGACAGTCCCGACAATACCTGGAGAATGATACTGGAAACAGAGGGCGATTGGTACGAAATGATCCTGAATACGCCCATGCGAGAAGAGCCGGGTACCCGCTTCAATTACGGGAATGCCGCACCGGTTCTGATCACGGGTATCATTCAAGAAGTGTCGGGGATGGATATTGATGCCTTTGCAAAGAAATATTTGTTTGATCCATTAGACATTGAACAATTTCGTTACTGGGGAGGTAATGGCGGACCGGCTAATAACGGAGGCGCCCTACTTTTTCTCACATCCAAAGATTTGGCCAAAATCGGGCAATTATACCTTCAAGATGGTGTGTGGGAAGGAAAACGAATCCTGCCGGAAGGCTGGGTTCAGGAAGCGACTTCTACCTATGTGAACGGCAATATTGACAACCGCTTCTACAAATTCGGCTATGGTTATTTTTGGTGGTCGGTAGGACCTCCTTTAAGCGAAGATTATCCCAATATCCCCAACTCCATTTTTATGGCACGTGGAGCAGGCGGACAGCATTTAATAGTCCACCCAGAAGAAAAAATGGCAGTCGTTATCACGGCCTGGAACCTCCAGCAATCTTCCCTCCCCCTTACTATTTACACTAATTACATTTTACCGGAAAAATATAAGCAAAAACTCGAGCCCGAATTGTTTGCACCGGATGTACTGACCGACGAAGTCGAAACTTCTGTTACCCTCAGTCCGGATGAACAAGAACTATTTTTTGCCAGGAAGGACACTTTTTTTTCCATGAGCCGAAAAAGCACCATTTATCACTCCAAAAGACTAAAATATGGTAGCTGGTCCAAACCTCAGGTAGCTCCTTTCTCCGGCACATATTCCGAAAGCAACCCATTTATCACGCCGGATGGAAAAAAATTGTTCTTCACCTCCAGGCGCCCCGTCAACAGCGGTGAAGCAGCTAAAGATAACAGCGACATTTGGTATATTGAAAAAACGGCTGACGGCTGGGGCAAGCCCAGGCATCTCGGCCTGACGGTCAACTCTGAAGCTTCGGAATACAGTCCTACTACCGACCGGGAAGGTAACCTATATTTCGGTTCATACAGAGAAGGAGGGAAAGGATCGGGAGACATCTGGATGTCCAAATGGAAAAACGGTGCATATCAAGCCCCCGTCAATTTGAGTCAGGCCATCAACACCCCTCATGGAGAATGGGGCAGCTGCATCGAACCGGACGGCAACTTTATCATATGGGAGGCAAGCGGCCGCGATGAAGGTATCTCTCCTTCAGGTGATCTATACATTAGTTACAAAAAAGATGGAGTATGGCAGGAAGCCCAGCACCTTACGCTCTTAAGTTCGGGTGGTAGCGACCTGACCCCCAAAATCCATGGCGATTACCTATACTTTGCCAGCAACCGGCACAAGGATTTTATGATCCAGATCAACAATAACAATGTGGAGTTATATCGGATTGCCTTGAAAGAAATTTTAAGAAGGTAAGGGCTGCTAACGGCCCTTACCTTTTTATCTGAATCTACCAGCTCAATCTATTCACCACCACCTTACCATTATTAATGATCATCAAGGGATCATACACCGCTTTCACATTATCCAGCGGATTGCGCTCAGTAATCAGCAGATCGGCATCCAGGCCTTCTGCGATGCGGCCGGTATGATCGTCGATCTGGAGCAGTTCGGCGGCACGAGAGGTCGCTGCCTGGATGACCTCCAGATTGCTCATACCGATACCGACCAGTTCTTCCAGTTCCTGCCCCAGGCGGAGGGTACTCTCAGCGCCGTAGCCTGTATCGGTTGCTGCCACGATTTTTACGCCTGCCCGATGGGCATTCCGGGCCATTTCCCGTACACGAGGGAGCATGTGGCGTCCTCGGATCATCAGCAAAGGTTGATCGTAATCTCCACCGGGCATGGTCAGGTCATTCACTACCGCGATGGTCGGCACCAGGTAGGTACCCTTTTCGGCCATAAGTTCCAGTGTTTCTTTACTCAGGTAAGTACCGTGCTCGATACTGCGAACGCCCCCTTCGACGGCTGCTCGGCCGCCCTCATCTCCATGCGCGTGAGCAGCCACCGGGATACTATTTTGAGCGCCTGCATCGACCAAAGCTTTCATTTCTGATGTATTGTAGTAAGGCTCTCGGGGGTCCGTTTGAGGCAGACCGGCTCGGGCGGTGGCGTTGGTCTTGATCCAATCAACCTGGTGGGAAGCCATGACATCCGCCATTTTTTTCATAGCCTCCTCCCCTTTTACATCCTGACCGATCCAATCGCTCAGTTCGGGATGATCCATGAAGAGCTCATCGGCCGGCCTCAGACGAACATGGTATCCTGCCGCCAGCACCTCCGGCATGTCAAGCTTACCGGATTTGGCCAATTCTCGCATACCTACATCCATGAAATGAGCCACCCCCATACTCCGCACCGTCGTTACTCCGGATATCAAGGCTCTTTTGGCAGCGGCCAGGTCGCCCAGGTGTACATGAGCGTCGATCATGCCCGGCATGACATATTTTCCATTCAGGTCATACACCTGGGCACCTGCCGGAGGAGCAATCCCCGCTGTGCTGATGGTTTTGATTTTCCCATTTTCAATTAGTATACTGGCATTGCTTAGAACTTCATCGGTCACCCCATTTACGATGTTGGCATTCGTCAAAACAATGGATTGGGCCTGAACGATGCTTGGATTCCCCAAAAAAGAAAATAAACCGGCTGCAATCAGCAGCCCAAAGGAATAGAGACTGAAGTGTTTTGTTTTCATCATGATTAGTTGCTTGTATGTGATTCAGGGAGGCTACATAAGATCTCCCACTCATGTCTTATAAGCTTGAAAATACACAACTCCCATTAATTTTTTTAGTGAACCGATTGAAACTTATTGGCTGCAGGCAGCAGAGGTGAGTAAACTACGGGCTTGTATAAAAAAAAGCCTATATTAGGAACCTCCGACTTTTGTCCATTGATAAAATCTGCACATGGAAATTCATTCGCTGACTGAAACGCCCCTTGAAGTTGTTGTCCAATGTCTAACTCAATCCTTTTCGGATTACTTCGTCAAAATGCCGGCTGATCCTGCCTATTGGAAACAAAGGTGGAAAGGTGCACGAGTGGACTACCGGGCATCCTACGGAGCTTTTGAAAAAGAGGAATTAGTTGGTTTTATGGTTCACGGAGTTGACTTGAGAAACGGCCTGTATACAGCCTTTAACACCGGTACCGGGGTGATCCCCTCAGCCAGAGGTCAGCGGATCGTACAAAAGATGTATGAAAAAGCCCTTCCTGAATTAAAGGAAAGAGGGGTGCAAATCTGTGCGCTGGAAGTGATCCAGGAGAATGAAAAAGCCATAAAAGCTTATCAAAGAGCCGGCTTTTCCGTTATTAGGGAGCTCAGGTGTTATAAAGGAAGCCTTACTTCAAAAAACGAACATACCGTCCAGTTAAAAAAGATGGACCTCCACTTTTTTAACTGGGATGCTTACGAAGGGCAGCCCTTTTACTCCTGGGATCATGTTCAAGCTGGTATCCTACAGCAAGAAAATGCCTATGATTTATACGAAGTAGCACAAAATCAGGAAGGTATCGGCTACTTCGTCATTAATCCTCAAACAGGCTATCTCGCTCAGTTTGATATTTCGGACCGCCGCTACCCCATGCATTGGACTTTATTGTTTGAAGGCATCGCCCAGGTGTCTACTGAGCTTAAAATCGTAAATGTGGACAGCAGAGAAACGGCTAAAAACCAGACCCTTGAATATCTGGGTCTGGATAATTACATTAATCAATACGAAATGGAATTAAAGCTAAGCTAAATTATTCCAGTTTTAAGGTTTGGCTCGGATTACTAAGTGCAGCTTTTATGGCTTGAAAACTTACGGTAAGCAATGTGATAAGCAAAGCCCCCAGGCTAACCAGCACAAAGATCCAGGCCGACAAATCGACCTGATAGACAAACTTCTGCAGCCATTGACTCAGAAAGTAATAAGCAATAGGCACTGCTATACAACAGGCTATCAACACCAGTAAAAAGAACTCCACGGAGACCAGTTTCCATAAATTGAAAACTGAGGCGCCTAGTACTTTCCGTATGCTGATTTCCTTGGCTCTTCTTTCTGTAATGAAGGCTGCCATTCCCAACAAGCCCAAACAACTGATCAAAATGGCCAGGATGGCAAAGAAGCCTGATAGTTTTGCGACTCTTTCCTCTCCCTGAAACTTCCGGGCATGCGCTTCATCCACAAACTTAAACTCAAAAGGGTTCAGCGGGTCATGTTTTTTATAGGCCGCTTCGATGCCCGAAATGGCCTCCTGAGCGGACAAAGCCGGGTTTAGCTTTAAAATAGCTTGGTCGATATCTTCCCGATCAACATAAAAAATCATAGGCCGGACCAAGGCGTATGGGGACTGAGTCAGCATGTTCTTCACCACACCAATTATGGTGTAAGTTTCATTTTCTCCCCATTCTATTTTTTGTCCTATCGGATCTTCAAAACCCAAATAGGCAACCGCTGCTTCATTGATCACAAAGCCCGTCGAATCGGAAGGATGTTCCATAGAAAAGTCTCTGCCCTCTTTTATTTCCCATTCCACCGTTTTCCCAAAGTCAAAAGATATCCCAAGGGTTACAAACTCATCTGCCATGCCAGGATCTTTTCCCTGCCAATCAAATCCGCTATTGGTAACAAACGTACTGGTAACAGGTGACTCTGCCCGGCAGGCATCCTCTATCAGTCCTGACCGGAGTAGATCATCTTTGAATACATCAAATCGTTGTGCGAGCTCATCACTTTTTATGGGTACATGCAGAAGGTGCTGTTTATTATAACCCAACGGACGATTTTTGGAGTACCGGATCTGTTCCATTACAATTACCGTGCCGATGATCAGGGTGACAGAAACCGTAAACTGGATAACGATGAATACTTTTCGAGGTAAAGCTGATCGGTAGCTACCAATGGTTACCCCCTTTAATACTTTGGTGGTTTGGAAAGAGGACAAAAACAGGGCAGGATAGCTGCCGGCCAGAAAAACAAGCAGCAAAATAAAGCCCGCCAGGCCCAGCCAAAAATAGGCGCTTTCCCAGGGAATCAGGATCATTTTATCCGTAACCAAATTAAAGGAAGGAAGCAATAACTGTACGAAAATTAAAGAGGTTAACAAGGCAAAACCTACGATTAAGGCCGTTTCGCTGAAAAACTGGCCGATCAGATGAGCCCGATCTGATCCCAGCGCTTTGCGAACCCCCACTTCTTTGGCCCGTTGTTCTGACTTGGCCGTACTTAAATTCATGAAGTTGATACAGGCCAGGAATAATACAAAGGCACCTATGATCCCAAATAACCATACCTGCTCGATTCTTCCTCCTACAGAACGTCCATTCTCAAATTTTGACCTTAAATGCCAGGAGGACATGGGGTGGAGAAACAGTTCAGGTTTGAATTTTGCCATCCCTTCATCAACATGGTCCAGCTTAACATTTTTAATAGCCGCAGATACCTGATCGATATCTGTATTTTCTTTGATCTGCACGAAAGTCTGGAACCAACTATTCCCCCAGTGTATCCAGGAAGGCCGGCCTTGAATATACAAATCCCAAGTCCCAATAAAATCTACATTTGAAAAAGTAGTGTTAGAAGGTAGATCCTCAAATACCCCTTTGATGGTTAGTTCGTGCTTATTGTTGAGTTCCAATGACTGGCCAACCGGGTCTTCCTGCCCGAAAAAAGCCTCGGCACTCGACGCTGATAACAAAACCGAATAAGGATCCCGGAGTCCGTCTCTGTTTCCACTTTTCATTTGTAAGCTTAACATTTCCGGGGCTCCCTCCTCCATAAAGATCCCTTTTTTTATCAAGGCGTTCTCTCCCCTACGAAGAGTGTTGCCAAAAATAAAACTGGACATGGAAATATGATCGAAGTAGCTTTTATAGTCTTGATCGAGGGCAGGACCTAACTGTTTAGCCTGTGTGTACCAGGTATCAATTTTGCCTTCAAAAGTCTGATTCTGCATTACCTGAGCTATGCGTTCATAATTTTGATGGTACCGGTCGAAACTGGTTTCATCCAAGATCCATAAACCAATTAAGAGGGCGACGGTACTCCCTAGAGCTAATCCTCCAATATTTAGGAGTGAGTAAGCTTTATTTTTTAATAAATGCCGCCAGCTAATTAAAAAATGATGTCGATACATAGTCAGGTGATTAAGGAAATTAAGTTGGGGAATGGGTTTGATCAGGCTTAGTCGAAACAGTAAAAGGACGTCCAAAAGAAGTAGCCGGCGGGCAGTCTTGAGCCCGTGCTCGTTCTTGCGATCTTCAAAAATCTCCAGCAGGTCTCCCTCTATATCCAGATGATAAGCAGGCTTGCAAAACCATTTTAAAAGCCGAAGTGGAAACTTAGGAACATCTTTTCCAGTATCAT
Organism: Bacteroidia bacterium; assembly: GCA_030430845.1. Classification (GTDB taxonomy): domain Bacteria; phylum Bacteroidota; class Bacteroidia; order Chitinophagales; family Saprospiraceae; genus JANQPA01. The sequence goes on along the minus strand of JAUIKE010000019.1, from coordinate 39,913 downwards.
CTCTCATTAAAGTGGTTTTAGTTTAAGAGCAGATTGTGGTATGGCATCCCACATTTGATTGCGCACTTCCCGCGAATATTCTAAGGCATTCTTTCCGGCAGCTGTTAGGCTAAAATACAGTTTGGGCCTACCTCCCCTTTTGCTGGTTTCTTCTCCCTTTCTGGAACTCAGATACCCTTTTTTTTCTAACCTTCTCAAGGCGGACTGCAAAGCGCCTACGCTGACTTTCCGATCGAGTCGATCCATAATCTCTTGCCTGATCGAAACACCATATGCATTTTCATATAGAATACCCACCGCAAGCAAAACGATCTCTTCAAATTCTCCGATTCGATATTTTTCCATGTTTTTTCCTATTTGTAGTATTGCAATATTAAGCACTTTTTAGGTTTTTTCCTAATTGTAGTATTTATTTCGGGAAATTTTGATCAATTTATAGCCACAAAAAGAATTAACTGACAAGCCGAGCATCATGAATAAAAACGTATTTTTCCTAATCCTTTTGATCAGCATGCTGTATTCCTGCGAGCCATCTAATATTCCATCTGACACTCAGGAGGAAGAGCCCTCCCTTTATATACCAGATCTTGCTTTGGGAGAATTATTTAAGGATGTCCAAACAAGCGGCATTTTTAATGATTACAAAACCTTTGTGGACTGTCGGCCACTGCGTTCACCGGACAGCATTTTAGCAGATTACATGGGGGAAAAAGAGGGTGCCTTCTTTGATTTGAAGATGTTTGTTGAGAAAAACTTTGAACTGCCTGCCAATATTGAAATACCGGACAGTTTTGATTTTTCTGACAATATGGAAGCCCATCTGCACCAGCACTGGGATTATCTCACTCGGTCAACTCCTGAGCAGGAACCTTATTCTACCGCTATCGCCCTCCCCTATCCTTATGTAGTGCCTGGTGGTCGATTCAGGGAAATGTTCTACTGGGATTCCTATTTTATTTTATTAGGCTTACTGGAATCGGATAGAAATGAGTTAGCCTGGGGTATTTTAAAAAACTTTGAATACCTGATCAACACTTTTGGGTACATCCCCAACGGCAACCGGACTTATTTTCTGGGCCGCTCACAGCCTCCTTTGTTTGCGGCCGGCTTAGAGGCCTATGCCGAAAAAAACGGGCAGGGAAGTATCCAAACATTTCTTCCCGCTTTAGAAAAAGAGTACCAATTCTGGATGCAGGGCGAGCAACAAATAAAGGCTCCAAAAATAGCTTCCGAACGAGTTGTAAAACTGGAGAAAAAAACACTTTTAAACCGCTACTACAGTGCTCGAGAGCTACCTCGAGCAGAAGCTTACGGCAAAGAAATGAGATGGGCGGCCGGAAAAGGACCGGGCGAACAGGAAGAATATTTCAGGCACATGCGGGCTACCTGCGAATCCGGTTGGGATTTCAGCAGCCGCTGGTTCCATGATCCAGCCGACAAATCGACCTGCCATGCCATGGATATTATACCTATCTGCCTTAACAGCTTGCTTTTTCAGGCAGAACTACTCCTTTCAAAATTAAATGAAGCTGAAGGAAATTCTGAAAAAGCAGCTGTTTATTCCCAAAATGCTGCAAATCGAAAAAGCGCTGTTAATCGTTTCCTCTGGAAACAGGAAGACGGTTTTTACAAAGACTACGATTTTCAGTTACAAGCTTCTACCCAGGCTCAGACTTTAGCCATTGCTTATCCTCTTTATGTAGGAATGGCCAGTGAAGAACAAGCCGAAGCAGTTGCCGAAAAGATTGAGCAAGACTTTTTATTTCCCGGCGGAGTCGTCACCACCCTTGGACCTGCTGCTGAACAATGGGATTTTCCGAATGGTTGGGCTCCCTTACAATGGATCACCATTAAAGGATTACTAAATTACGGCTACAAAGAGCAGGCCCTTGAAATTGCCGGCAGATGGCTGGCGCTCAATCGAAAAGTGTACGCCCAGGATCAAAAAATGATGGAAAAATACAATGTTGTTCAACCGGATCTGCCGGCCGGAGGAGGAGAATACCCCAACCAAGATGGTTTTGGATGGACCAATGCCATCGCTTTGAAGTGTTCGGCCCTATTGAATGAAAAGTCTGGTAAGTAAAAAACTATTTTGTGGGCCTGCTCCCACATTCAAATGCAGAGGCATTGATCCTCCATAATTTTTTTTATTTTTAGTTGAATCCATTGGTTTTTAACAACAATATTTAAAGCTAATATGCTGCCGATCGGCAGCATATTAGCTTTAAATATTGTTGTACGGACCTTGTATTCATATCTCGATAACCAAATAATTAAATGTCCAACATCAAAAACCATGTTGTACCCGCTACCGGCTGGCAGGGGTTGATCAAGCATTGGAGGAATGACCTGATTGCGGCCTTTAGTGTCTCATTAGTAGCGCTGCCGCTCAGTCTGGGCATTGCCATTGCCTCCGGTTTGCCTCCCATATCAGGTATACTCACTGCTGCCATTGGTGGGTTTGTGGCCACCATATTCAGAGGAAGTTATGTAGCTATCAACGGCCCTGCGGCGGGATTGATCGCTGTGGTGTACACCGCCGTGATCAGCCTGAAGGATGGTTCCGGCCGGGAGCTGAATTATGTGATGGCAGCTATTCTAATCTGTGGTGTCATACAGGTTTTTTTGGGCCTGTTCAAGCTTGGAAAAATTGCGGAGATCTATCCTTCTTCGGTCATCCACGGCGTTCTGGCCGCGATCGGGGTGATTATATTTAGCAAACAGATACATATAGCCCTGGGCTCCGATTCAGCAGCCGATTCTACCATAGGCGTCTTGCTGGACATTCCCGGCAGCTTGTTAAGCCTCAATCCATTTGTGACAATTATCTCAGTTGTGAGTATTTTATTGTTGATTTACCATTCCAAGATCAGCTACAAGCTTTTTCATTTTTTACCGGCCCCAATCTGGGTCTTGGTTTTATCTATTCCTTTTGTTTACTGGTTTGATTTTTTCGAACTTCACCAACTGATTTTTTGGGGAAAGACCTATGAAGTAGGCCCTAACTTCCTTATTACTTTACCGGATAATTTATTGGACAGCTTTATTTTCCCCGACTTTTCCCGAATCGGGGACGGGACTTTCTGGCTGGCCGTGATTTCCATCACCCTCATTGCATCCATTGAAACACTGGCCATTTCTAAAGCGATAGACAAACTGGATCCCTACAAAAGAACAACGAACCCCAATAAAGAATTGGTCGGTTTAGGTATCAGTAATATGGTGTCCGGCTTGCTCGGAGGGCTCCCCATTATTACAGTCATCGTTCGCAGTTCCGTCAACATCAATAACAATGCGAAAACGAGCTGGTCCAATGTTTATCACGGTCTTTTTCTGGTTCTGTTTATTCTCCTGCTGGCCCCTGTTATCAGCCAGGTCCCGCTGGCTGCCCTGGCTGCCATTTTGGTATTCACGGGTTACAAACTGGCCGCTCCCTGGGTATTCAAGCAAGCTTATAATCAAGGGATAGAGCAGTTGCTTTTTTTAGTGGGGACGCTTATTATTACCCTGTACACCGATCTGTTATGGGGCATTTTTGGCGGGATTGCCCTGACCCTGATCGTGCACTTGCTTTTGGCCCGACTGCCGGTGGTGGATTTTTTCCAAATGATTTTCCGGTCCGGAACTACTTTAGAAGAAAATAAAAAGGGGTTTTATTTACTCAATGTAAAAGGGATCGCCAACTTTTTATCCATGTTGTTTTTAAAAGACATGATCGAACAAGTGCCAAAGGGATCTCATCTAACCGTACGCTTTACAGAAGCGCGATTGGTAGACTTGACCGTCCAGGAATATATCAAAGAATATGGCCGGCGCTATCAGGAAAATGGTGGGTATTTTGTGATGGAGGGCTTTGAGTATCACGTAGCATCCACCAATCATCCTTTGGCTTTAAAAAGTCGATTCACTAAACCCAAAATTCGCTTAAACTCACGACAAAAAAAATTAAAAGAATTGGCGAGGGAACACGATTGGGTTTATCAGCCGGAGGTCGACTGGAATACGTCCTATCTTCAGAATTTTCAGTTTTTTGAAACTCGTCCGATCGAACGTAAAACCAATTCCATCGTTGGTTCTTATGCCCAAAAAAACATCTATTGGCAAATGGCTGATGTCACCTTCGACGAAGGAGCTTTATTGGCCACGGAAGTGTATAACACCACCGTTCAGGTCATCCGGCTTCCCTTTGAATTGCCACACTTTGTACTGGAAAAAGAAGGCTATTTCGATAAAATATTCGATCGGGTCATGGCTTTTTCGGGGCAAAAAGACATTGATTTTGAGCTATTTACTCATTTTTCCAAGAAATTCCTGCTGAAAGGAGAAGACGAGCATACCATCCGGCAGTTGTTTACACCTGACCTCATTCATTTCTTCGAAAATGAAGACATTTACCACATCGAATGTAATGGGGAGGCCTTATTAATCTTTAAATACCTAAGGCTGGCCAAAACAGAGGAAGCCACCAAAATGGTAGATTTTTCTGAAGCATTGGTCAGTAAGCTAAAAAATTAATATCCCTTAATCGGCAGAGAAAGGAATGGCTTCATTTTTTTCTATTACCTTTTTTCCCTCTTCACTTAGGACAAAGGATAAAAAGACATCCACCGAGGGGATATCCACTTTTTTCACCACCAAATAAGAATTCCGTAACAGTTGATAGCGCCTCGCCCTAATGTTTTCCATATTCGGAGAAACGGCATCTATAGCAATAGCCTGGAATGCACCTTCGCTCTGATTGACGCGCGTCATGGTAGTCATACCAATACTCCCGGGGGTAGCTGCCAAAGCCCTGGCCATGTCTCCGGATCGTTCTTCGAAACGCACGCTGCTGTCCAACTCAATCTCCGCAAAACAAGGAATGTGCTCCAGGATTACCTCCGCATCTACTTCTTCAAATGGCCGGCTCAGCGCCTGAATCGGCAGATCATTCCCTCCCACTTCTTGCCAGTTCGTTAGGTTTCCGGCATAAATATCACAGATCTGCTCACTGGTCAGGTTTCCGATACCAACATCTTTATGGACGGCCATTACCACCGGCATTTGGGCAAACAGGATCACTTCAAAACCTTGCTCGGTCAGCGCCGACTCATCCACCCCATGACTGGCCATGGCGATGTCTATGCTATCGGCAGCCAGGGCCTCAATTCGTTCCTTACTTCCCATGGTAGCCGCAATGGAAAGAGGTACTTGAGGGTGTAAGGGTTGAAAGGCTTCCGCCAGCGCTTCCACCAAGGGACGAACGCCGTTTGAGCCATTTATCAGAACCGTTGTAGGTTCTTCCGGCTGGCAAGCCATGAATGAAAAAGTGGTCAGTAGAGCAATCAGGTAAGTATTCCGGTTCATTGATTAGATATTTAGCAAAAATTCGAGTGTATCTACCCCATCGGCATAATCCCATAATTCCGGCTGCTGAGCCTTTCCAAATGGCAAAGTCGACCGCTCAAGCACCCCCTCTCTGGCCACAACACACTGGATTTCTTCCGCTCTTTGGTCGATTTCCTGTTCCAGTTCAACAGGATCACTGTAATATTCAAAGTGCAATTCTCCCACCCTTGATTGTAGAGACCTGTTTTCTATTAAAATGATGCAGCCATTAGAAAGATAAGGGACTTTGTTGAGCACCTGGATGGCAAAGTTGTAATCAAAATTATTCTTGTACTTGTTATGAAGAACGATTTCCCTGTATTCATGCAAAGCTTCCAGCAAAGCGTCGAATTGGTAGCCTTCCGGTACATAGATCTTGGCCACATTCCGGCAGCCCAATCCAAAATAATTAAATACATCCTGGCCTAGTGCCTTGAGCTCTTCCTCCGTTTCTTCTCCACTCAATATGGCAATCGCATTCCGGTTTTTCCGTATGACATTAGGGATCTTTGAAAAATAGTAATCGAAGTAACGCGAAGAATTGTTGCTACCGGTGGCAATCACTGCATCAAAGCCCTTGAGTGTATCCACCATCTGGAAATAAGCTTCCGTATCCTGGTCAATTCGAGCTAATATCTGTAAAAGGTAAGGCAGTAAATAAGGATCTTTATCGGATAACTTAATCATGGAGCGGTGGCCCGACAAAAATACACATAGCATATCATGAAAACCCACCAAAGGAATATTCCCTGCCATTACGATCCCCACATTTTTCATTTTCGTAGTTTCTTCGGGCATATGATATCTTTGGACCCACGCTCTTAGTTTTTCTTCTGCTAAAAAATTTTGTCGGATAGCCTCCACCGCTTGCCGTTGGTTTTCCATTGTAAACCATGGGTTGTGATACATGCTCCGATGCATCACAGCCTCGAGGTATTCGTCTTTTTGACTGAGATGTTCGCCAAGAGCAGTTAATGCTTTTATTCTTTTAGTTAAGTTCATTGTCGGTTGTCGGTTATGCTATTCACATTTGTGGATAGATAAAAGTAGCTTTTTTATCTCTTCTATCCCCATGGACTCCAGTTTTTGGATGTTTCGCTCCGGAATGCCCTCTATATCCGGATATTGATCTACGGCCCGGCTGATACTATCTTCCCGGATCAGGTGAAGCATGGGAAAAGGTGAACGGTTGGTATAATTTTCTGCATCTTCTTTTTCGGTTCCGGCGAATTGATACTCCGGATGAAAGGAAGCTACCTGAAGGGTACCTTCAAGACCACTGGATTGAATTAAAGATTCAAACAAAGGCAAGGTATCCAGGTACTCATCAAAGGAAGTCAGCAAATTAGGATGAATAATAAGCGTAGTTTCGGTCTCCTGTTGGGAAGCCTCTTCCAACCAACTTAGTTCCTGAAGAAATAACTGCATCAGCTTTTCAAGCTCTGTTCCTTCAAACACACAAAAGCGTATCCTTCCTTTGCGAAAAGGGGCCTTCGCGAACGGGCACAAATTCAGTCCGATCACCATTTTTTCTACCCAGGCTTTAGTAATGGCGATATAATTTTCTCCTGGCTTTTGATCCATGCTGATTTATTGAATCTGCTTTTTCAAAAATCTTATAAGCTATTATTCATTTTTCAATAGCAGGAAGCTTATCTTCGACCTTCCCCGACCGCCGTAGCCCCAGCAAAGGCGATCCCCCTTCCAATCCGACCTTCGTCCTTCGTCCCTCGACCTTGGACCTTCATCCCTCGACCTTCGACCTTCAAACTCCCCCTTCCTACTTCTCCTTATATCTCCCATCTTCCCCTTTGGTCAGTTCTTTTCGGTATTGCACATAGTTCCGCCAGGTATTCAACACCTCCGTGAAGTCTTCCGGCAGCTCGGAATCAAAATACATCTCTTTACCCGTGGTAGGATGTACAAAGCCCAGAGATTTAGCATGCAGAGCATGTCGGGGCATCAGCGTGAAACAATTTTCCACAAAGCGCTTGTATTTGCTGAAAACAGTCCCTTTCATGATCTTGTCCCCTCCGTAACGATCGTCATTAAAAAGCGGATGCCCCAGATGCTGCATGTGCACACGGATCTGGTGGGTGCGCCCCGTTTCCAGATTGCATTTCACCAGGCTTACATAGTACATGGGCTCCATAACCTTGTAATGAGTAACGGCCCATTTGCCTTCATCCCCTTCGGGAAAAACCGTGTATTTTTTTCTGAAACGAGGGTGCCGACCGATGTTAGCGCTTATGGTTCCCTCCAGTTCTGTGGGTTCCCCCCAGACCAAGGCGTAGTACGTCCGTTCAATGGTGTGGTGAAAGAATTGTTTGGCCAGATGCGTCAAAGCATAATCCGTTTTAGCGATCACCAATAAGCCCGAGGTATTTTTATCAATCCGGTGTACCAGCCCCATTCTTTGCTGGTAATTACTGCCCTCCACCGGAAGCACCTCATTATGTCCCAAATAATAGGCCAGGGCATTTACTAAAGTTCCTCTTCTATGACCAATTCCAGGATGCACCACCATCCCAGCCGGCTTATGAACGATCATGAGGTCATCATCCTCATAGCGGATATCCAGCGGAATATTCTGAGGCACCACCGCCTCATTTTCGCCAGGCGGATGAGGGGTCACCACTGCAATCTCCTGCCCTGGTTTCACCTTAAAATTTGGCTTCACCTCTTTTCCATCTACCAAAACAGAGCCTGCTTTAATCGCATTTTGAAGGCGATTGCGGGAGACTTTCTCCAGTCGATCCATTAGAAATTTATCCAAACGAATGGGCGATTGTTTCGGATCTACTTTGATGATCTTGTAATCTTGCAAGTCATCATTCTCAGAATCATCTTGTATATATTCATTTTTCTCCTCCATCTTCACTTTAGTTGTTGGGTTATTGGTTATTGGGTTATTAGGTTATTAGGTTATTGGTTTTTTATGTTTTTTTGTGAAGTTAAAAAATTAGACCACATTCGATAAGTTTGTCAAGGCCCATTTTTCTACTTAAACATCCATAACAATGAAAAAAGAAATAAAGTTTGGTTCCTTTTGTGTGCATGATATTCCCCACAAAGAAACGACCAAATCGCATCAGATCCCAATATATCCTACTTCTTCCTTTGAGTTTGAAAGCATTGATCAGGGAATCAATATTTTTACCGGAAAAGAAAAAGGCCACGTATATGGCCGGTATGGTAATCCTACCATCGATGCAGTCCAGCAAAAGCTGGCTCAATTTGAGACCCATGGCTTGGACATAGAAGCGGAAGGCTTAATGGTCAGTTCCGGTATGTCCGCCATATCCACTATGATCATGTCCGTCGTCAAATCGGGAGAAAAGATCCTCACACAAGGAAATATTTATGGGGGTACTTCCGAGCTTTTTTTAAAAACCTTCGGCCCGCTTGGGATTGAAACGATCATGACCAACCTAAAAGACCTGGAGGAAGTAGAGCGGCTGCTAAAATCAGATCCCAGCATCCGAATGGTGTATTTTGAAACGCCGGCCAACCCGACCTTAGCTTGTGTGGATATCGAAGGACTGTCAAGCCTGGCGAGAAAGTACCATGCCTATAGTGCCGTAGATAATACCTTTGCCACCCCTTATCTGCAACAGCCATTTCGCTTTGGGGTCGATTTCATCATACATTCGACCACCAAATTCCTGAATGGACACGGCAATTCCATCGCAGGGGTGTTGATCGGTAAAGACCTGGAACTGATGCGCGGAAAAGTATGGCAAACCATGAAACTGGCCGGTACCAATTGCAACCCCTGGGATGCCTGGCTGGTGAATAACGGCACAAAAACCCTGGTACTACGGATGGAAAAACACAGCGCCAATGCTCAGGCGATTGCAGAATTCCTGGAATCACATCCTAAAGTGGAGCGGGTTAATTACAACGGCCTGCCCTCTCATCCTGACCATGAGTTAGCTAAAAAACAAATGAAGAAATTCGGAGGAATGCTATCGTTCGAGCTGAAAGGTGGCCTGGATGCGGGTATTAGTTTTATGAATAAAATCAAGTTTTGTACCCTGGCTCCTACCCTTGGGGATGTGGATACGCTGGTGCTTCATCCGGCTTCTATGTCACATATCAATATACCGAAAGAGGTCCGCTTGGAAAACGGCATTACGGATGGTTTGATCCGCTTGAGTGTAGGAATTGAAGAGGTGGAAGATATTATTGGAGATCTGGAGCAAGCGATTGGGTAGCTTAAAATAAGCAACTGACGGCCGTCAGTTGCTTATTCATTTTTATAAAGCCTTGCGTAAATCACTGGAAGCATTCGGGAGGGTCCTTTCAATAGCCGACCTTTTCTCTGATGGCTTCCGGCGAGGAAATACGCCTTCTTTCGTAACCAGACTATAGGAAGGAATTTCAGTCATTTCATCAATTTCCACTCCATCTTCGATGATGCAGAAGTGTCCAACTTTACTCATATATCCAATGGTGACATTTTCTCCAATGCGATTTCCATGACCTATGGTTGAGCGCTCTCCAATCTTTACATGATCGCCAATTCTATTTTTAAAACCAATCGCTACTTCAAACCCGATAATACCATCCTGGCCAATAGTCGTTTTCCCTCCTACTGAACATCCCTGATCAAATATGCAATTGTCACCGATTTTGATCTTTCCAACCACCAAGCTTTTTTGGTCGGGAGTGACCTGGTTGGTGCCCAACAGGATATTATCTGCTAAATAGACATTTTTTCCGATGTCCAGCAGAGGAAGATCTCTCAACCAACATTTAGGATAGATTGTAAAGCTCACTTCTCCCTTGTAGCCAAAGGCTCTGAAAAACTTCTCTTTTAATGGCTGGTTGCCAAAAATAACATTCAGGACGGCAGGGTTATAAAGGTAATTCCTTAGTTCCTGGGTATAGATGATACGGTCATTGTAATCCTTTTCTTCTCTGTTGCGGACGAATTTTCCTGCTTTGATATTGCTGACTACTGCCTGGAATGCCTCGTCATTTTGGAGTTGATCTAATGCTTGTTCGACTGTTTGGTGATTGATGAATAACATGACCTTTGTTTTTCCTGATTGATAATTGGTGACATATTACTGTGTATTGGCTCAGGAAAATGTCCGGGCTTTTGGGATTTTTTTAAAAAAATTTCAATTAAAAAATCTCCCTTAGCTTCCTTACCTTCTGATAAACTTCTTCCGCTTCCTGAAAATTCAGTGTCTGCTGCCCGTCAGAGAATGCCTTCTCAGGCGTATGATGCACTTCCATGATGATACCATCCGCACCGGCTACGGTGGAGGCATAGGCAATCTTATCCACAAAGCGACGTACGCCAATGCCATGAGAAGGATCCGCGATAACAGGCAGATGGCTCTTTTCTTTCAAAGTAGCGATGGCGTTAATATCGAAGGTATTTCGATAAGCATTTTCATAGGTCCGTATGCCGCGCTCGCAGAGCATGATCTTTTCATTGCCGTTGGAGAAAATATATTCGGCAGACTGCAATAATTCATCCAGGGTGCCGGACATGCCTCTTTTCAGAAGGACTGGTTTATCTACTTCACCTAATGCGTCTAACAAATTAAAATTCTGCGCATTACGTGCGCCTACCTGAAAGATATCTATATAGTCGGCCATCGATTCGATCTGCTCAACCATCATCACTTCTGTAATGATCTTGATACCGGCTTCTTTGGCCAGGCTGTGCCACAACTTCAGGCCCTCAATGCCCAGGCCGCGGAAGGAATAAGGGGAACTTCTGGGTTTGTACACCCCTCCCCTCATAATTTTGACATTATTGGCTTTCAGGTGAGCAATGGTTTTTTGTATTTGCTCTTCGGATTCGATGGAACAGGGCCCGGCCATAAGAGCGAATTGGCCGTCTCCGATCTTAACACCATCGCCCAGGTCGATCATGCTTTGCCCTACCTTCCATTTTTTGGACACCAGCTTGTAGGCGTCACTGACCCGGTGGATGTCTTTGATGCCGGGCATCTTTCCGATGGAGCGGATGTCAAATTCTTTTTTCCCGACGCAAACGAGATAATCACCGTATTGAGTCGTGACTTTATTGGCTTTGTATTTTATCTCTCCAAGCTTATTTTTCAGGGCCTGGATTTGGTCTTGATTGATGCTTGGTTCTAATTGGATGATCATTGTATTGGTTGTTCGTTATTAGTTATTCGTTGTTCGTTGTTCGTTGTTCGTTGTTCGTTGTTCGTTGTTCGTTGTAAGCTCATATCATATTTCGACCTTCGACCTTCGACCTTCGACCTTCCTACACCTTAACACTTTCTCCTCTTACCATCTTTACAAATTCTAGGGTCGTTTCCCGGATGTCTTTACTATCCTTCAAAGTATTGATGTAGGCACTGCCTATGATGGCACCATTGGCATACTGACAAGCCGTAGAAAAGGTCTCATTATCAGAAATCCCGAAACCGATCAGACGTGGATTTTTCAGCTGCATGTCGTTGATGCGGTTAAAATAAGCCACCTGCTTATCGGAAATGCCCTTTTTGGCTCCGGTGATAGAAGAATTAGATACCATATATAGAAAACCGCGAGTCAGCTCATCGATTTTCAAAATACGTTCCTCACTGGTTTGAGGGGTGATCAGGAAACTAATATCCAGCCCGGCCTGCTCGATCATATCCTGATAGAAAGTCTCGTACTCATAGATCGGAAGATCAGGCAGGATCAGGCCGTCTATACCTACCTCCCGGCAGCGGTCAAAAAATTGTTGCTCGCCGTACTGCATCACCTGGTTGAAATACCCCATCAGCACCAGCGGGATCTCAGTTTTTTGACGGGTACTTTCGATTTGGGAAAAAAGTATGTCCAGGGTCATTCCGTTGGACAAAGCTACCTGTCCGCTCTGCTGGATGGTCGGTCCGTCTGCTAAAGGATCGGAATAAGGCATGCCTACCTCTATCAGGTCCGCACCGGCCTTTTCCAGAGAAAGAATAACTGCTTCGGTTGAATCCAGTTGCGGAAAACCAGCTGTAAAGTAGATATTGAGAATGTCCTCTTTTTTTTCTTGAAAAAGCTTTTTTATCCTACTCATAATTTTGGGTATTGGGTATTGGGTATTGGGTATTGAGTATTGTCATGTTCTCCATACTCAATACCCATTACTCCATACCATTATTTATGGAATCGATCGTAATGTTTGATGAAGGTAGCCAGGTCCTTATCTCCCCGGCCGGATAGGTTGACCACAATCACATCCGAGGAGTCATACTCGATTTTATCTAATGCGGAAAAAGCATGTGCCGTTTCCAAAGCCGGAATAATACCTTCTTTTTTGGATACAAAATAAGCTGAAGCCAACGCCTCATCATCCGTAATGCTAACCGCTTCTGCCCTACCGGATGCAATCAGGTGGGCATGCATTGGGCCGATCCCGGGATAGTCCAATCCGGCAGAGATCGAATAAGGTTCTACAATCTGGCCATCCGGTGTTTGCATCAGTAAGGTCCGGCTACCATGGATAATCCCCTTGGTTCCGAGTACACTGGTGGCTGCTGATTCGCCGCTGTGAATACCATGCCCGGCTGCTTCCACCGCTACCAGGCGAACCTGGTCTTTATTGAGATAATGATAATATGCTCCAGCTGCATTACTTCCACCTCCAACACAGGCAATGATCACATCCGGATCTTCTTTGCCGGTATGTTCTTTCAATTGCCACAGCATTTCTTCCGAAATAACAGACTGAAAACGGGCTACCATATCGGGATAAGGATGCGGCCCAACCACAGACCCAATAATGTAATGGGTATCCTCCGGATTGTTGATCCAGTCGCGGATGGCTTCGTTGGTGGCATCTTTGAGGGTTTTACTGCCGCTGGTAGCGGGTCGGACTTCTGCTCCCAGCATCTTCATGCGCGCCACATTGGGGGCCTGACGCTGAATGTCGATCTCTCCCATGTACACGATGCATTCAATTCCTTTGAGAGCACAAACAGTTGCGGTGGCTACGCCGTGCTGACCGGCGCCGGTTTCGGCAATGATCCGCTTTTTCCCCAGCCGTTCGGCCATCAGGATCTGTCCGACCGTATTATTGATCTTATGAGCGCCGGTATGGTTGAGGTCTTCCCTCTTCAGGTAGATGTACGCCTGGTAGTGTTCAGACAGGCGCTCTGCCAGGTACAGAGGAGACGGCCGCCCCACATAATCCTTCAGTAATTGCCGGAACTCCTTTTCAAAGGAATCGTCGGCCATAATGGCCAGGTATTGCTCGCGTAATTCTTCAATATTTGGATAGAGCATTTCGGGGATAAAGGCCCCGCCAAACTCTCCATAGTATCCTTTTTGGTCAATCGCTATCATAATTCAGGTTTTTCCAGATTTTTAACTTCTTGAATGAACGCCCGGATGCTTTCAATATCCTTTTCGGCAGGAGCGGCTTCGAATCGGCTGTTGATATCCACTCCGGATAATTGCGGAAAGTCAAGGGCTCTGACAGATTGGGCCGATTCCGGGCCGATCCCTCCGCTGAGCAGGAAGGGTGTAACCCCCTGATAGGTATCCAGCAAGGACCAATCGAAGGGCTCTCCGTTACCTCCCGGCAGGGACCCTTTTGTATCAAAAAGGAAATAACTGCAATAAGGAGCATAGGCTTCGGTGACAGAAAAATCAAATTCTTCGTCGATCGAAAAGGCTTTGATCATTCGAGCCTTACGTACACTACTAACCTGCCATAGGATGGACAGTTCCCGGCAGTATTCGGCGCTTTCATTTCCATGAAGCTGTACATAATCAAGCTGATAGTCATGAACGGCATTGAGAATTTCTTCTACTTCAGCATTCACGAACACCCCCACTTTTTTGACCTCGCCAAAAGCTTCTGAATTAGCTGCCATCCATTTATCGAGCTTCTTTTTCCCCACGAAACGAGCAGACTTGGGGTAAAAAATAAACCCGATAAAATCAATGGGCAATTCCAAAAGCGCACTTATATTTTCAGGGGATCGCATCCCACAAACTTTCACTTTCATTAGGCAATAGCGTTTTTATAAGTTTCCTCAATATATTTAACCCGCTTGATGAACTCCCGGCAGGTTTTGGCCGGATCAGCCGTTTTCATAAAATATTCTCCGATCAGGAAGCCTTGATAACCTACCTTTTTAAGCTTTACGATCGCATTCGGATCATTGATCCCACTCTCAGAGATTTTCACCAGCTCAGCAGGGATATCCTTAAAGAGATTAATCGAAGTGGCGATGCTGACGGAGAAGTCTTTCAGGTTCCGGTTATTCACTCCTACAATGTCTACATGCTCATTCAATTTGGCCAATTCTTCTTTTGAATGAACCTCCATCAGTACTTCCAGGCCCAGAGATTTGGCTGTAGCCGCCAAGCTTTTCAGCTGATCTTTTTCCAAGCATTCAGCGATCAGCAGAATTACATCAGCTCCGATAGAGCGAGCCTCATGGATCTGGTATTCGTCGATGATAAAGTCCTTGCGCAGGATAGGGCAAAAGTTGAACTTTCGTGCAGTCGTCAAATCGTCGTTTTTCCCGCCAAAAAATTCCTGGTCTGTCAAAATGGATAACCCGGAAGCACCGGCCTGCATGTATCCAATGGTTACCTGCTCCACAGAGGCATACGGATTGATGTCTCCCTTGGAGGGGGACTTCCGTTTGAATTCAGCGATGATGCCACATTTGTCGGGTCGAAGCAAATATTCTTTCATCGACACGGTGGGTGTGGAAAAGTAGATGCTTTCTTCCAGTAATTTTATAGGGTAGCGCTCTTTGAGTTGAGCGACTTCTTTTTGTTTGTGTGCTACAATTTTGTCTAGTATGGTCATTGTTTTTAGTTATTCGTTATCTGTTGTTAGTTATTTGTTTGATTCTGCAAGTTTTTAACCGGTGCTTTTTACTCGAGCTCTTGTTTGGCCACGCAGATGCCGCAGATGAAATAATCTGCGAAATTGGCGAAATCTGCGTGCCGGATAAGAAATCTTAAAATAACTACCTGATCAAAAAATGATCCCCAACAGGGAACCCTGAACCATGAACTATGAACTATGAACTAATTTCTTAAACACCTCCAAAGCGCTCCCACTCTCAATACTCTCCTTCGCCTCTTCTATACAATCGATGATGGACTGTTCCGGGCGAATGCAATGAATAGCCAGGCCCGCATTAGCTATAACCACATCCTTTTG
This sequence comes from Bacteroidia bacterium, assembly GCA_030430845.1. Lineage (GTDB taxonomy): Bacteria > Bacteroidota > Bacteroidia > Chitinophagales > Saprospiraceae > JANQPA01. The sequence goes on along the minus strand of JAUIKE010000019.1, from coordinate 24,387 downwards.
AGCAGCGGTCGCTTCGTTTTTCAGGACTGATAATAAAATGGCAGCCGCCTCTTCATTCGTTTCTCCTCCGTATAATGCCTCCGGCTGAACGGGCTTTTTACCCATATCTTCCGGAGAAAGCAAACGTTCACTTTCGTTGGTACGGATTTTGGCATCGCCGGTCAGGGATATCTCGTCGTAGCCGTCCAGGGCGAATACGATGGAAAACTGCCGGCCCGTTTGCTGCATAATGTACTGATACATACGCGCTAATTCAAGGCTGAAGGTCCCAAAAAGCTGATATTTGGGCTGGACAGGGTTGACTAAGGGCCCCAGCATGTTAAAAAAGGTCTTCATCCCCAGCTGTTTTCTCACGGGCACTACCTCTTTCATGGCCGGATGAAACAGGGGTGCATGTAAAAAACAAATCCCGGCCTGATCCAGTTGTCGGCGCAGGGTATCGCCGTCATTAGTAAATTCATATCCCAACTCCTGTAGTACATTAGAGGAACCTACTGCTGAAGAAACTCCGTAGCTACCATGTTTGGTGACCTTATAACCCGCACCGGCAATAACGAAGGCAGAAGTAGTTGAAATATTAAAGGTGTTTTTGCCGTCCCCACCGGTCCCGACGATATCGATGGTATCTTCTCCATTCAGTTCCAGAGGCACGCATAGCTCCAGCAGGGCATCCCGGAAGCCTTCGAGCTCGCCGAGGGTGATGTGGCGCATATTGTATACGGTGGTGAAAGCAGAGACCTGAATATGATTGAATTTGCCGTGGGCAACATCAATCAGAACGGACTTCGCTTCTTCCCGGTCTAATTCTCTGTGTTCGAATAATTTTGATAAAATGGCTTTCATCTTAGGTTGATAGTTGTTGGTTGATCGTTATCCGTATTATCCGTGCAAATCCGCGTCAAAAACAAAGCAAAATTAGACACTGATTTACACGGATGGTACGGATTTTAAAATTATATGCTCACAGAAGCTTTTAAGGCTTTTGAGCAGTGGGTTAGAAAATTCTCCAGCATTTTCATTCCGTCCTTTGTCATGATCGATTCGGGGTGGAACTGGACGCCCCAGACGTCATATTCCCTATGTTTCATCGCCATCACTTCCCCTTGACTATCCAGCGCAGTAACCTGAAGTTCAGCGGGAACTTCCCGCTTATCGATTACCCAGGAATGATAGCGCCCCACCTCAATCTGAGAGGGAAGCTCCTCGAACAGGATATCCTCCCCTTGAGTGATTTGAATAGGGGTTGCAATCCCGTGATAGACTTTTGAGAGGTTTTCCAACGGAGCCCCGAAAGCCTCACCGATGGCCTGATGGCCCAGACAAACGCCTAGTATAAACTTAGAAGGCGCATATTTTTTGATCAGTCCGGGCATGATGCCGGCATCCGACGGAAGGCCAGGCCCGGGCGATAACACGATCACATCGTAACGATCTACTTCTTCCAGGGCAATAGCGTCGTTTCTAAACACATCCACTTTTTTTCCTAAAATTTCCTGCAAATACTGAACCAGGTTATATGTAAAAGAGTCGTAATTATCTACTACCAGTAATTTCATGATGTTCTGATTTTAAAGGTCTACAAGTTTTCAGCTTCCTTCAAAGCCTTCGTTAACGCACCTAATTTGTTATTGACTTCCTGCAACTCACTGTGTTCTACACTGCTCACCACGATGCCGGCACCGGCCTGATAGTGAAGTGTATTGTCCTTACTCAAAAAAGAGCGGATCACAATGGCCTGATTCATATTCCCGTGAAAGTCGATGAAGCCGAGCGAACCTCCGTAAAAACTCCGATTCTGATTCTCATATTGATTAATCAACTCAATAGCCTTGTATTTAGGCGCACCGGACAGGGTTCCCGCAGGGAAGGTATCGCCAAAAATCTGAATGGGGTTCGTATCATCTTCCAATTCGCCTTCTACTTTCGACACCAGGTGAATCACATGACTAAAAAACTGTATTTCTTTAAGTTTTTTCACACGTACTTCCTTCGAATGCCGCCCAAGATCGTTGCGGGCCAGGTCGACCAGCATGATGTGCTCCGCATTTTCCTTGGGGTCATTGGTTAGTTCGAGCGCGCGCTGCGCATCGATCTGATTGTCTCCCGATCGGCGATAGGTACCGGCAATAGGGTTCACTGTAGCCACCCCGTCACGGATCACCATCTGGGATTCCGGAGAAGAACCAAAAATTTTGTAGTTGCCGTAATCGAAGTAGAACAGATAAGGAGACGGATTGATAGAGCGAAGAACCCGGTAGACATTGAAGTCGTCACCCTTAAATTTTTGAGTAAACTGACGAGAGAACACAATCTGGAAAACATCCCCGATCTGGCAATGCTTTTTACCGGCCGTTACCAGATCCATAAACTCTTGGTCTGTCAGATTACTGCTCTCCTCCCCTTCCAGCTGGAATTTGTGTTGAGCTACTTTTTGACTGTTGATGAGATTTTCGAGTTGTTCGAGGCGGGAGGATTCGCCGGGGAGGAGGTTTTCGAGGATGTGGAGTTCGTTTTTGTAGTGGTTGATGGCGATGATAAAGCGATGTATGGAAAAACGAATATCCGGTAAGTCCATCTTCCTCTTCTCCGGATCGAATTCGAGGGTATCGAAATATTGAACTGCTTCAAAGCCTACGTGGCCGAACAGGCCGTTGAAAGCTTTGAATGCACCTTCCTGTTCCAAAGAAAAAGTATCGAGAAAGTCTTTCAAAGCCTTGGGAACGGTGGTGACGTCCTCCACTGGCGTGCTCTCCTTTTTATGCCCAGGGAATTGAAAGGTAATCGTCCCATTTTGAACAGCAAAAGAGCCGATCTCATCCAATCCGACAAAGGAATAGCAGTTTTCGGCATCGCTGAAGTCGTTACTTTCCAGTAGGACCGGCACGGTAAAATGATCCCGAACCTTGAGGTACAGGGACACCGGCGTGATGGTATCCGCCAGGTGCCGCGTGACTTTGGTTTGAATATGTACCTTGGGTGTTGTTGAAATATCCATAGTTGTTTCAGTGGTTTAGAAAAAACAAAAGCGGCTTGCCGGGTGAAACCAACAAGCCGCTTTTATTAACTACTCAATAGCGTGCTACTTCACCCGAATGTTCGAATGATCGTGCCACCACCAAGAAGTTGTATATACGGTAAACATAATATTGTTGTCTTAATTTGGCTCAAATATAAGGGAGAGGGTTTTATAAATCAAAATAATGATGGATGTTTTTTTTGATAAAGTGAAAATGGTGTCCCGGGCCGCGGCGCGCCCCGGGACACCATTTTCACTTTATCAGTTCTTTTTATTGCTCATTTTAATTGATCCCGTCCCTATAATTGAAAAAGAGATCCAGTTTTATACAAATTCAATAAAAAAATATTTAACTGATTCAACATCGACTCCCAACCCCTCCTTTTCTGCCCCTAATTTATAACTGAACCAAAACAAACTCCATATGATCTCCAGAAGAGAAATAATCAAAGGGATGCTCCTTGTAACATCCGCCATGATGGTAGGATGTAACCCACCGGACTTTACGAGTGAGGAGGATGCGTCCACAATTGGGCCGCCGGGAAAGCGAACGATCCGCTCCTTTATGGATACAGTCGTTCCCGGGGCGCCTACGAACCATCCTGATATTGATGTGGTTTTCTACGAGCCCGCCTACGGATTCGCGAAGTACAGAAGAATACTATTACTGGATTTGAAAAAAAGAAGCAAACGACTTTTTGGAAACCGCCAATTTTCTGGTCTGTCTTATGAACAAAGAGCCGCAGTGATCAAGAGTGGCCTTCGGGCCGGAGATATGCTTCGCAAATTGTATTCAGCTTCTATTTATGTGACACAGGTGACGGTTTTTACGGGCTTTTACAAGACCGAAGAATCCTGCAGTTTGATCGATTTCAAGGCAAAGTTTGAACCTGGGGCCATAAAAACCTCCTATTCCAATTTCCAGGAATTTGCCGGCAGGCCCATAACGACCGACGGCAACTATCATTAATGAAACTTCATTTAAAGCAACTATCATGAAAAAGATCCTGAATGATGTATTGATCATCGGTTCCGGTTTTGGAGCGGCCCCTCCGGCTCTACGCCTGGCAAAGGCAGGAGCCCGGGTAACGATCCTTGAAAAAGGGCCTGCTATTAACCCTTACCAGGATTTCAGGCATACGCAACATCCTGAGTATTTGCTGAAATACCTTAAATCGATGGGAAACAAAGACCTGAATTTAAATTATGTTGAAGGAGAAGGGGGCGGCTCTTCCCTGTACGAGATGCTCTCCTTCCGAGCTCCTTCCATGATTTTTGACCATAAGGATGAAAGCGGCACTTTGCTCTGGCCGGAGGGCCTTAACCGACAGTGTCTAGATCCTTATTATGACGTAGGAGAAAAAATGCTGAAAGTAGAGCAGATCCCGGAAGAGAAGGTCCCTAAGAGTGGCCAGGTTTTTCAATTAATGATGAATAAGCTGGGCTATTCCACAGACCGGGCCAGATATGCCGCTCAAAATTGCCAGCACTGTGGAAGGTGTATCACCGGTTGTGTTTTTGGCGCCAAACAATCCTTACTGCTTAATTACCTGCCGGAAGCCAAAAATGCCGGCGCTCAGTTGGTAAGCGGGATGGAAGCCCTGTATATCAAACCCTTGTCCAATAACAAATATTTGTCGAGCAGTGCGCCCATCGGTACCCTGCCCTATCGCTTTGAAGTGACATGCAAGCCTACCGGGGAAAAAGGGCCTCTCAAAAAGTTTGTGACAAAAGTGCTTATCCTGGCCGGCGGTACGCTGGGAACGGCCAAACTATTACTGAAGTCAAAAAAACATCTTCGCCGCTTGAGCTCGCAGGTTGGAAAACACATCGTTTTTAATGCCTCCGCCAGATTAACGGCACTGCTGCCGGATTGGTGCCCAGACGGGGATATGTTCTCCGGCCGTTCGCATCCGGGCATCATCAGCTATCAGTTTTTAGAATCAAAAGGCATTATGCTCACGTCCGGGAAAGCCTTGCCGCTTAGCTGGTTTGGTATTACAAGACTGAGCCGAGCTGCCCACGGCCCCTTCGGTTATTGGGGAAAAGATCATGTGAATATGATGAAATCCTTTCGCAGAAGAGCTATCCTCTTAGCCGCCTACGGGCATTCCCCCACAACGGTTCAATTAGTAAAAAAGGGTAATGACGAATTTGAGCTTTCCACCCAAAACCTGGATAAACTGCAAAAATTTTATAAAAAAGGATGGAACATGCTCACCGACCTGGTAGAAAAAAGTGGTGGAGAAGTCCTCAATATGGATTTTATGACTTCAAAAGGAGTTCCTTACGATAACATCCACATGGCCAGTTCTCATCATTTAGGCTCCTGTCGGATGGCGACCGATAAAAAGCTTGGAGTGGTTAATCAAGATGGCGAGGTATTCGGTTATCCTGACATGTACATCACCGATGGCTCCGTTATTCCGAGTTCTCTGATTGTTAATCCAAGCCTGACCATACTGGCTAATTCTGAGCGGATTACCGAAAAAATAGTAAAAAGAGCAAAATAATCTGATTCTTGCTTACCTTCCAGAACAAGCGTAACCTCTGGCAGACAGATCCTCTGCCTATTTACCATCATTTAAAATCAAATACCATGAAGTCTAGCATCATAAACCGGCATCCCATTAAATCTTTTTTACAAGCCGCCTTTTCGACTTTATTACTCGCTCTATTTACCTTCCAGGTTCTGCCCGGACAAAACGGAGGAAGCTTGGATGAAGAAGCCTGGAAAATGAAAAAAGAGGGCGACGGCATTCGCATCTATACCCGCTGGATGGAGGCAGAGCCGAAACGCAAAGCCAGAGAAATGAAGATCGTGATGACCATAAAGGCTCCTCCCCAACAAATCATTGAAGTTATCCGGGGGGAAAAAATCGATACCCCCTGGATGGATCAGGTAAAACAAAGTTATCCTTTTGATATTTCAGCAGACCGCAACAACTGGTACAATTATACCGAATTCAAACTGCCCTGGCCCATTAACAATCAGGATGTCGTTACGCTTTATCAGTTGAAATGGGAGGCATTTCCAGGTATTGCTCATATTAATATTTCTTCTGCAGACGGAAAGGTGGCTGCCAAAAAAGGCATCAACCGAATAGAGTACTATGAGGGAAGCTGGCATTTGGCAGCAACAGCCGAAGAGACACAAGTTGAATACCGAATCTTCTCAAAATCCAAGCCTTTATTTCCAAGATGGATTACGGATCCACTGGTACACAAAAACCTGATCCGGTCTTTTAATAACCTGCGCCGCAAAGCCCTAAAAAGCAATTAAACGGCCTATAAATATATCTATGCCATCACTTTTTTCATAACATTCTTACCAGTCATCGCTCCGACGGTTAGGACACCGGAAAACAGCGCCCCTCCTATGCCGGCCGTTACGATGTCCTGACCGGTCAGATAGAAATTCTTGATGGGTGTTCGGGGACGTAAAAATCGCTGGCGAAAACGACTCGGGCTGTGGTCCAATCCATAGATCTCCCCCCGCTCGTAATTCACGAAGTGCTGCGTTGTCAAGGGCGTGGATAATTCATAACAATCGACTTTCCCTTTTACCTGGGGAAGTTGTCGATACAGTTCTTTCAGTAAGCGCTGGGCCATTTTTTCTTTAAGCGCCTCATACTCCTCCCCTCTTTTTTTCCAGCGACTGCCTTCCCAGTCGGCCACTTTTTCGAAAGGTAAAAAGGTGATAATGTCAATTGTGCTGCGGCCGGGATAACGATTTGACCAGTCCGGGTCTTTTGCGGCCGGGAAAGAGATATACACTGCCGGGAAGGGCTGATCAATGTCTTTTAGGTAGCGGTCCACACAGCTGTCATGATCGGCATCCTCCGGATAGATCCAGTAGTTGGTTTTAGGCAGGCCCAGCTCTTCGGGTGTGCCGTTCAGGCCGATGTACAAACAGGCATGCGAAACAGACGGCTTTATTTTACCCAACTGGGCGGAAAGTTCATGCTGCTGCACAACCTTTGGAGGTAATAGCTTTTTGTAGGTCGTTATCACGCCTGCACCGCTAATGATCTTGTCGGCTGTCAGGATTTGGCCATCTTCCATTCGAACGCCGGTGGCTTTGTTATTTTCAATGAGAACTTCCTCTACCTGCGCACAGACCAAAATAGTACCACCGGCTGCTTCGATGACCGGATCGATGGTTTCAACAATTCGAGAAGAACCGCCAACTGGAAAACTGCCACCGCTAAAATAATGCCGGGCTACGGCCGCATGCATAGCAAAGCTGCTTTGTTTCGGTGCCATCCCATAATCACCGTACTGACCGGTGAGCACCTTGATGAGTCGTTCATTGGAAGTCAACGATCGGAGAACTTCGTAAGTCGTTTGGTCAGCATATTTATGAAAAGCCTGTCGCATCAACCGTCCTCCCAGCTGGCTCACTAAGGGAGGCATGGCTTTTTCCATATAAAAATTCCGGGCAGATTTATTGGCGGCAAAAACCAGGTCGACGTATTGCTTAATAGCTTCTTTTTCTTCTGGAAAATATTCGCCTAACTGGGTTTTAAATTGGGTGACCCCCTTAACGAAGTCATAGCGGTCCTCACCGATGATGATCCGGTCGTATACCTCGCCCATGTCGGCCCACTCCAGTTGTCCGTCGGTGATGTAATCGAATAATCGGCGCATCACACTATTAGGGCGTTGTACTTCGCCGATGTAGTGGATACCTACATCCCATTCATAGCCCTTTCGTTTAAAAACATGGGTAAAGCCGCCGGCTGTGTAATGTCTTTCAAGGACCAACACCTTCTGTCCTTCTTTGGCCAGCAAGGCTGCTGTTGTCAGACTACCCATGCCAGAGCCGATGAGGATGGCATCGTAGTGATCGTGGAGGCTAGGATGTTGTTTGTAGGATTGGATCATAAAATTAATTTTAGTGCAAAATCTTCCACACCAACTCCTTCAGCAGCTCCCCTTCTTGCTTACCAGTACTGATGTACCCCACCCCTTTCGATTTGAGGTCAAATTCTTTGAGCAGATCCAGCACCTTTTCCACTTCCGGTAGCGGATAATGCCGGACGGCCAGGCGATATTCTTTTAGAAAAAAAGCAGAGCGTAGGTTTAAAGCCTTCATGATTTCAGGGTCCGGAGCATTGCGTAGGGCCTTAAGCATATAGATCTTGCTGAAGTAATTATAGAGGGAGCCCGTCACCATGGGCAGCGGGTTCTTCTTAGGGTTGGAAGCGAAATAATTGACGATGCGGTTGGCCTTGAGGATGTCTTTTTGGCCGAGGGCTTTTTGTAGTTCAAAAACGTTGTAATCCTTGCTGATACCGATGTTTTCTTCGATATGCTGACGGGTAATTTCAGTGCCGGCTTCCAGGTTAATGGCCAATTTGTCGAGTTCGTTGGCCACTTTAGAAAGATCGGTCCCGAGGTATTCTCCGATGAGCACGCTTGCTTCGTGGCTGATTTTTAGTTTTTTGCCTCGCAGATACTGCTGGATCCAGTCGGGTACCTGGTTGTCGTACAAGCTTTTCGACTCAAAAACTACTGCATTTTTTTTCAAAAGCTTGCCAAAGGCAGAGTTCAGGTTGAACTTCTTATGCTTATGACAGATCACCAGCAGCGTGGTTTCGGCAGGTTTCTCCAGATATGTTTTTAGCTCCTTCAGGCTTTTCATTTCCTGCGCTTCCTTCAGGACCACGACCTGACGAGGGGCCATCATAGGAAAGCGGCGGGCTGTATCGACGATGGCCAGGTGATTGACGTCTTTTCCATAAAAAATGGTTTGGTTGAAGGCTTTTTCACTTTCGCTCAACACATTTTTTTCTACATAATCAGAGATCACGTCAATGAAATAAGGCTCCGTGCCATGCAGGAAATAGACGGGCTTGAATTCGCCCTTTTTCAGACTTTTAAGGATGTCTTGATAGGTCAATGGTCACAATTTTTTTCGAATGGGGAAGATACGAAAATGGGAGCAACTAAGTGAAACTTATACCCTTTATAAAAAGACTCATCAGCCTATTCAGCCGAATTCAATATCTTTAAGTAAAAACCATTACCTGGTTTACAAAACCCAAATCGCCTATGAAAAAGAATGTCGTTGCCATTTTTATATTTTTTGGTTTGGTGATCATGGGAGGAGCCTTTTTCATCCTATTCAATTCTTCATCAGATAGTCGGGTAGTCAACCTAGCTTTACAAAAAGAGGGCAACACCTATGTTTTTTCAAAATTAGGCCCTCAGCTTACCCAATCGGCCATTGATCAGGGGAAAAGCCCCTCTGTTTTTCCCTTTATGGAACTGCTGGTCCGCAAAAGCCTGTATATTTCGCCTTATAAGATGGAGGAGCTGTGCAATTTGCTGGGAGGAGGGTATACGCTCCATGAGTATGCCGAAAAGAGTTATGAAGGCTATGTAACCGCCCGAAGTCAGGAGCATTACAACCTCACAACGGACAATCAAAGTACCGAACAAGTCGGAGAACAGCTTTTGATCCATACCGTCACCCTAACCAACCAACAAGGAGCTACTAAGCGTATTGTATGGTCACAAAAGCAATCCTCCTCCAAACAAACACCCATCGAAAATTGTGAATTAAAATCTTTCATGATCGTCACCAATCCGCATCCAGGAGAAACGGTAGGCAATTACGAAAAAATTGTAGTGGTTAAGCTTCAGGAGTTGGTTGATTTCTTTAATAGTGACCTAAGCTTTGAATATAAAAAGAAAGAACAGTTGTTGTATGTTAGGGAGTGAGTTTAAGAAGTTGTTTAAGGTTTTCTGCTGGAAGCGAAAAAACAGGATTTTGTGTCCAGTGAGAAAACCTTAAACAACTTCTAATAAAAAAACAATTTTCGCCTCAAATCGGCCATTAAAGTGAAGGAATTTTTGGATAAAAAAATACTGGAATTGGAATGATCATAGTGTTATATACAATATGTCATACAGCCAAAAAAATACAATAAAATGATGCATATTTTGACTAATTAACCCTATTACCATATCTTTGATACTATCAAATAATAGTATCATGCTTCAAAAATATTATGAAGGCACCTCAAAGATAATCAATCTATCCACCGAAATTGGGCGGCTTTTAGGTATTGTAGATGCTACTCATTTGAGAAAACCAAGAACTGAGTTAAGGAAAAGAAATAAGGTAAAAACAATCAGAGCTTCACTGGCAATAGAAGGAAACACATTGAGTGAAGAACAGGTTACAGCGATCATAGAAAATAAGCAAGTGATTGGGCCGGCTAAAGATATCCTTGAGGTTAAGAATGCTATTGAAGTGTATGACAGCTTAGAAAAATTTAATGCTTTCTCAGAAAAATCTTATTTGGAAGCACATTCTATCCTTATGAAAGGACTTATGGAACATCCAGGAAAATACAGGACGCAAGGCATTGGAATAGTGCAAGGTAATAAAGTTGCTCATTTAGCTCCGCCAGCCTGGAATGTTTCTAATTTAATGCCGCAATTATTTAGTTATTTAGAGCAAAGTGAAGATAATCTACTGATTAAGAGCTGCGTTTTTCATTATGAAATGGAATTCATACATCCATTCAATGATGGAAATGGAAGAATGGGCAGGTTATGGCAGACGGTAATTTTGATGCAATTAAACCCAGTTTTTGAGTATCTTCCAGTAGAACAGGCCATCAAGCAAAGTCAGGAAGAGTATTACCGTGTTTTGAGCGAAAGTGACAAGGAAGGATTATCTACTAAATTTGTAGAATACTCGCTTGAAAAGATTAAATTAAGCTTAGAGGAGCTTGTAGAAGCCCGGCCGGAAAACATGAATGACGAAGAGCGAATTACTTATTTTCTTGAACAGTTCAAGGAAGACAATTTTAGTAGGAAAGACTATATGAAAATTTTTCCGAAAATATCAGGGGCTACTGCGTCCAGAGACTTACAGAAGGCGCTTGAAAATGGCCTGCTCATTCGGATGGGAGAAAAGCGTCTGACAAGATATAAAGTAAAAAAATGATGAGATTATGAAACGCTACTTACCTTTCGTCACTCTCCTACTCCTAAGCCTTAGCGTTTCCCTTGCCCAATCCGAACCCAACTATTCGAAAATCGATCAACACGCTAAGAAAGCCCCGAAAGAAGTAGAACAGGACCTCCAACCTCTGGCCGATTACCTGGCGGAGAAGGCAGCAAATGACATGGAAAAAGTCAGAAGCATCTATGTCTGGATCACCCATAACATCCAATACGACAACCAGGCTTACAACAACGGCAACAAACGGATCAACCGCAACAATCAGGATGTTCTGAACAGGAAAAAAGCCGTCTGCTTTGGTTATTCTACCTTATTCAAAGCCTTATGCGAACAAATGGGCATTGAGGCTGAGTTGATCTCGGGCTACAGCTGGGATACGCTCACCTCCACCGACAGCCCCGACGAGCCGGATCATGCCTGGAATGCCGTTAAAATTAATACAAGCTGGTACTTGCTTGATGCGACCTGGGGCAGCAGTACACTCGACCGGAAAAGCAATTTCCTTCAAAGCGATAATCGGGATTATTTTCTCGTCAATCCCAAATCCTTTATTCGGTCCCATCTCCCAACGGACCCCATGTGGCAATTGCTCGATTGCCCGATCAGTCTGACAAGCTTTTTCAGTGAAAGATCTACAATGGAAACCGCTCTTACTGCTGAAAAGGCGTGCTTTAATTTCATGGACTCTATTGCGGACTTAAAATCCATGTCGATAGCTGATCAAAAAATTAAGACAGCCGAAAATGCCGTCCGTTTCAATCCCAGTCAGAAAATGAAAGATGAGTTGGCCGCCACCTACATCGATCAGGCCGGTATTTTGAGCGATGAGGTGGAGCAACTGGATCAGGAAAGTCAGGCTGTCGATATCAAGAGCCTGCAAGACAGCATCCTTCAATTGTTCAGAAAAGCCACTCCGCTCTCCGAATTATACAATTGGCAATGGGAGTTGTACATCAGCACATTGATCAACCAGGCGGTCATAAGCTATAACACCCGCACTCCTGAGAACCAAAAAAAAACGCTGGAGTATTCGATCGGATTACTAAAGGAAGCCCAAAAATCGCTTATTCACGCTACCAATGACTATTTCAAAAATCAGGCTGAGCAACAGTGTCTTGTCTATTTAGAAGTTTTGCAAACCGAATTAAAAAACCTTAGAAACTAACGACCCTTTAAGCGTACTCCGACACCATATCTTTCACCGCCTTGATCCATCTGGGATCGTCATTTAAACTCGGCACCAGATCCACTTTTTCACCGCCCATTTCTTCGAACTCTTCCTGGTACTCGAAGCCGATTTCGATGATGGTTTCCAGGCAATCGGCTACGAAGGCCGGGCTAAAAACCAAGAGTTTTTTAGCACCTGCTTTAGCCTGTTCTTCAATGACCTTGGCGGTATAAGGTTTGATCCACTCTTCCGGCCCCAGGCGGCTTTGGAAAGAGGTTGTATACTGTCCTTCTTTTAAGCCCAGCTTGGTGACAATCGCACGAGTGGTCGCATGACACTGCGCAGAATAGCAGAATTGGTTAACTTTTGAAATCGAGCCACAGCAATTATCAATTTTTAGACAATGGTTGCAATCGTCTGCCCGGCGAAGTTGCCGCTGCGGCAAGCCGTGATAACTGAAAATGATATGATCGTAAGAATCCAGGTTGAACTGACGGGCATTATCGGCGAAGATATCGATCATCGGCTCGTAATCGTAATAAGAGTTGATCAGCTTGATGTCCGGAATGCTTTCTTTTTTACGCATAATACGCATTACCTCATCATGCACCGAGCCTGTAGTGGCGGAAGCGTATTGAGGGAACATTGGAAAAACGATGATTTCGGAAACCTGCTGAGATAACAGCTTATCAATGGCACTTTCAATGGAAGGGCTTTGGTACCGCATGCCCAGTTCCACGATGTAGTCATCTCCTAAAAGTTCCTGTACACCGGCCGTTACGGTTTCGCCGTACACTTTGAGTGGAGAGCCTTCTTCGGTCCAGAGTCTTTTGTATAACTTAGAAGAGCTGCCTGATCGAAATGGCGCAATAATCCCTTTTACGATAATGGTACGGGCTAGCCAGGGATAGTCGATCACCCGCCGGTCCATTAAAAATTGTTTGAGATAACGGTAAACGGCTCCGCGGCCAGGATCATCAGGCGTTCCCAAGTTGACTAGTAAAACTCCTTTTTTTCCAAAAGTTCCCATAAGCGTTTTTTTTAATAGAATCAGGTGCACGGAGTGCACCTGATTCTATTAAACCTAAAAATTAGTTGTCAAAATCGCACTTTTTTTGCAATTATCGGGTTTTAAAACAATTGTTCGGCTTTTTGTTCAAGAATAAATTGTCAAAAACACGTAAAGGAATGAAGGAATTTAAATTGGCCTACGAATTCTAACGATAACTGTCAGGAGAAAAATAGCAGCAGGCCTTTTGAGACAGCCCCATTTATTTTAATTTTACCATCCTACAAAATGAATAACAAAGATATGCAAAGACCATTGATCCTAGTAACCAATGATGACGGCTCAGCAGCCCCCGGCATTCGTGCGCTCGTAGAAGTAGCCAAAGAGCTTGGAGACGTCATTGTAGTCGCACCCGATTCACCTCAGTCCGGCAAAGGACATGCTATTACCATCGACGACCCCATTCGATTCCATGCCATCGATATTTTCGGTGAAATAGAAGCTTATGAATGCTCCGGCACTCCGGTTGACTGTGTAAAAATTGCCAAACACGTTGTACTAAAAGATCGCAAACCAGACCTTTGTGTATCGGGCATTAATCATGGCTCCAATGCAGCCATTAACATCATTTATTCCGGAACCTTATCTGCTGCCATGGAAGCTTCCCTGGAAGGAATCCCTTCTATAGGGTTTTCTCTGCTAGACTATTCCTTTTCGGCAGATTTCGAACCCGCCAAACCTTATATTAAACACTTAATGTCCTACATTCTGGAAAATGGCCTGGAACACGGCAGTCTGCTCAATGTCAACATCCCTGCACTCCCCTACGAAGATATTAAAGGTCTGAAAGTTTGCCGGCAAGCGGATGCCCGCTGGGTGGAGGAATTTCAGGAAGCGCTGGACCCGAGAGGTCAAAAGTATTACTGGCTGACAGGTAAATTTGTCAACGAAGATGAGGGCGACGATACGGATGTCTGGGCTTTGGATAACAATTATATCTCGGTAGTACCTTCCATGCATGACTTGACAAATTATAAGGCATTAGATACCTTGAAAGAGGTCGAGGCAGTCACGATAGAGAGTTAATGGTAAAAAATAAGACTGCCCGCAGCAGGGCGGCAGTCTTATTAAAGCATTATTAACCTCCATATTTAGTACACAAGAAAACCAATCCACTATGCTAAAAAGAGATAATATTTTCATTGGCTTAGGCCTTGGTATACTCATCCCCCTCATTAGCTTTTTATTATTATTTTTCCTGTTTGGACAGCTCGAAACGGCCGGTATGGCTAGTGGAAGAGGGTTTTCCCCATCCTTTCGCCAACGCACCCTTGCCATTGTAGCGATCTGTATTAATATCATCCCGTTTAATTTTTTTCAAAAAAGACGTTTCACTCAGTCCATGCGGGGGCTTTCGATCGCTACAGTGATCTATGCGGTTATCTGGGTGGTGTATTTTGGAAAGCAGATTCTTTAAATGGGAGGGGGTTGTGTGAAAAGGCCATTAGCCTTTTCACACAACCCCCTCCCCTATATTAAAAAATGAAATACTACATCATAGCCGGAGAAGCCTCTGGTGATCTACACGGATCAAACCTGATCAAAGCATTAAAAAAGAAAGACCCGCAGGCGGATATCCGGGCCTGGGGAGGTGACCTGATGGAAGAGGCCGGCGCCAAGCTGGTAAAGCATTACAAAGACCTGGCCTTTATGGGTTTTATAGAAGTGGTGCGCAACCTACGGACCATATTGGGCAATATGAAGTTCTGTAAGCAGGATATAGAAGCTTTCCAGCCTGATGCCATCATCATGATCGATTATCCGGGATTCAATTTGCGGATCGCTAAGTGGACGCACCAAAAAGGTTTTAAGACCTACTACTACATTTCTCCACAGTTATGGGCCTGGCATTCCAGTCGGGTGCATGGCATCAAAGCTACGATTGACCGGATGTTCGTTATTCTGCCCTTCGAACAAGAGTTTTATGAAAAATACGATTATGAAGTAGATTTTGTGGGACATCCGCTGATGGATGTGGTGGAGAATTTTCCGGAACAGCCTAATTTCAAGTCGGAAAACGACTTGGATGAGCGCCCCATCATTGCCCTCTTACCAGGAAGCCGTCGGCAGGAAATTAGCCGGATGCTGGAAATCATGCTACAAGTGATCCCTCATTTTCCGGACTATCAGTTTGTCATTGCCGGAGCACCCTCTATGCCGGTATCCTTTTATGAAGACATCATCCGGCAAGCCAAGGCCGAGGATCAGGTAAAAGTTGTAAGTAATCAAACCTATAGTATTTTACGACAAGCACAAGCCGCCCTGGTCACTTCCGGCACAGCCACTTTAGAGACCGGCTTGTTTAATGTCCCGCAGGTAGTCTGTTATAGAGGCAATAAACTCTCCTACTGGATTGCCCGCCGCCTGGTAAATGTAAAATATATCTCGCTGGTCAATCTGATTGTTGACGAGCCATTGCTCAAAGAGTTGATCCAGGACGAATTAACTGCCGATAATCTCCAAAAGGAGTTAGGCTTACTGTTAAACCCCATCCATCGAGACAAGGTGCTGACGGGTTATGCTTTATTAAGAGAGAAGCTGGGGGAAGCCGGAGCTTCTGATAGAACGGCTGAGTTGATCACCCAGCATGTAAATAATGCATGATCAATCATTAACACATTCAAAGCTTACATTATCTATTCGACAACACCCATATGAGTAAACCTAATATTTCGTCATTAGCCACTTACTTAGGGTAAAATTTTAACATTTGTTGTAAAAACATTTTAATATTTCGCTTATTTATTGTTTATTCGCATATGTTAAAACTCTTACAATAACTAAAAAACCAATTTAGTATGAAAAAGCTGGAACGCTTAAACAGCGACAAGTTTGCTTCTTACAAACTTGAAGCAGAATCCATGTTCTCAATTGTCGGAGCCACTCCTCCTGTAGTAGATGGTCCTGGAGGCGGCACATACAGTGGTGGTACCACGACCAAGCAAGTAGCGACTACTTGTAATCTTGGATATTCTCACTCTGGAGCAGATGTAGACTACGATGAAAGTCCTATTGATGTAGATCAGGATCCAGTAAAAGAATAGACAATATAGAGTGAAAAGCTTATGGAAGCCTGCCCGGGTGAATATAAATTTGGGCATTGGCATTCATTCACAATTTCAGCCATAGATCATGCTTGCTCTATGGCTGTATTTTATTACTTTCCGTCGCTTTCAAATAGTATATGATACTGATCAAATCCTTAGCAACCGATTTTTCTACCACCCATGTTCTCAAATGGCTTAGTTATCTGGGAGCTCCATTTGTTCGGGTCAATGATGACAAGATCAGCAGCATGCAGATACAAAAAGGAGGGCACATCCTACTCGAATTAGATGACGGTCGTGTTATTGATACCCAAAAGATTTCAGCCTACTGGTACAGACGTGGAAAATGGTCTTTCAAAAATATTACCTACAACAAAATGCACTCGCTGGGCAAAACCTATGCCCAGCAGAATAAGTCTGACCGCAACAAACTTATTCATTACCTGAATTTGGAATTAAAACGACTGGGGGACTTCAGCGATCAACTATCTTCCTTTGGTGCCAATAAGATGGAACAACTTCGGGCAGCCGAGTTGGCGGGTATGGAAGTACCTGATTATCTCATCACCACTTCCAAGGCTGATACCCAGGATTTTTTAAAGCAACATGGCAGGGTCATTACAAAGGTCATTCATATGCCGCTGTTTTTTATCAATAAAGGCATTATGGCTCCTACCTATACCATCCCACTGACACCAAAAGACCTGGAACAGCTGCCGGATTA
Source organism: Bacteroidia bacterium (assembly GCA_030430845.1). Lineage (GTDB taxonomy): Bacteria > Bacteroidota > Bacteroidia > Chitinophagales > Saprospiraceae > JANQPA01. The sequence continues at coordinate 7,379 of JAUIKE010000019.1, read as the reverse complement.
TTTCTCAGAAAGTCTGTTCCAGACCATGGTACCCAAGAAATACGAGATCCGAACATTTTACCTGGAGGGCCAAACCTACTCGATGGCCATTTTTTCTCAAAATGACGATCAGACAAAGGTCGACTTTCGCCGGTACAACCGGGACAAACCAAATCGGAATGTTCCCTATCAACTTCCGCAATCAGTCAAATCACAGCTGGATAGTATCATGCAGCACCTGCAACTACAATCCGGCTCTTTTGACATCATTATGACGCCTGAGGGCCGGTATGTCTTTCTGGAAGTCAACCCTGTAGGCCAATTTGGAATGACCTCCATACCCTGTAATTATTACCTGGAAGAAAAAATTGCAAAATACCTGATTGATGACAACTGAACAAGATCCAAACAAAATGCTCACCCAAGTACTCGAGCAATATGAGCAATTAAAAAAAGAGCATCCGGATTCCCTGGAAGCCATATTTTTCCTGACGCAACCGGAGCTATTCCGACATGAGGATAGTGTCCACATCAAGGAGCTTTCTCTAAGAAAATATCAAACCGGGCAACATCCTCTTGATGTACCGTTTTATAAAAAAATATCAAGATTCATCCCTAGCCAAGAACTAAAAAACCTTCCGTCTCAGGATGAAATATAAAGAACAATCTCAAAAATACATCCGGCTATTCGCCAACTGCTTCCTCACTAGAGGAGTGGTTCGATCCCTGATCATTGACGGATTCAGAGGAGGCTTTGATTTTATTCCCAACGACCTATGCGATATTCTTTCATCCGGTGAACATTTGCGGATAGCGGACCTCTACGAAACGTATGGGGTTGAAAACCAGGAAGTAATTGACGAATACCTCGATTTTCTATTCTCCAACGAATACATTTTTTTGGCGGATGACAACGACAAGGATCTATTTCCTGCCCTGGAGCCTCAGTGGAAATATCCGGCTACCATCAATAACGCCATATTAGACATTGGCCCGGAAGGTGCCTATAACCTGGAAAAAGCCTTAAAAGAATTAGATGAACTGCAGTGTGTAGCCTTGCAGATCAGAGTATACCAAAAACGCAGCATGGATTTTCTGAGGCAGCTTGCTCAACTAACCCACGAGCTTACCATCGAGCAAATTGAAGTATTCCTCCCCTACAACGAATTGCTGGATCCAATCGAGCTACAACATCTGGCCGTACAGTTTCAAAAGATCAAGGGGATCGTACTTCACAGTGCTCCTAAAAGCTACGTCATTGATAACGACTACATCAAAAAAATTGTTGACATTGTTTTTTTGGAATACGAATTAACCGATGCTTCCCACTGTGGTATTGTCAATCTGGAATACTTCAGCACAAACATCGATCACTATATGGAGTCGCAGTTTTATAATACCTGCCTGAATCGTAAGATCAGCCTTGATCAATTCGGCAATATCAAAAACTGCCCCTCACAACAAAAAAGTTACGGGCATATTGACCGGAGCAGTTTCAGGCAGGCTCTCGAACATCCCGACTTCAAAAAACTATGGACCGTCAAAAAAGAGCAGATAGCTGTTTGTCAGGTTTGTGAATTCCGGCATATTTGCACCGATTGTAGGGTCTATCTGGAAGAGCCTGACAATATGTATTCTAAACCGGCCAAATGTAGCTACGACCCCTACACCGCTTCCTGGGAAAATTAAAGTTGATCCATGAGGAGAAGAAGGTATCCATACTATGAGCAATTAGACGCAAGTGACTGTGGTCCCTCTTGCCTGAAAATGGTAGCTAAGTACCATGGTAAGAACATTCCTATTAGTAAAATCAGGAAGATTGCCTACCTCAACAGGCAAGGTACCAGCCTCCTGAGCCTGAGTCATGCCGCCGAAGAATTGGATTTTAAGACCATTGGTGTTAAAATCACCTTGGATGTTCTTAAAAAAGAAGTACCGCTACCTGCTATTCTTTTTTGGAACAGCAACCACTACGTAGTCTTGTACAAAATAAAAGGAAAAAGATACCTCATCGGGGACCCCGGCCGCAATCTGCTGACTATCTCAGAAGAGGAGTTGAAAAAATCCTGGTTCATCAATGAAAAAGAAGAAGGCATTGCCTTATTGCTCGATCCCAAAGAAGCCTTTTTCGATAATGAATTAAACGAAGAAAAGGAAGAGGGACGAGCTTTTTCACACCTTTTTAAGTATCTGCTTCGATACCGCAGATTTTTCACCTACCTGCTTCTGGGGATGCTGATCGGATCGGGCCTCGAGTTGGTCATTCCATTTCTCACACAAGCTATGATCGATGAAGGGGTTCAGAATTTGGATCTCAACTTTGTCAACCTTATTTTATTTTCCCAGTTACTGATCTTCTTTGCCAGTACCTTTATCAATGCCATCCGAACCTGGTTGTTGCTCCACATCAGCAACCGAATAAATGTGACCATCCTAAGTGAATTTATTTATAAGCTGCTAAAACTACCGCTCAGCTTTTTTGACCAGCGTATGAAGGGGGATATTCTACAACGTCTCAATGACCATTCCCGTATACAATCTTTCCTGACTTCGAGTGTGCTGACAACCGTTTTTTCTTTTCTCAATTTGATCATTTTCTCGATTGTATTGATAATTTACAGCCAGCTCATTTTTCTGGTATTTCTGGCAGGCAGTGTCCTTGCAGTCCTCTGGGTCCTATACTTCATGCGGGCCCGGCGCATCATCGACAATACCTACTTTCGCCTCAGTGCTAAGAACCAAAACCTGATCTATGAACTCATCGATGGCATTCATGAGTTAAAACTGACTAACTCCGAGATCCCCTATCAATGGAAGTGGGAGAACGTACAAGCCAAACTATTCAAAGCCAGCCTGAAGTCACTTAATATTGAGCAGTGGCAGTACATCGGCAATATCTCGATCAATGAGTTAAAAAACATCTTCATCTCCTATTTAGCAGCCAAACTCGTCATCGAAGGAGATATCACGCTGGGTATAATGGTTGCTATTTCTTACATCATCGGCAGTCTCAACGGGCCTATTGCCCAACTGATCACCTTCATCCGTTCCGCCCAGGACGCCAACATCAGCCTGAACCGTCTCAATGATATCCACACGCTCAAAGAAGAAGACGAATCGCAGGACCACTTTCTGAGCAATAAAAATCTGAGTCAGCTGCTTAAGGGAGGAGATATTAAGGTAAAAGATCTTAAATTTAGATACGACGGGCCAGGAGCACCTTACGTCCTGGACGACATTGACCTGGAGTTTTTGGTCGGTAAAGTGAATGCCATCGTCGGCGTCAGTGGCAGTGGAAAAACCACCCTGATGAAACTCCTGCTCAAGTTTTATGAACCCGAAGAAGGAGACATTTTCATCAACGACCTGAACCTGGCCAATATCAAAGCCGGCACCTGGCGCCAAATGTGTGGAGTCGTCATGCAGGACGGTTTTATTTTTGGAGATACCATTGCCAATAACATTGCCATTGGGCAGGAAGATATCGACGGCGAACGACTCATACAAGCCGCCAAAATAGCCCAGATCCACGATTTCATCTCCAGCCTGGCTCTGGGATATAATACCAAGATCGGCTCTGAAGGAGTCGGTATCAGTATGGGGCAAAAGCAGCGCATCCTTATTGCCCGGGCGGTTTATAAAAACCCTGACTTCATCTTTTTTGATGAGGCCACCAGTTCTCTCGATGCCAATAACGAAAGCGCCATCATCAATAATTTAAATGCCTTTTTTAAGGGAAAAACAGCGATCATCATCGCTCATAGGTTAAGTACCGTGCGAAATGCCGACCGAATCATTGTTTTGGATAAAGGGAAAGTAGCCGAAATGGGGAATCATCAGGAGCTACTGGATAAGAAAGGAATCTATTACCGTTTGATCAATAAACAGCTGTTTTGAGTAGAACTGATCTAAAAATAAGATATGTCTTTTGAGGATACAAAAATCAGCAAATTTGAAGATCTCATCGGTCCCATTCCAATGGGACTGCTGCGCAGGTCTTTTTCGGCCCTCGGAGTTTTTATACTTTTAATTTTTTCGGTTATCGGGCTCGTTCAGGTGCCTGATAAACTAGAAAGTACCATCACCATTACCTCTTTGAACCCGCCGGTGCTGGTCAGGCCCGAGATAGATGGGATCATTCGAGAGCTTTTTGTGGGGGATAAGAAGCCCGTAACTAAAAAGCAGGTCCTGGCTTATCTGGATCTGGAAATAGAAGTGGAAGAAATAAAAAAGGTGGAAGCCTCCCTACCAGCCATACAAAACTATCAGCAAGCCCCTACCCTGGCGATGGAAGCCTGCCGGCCCACCGAACACCTGGAAGGAGAACTGGAAACGATCTTGCTCAGCATCCAACAGAATATCGAAAAATATGCGAGCCTGAAACAAGATCCCTATTATGCTCAAAGAAGAAAGATCCTGGCTGAGCAGCTGGCCTATCGAAAAAACCTGGAAAAGCTATTGAATCAGGAGTTAGAAAGCAAAAAGTCTGCCCTGAAGCTCGAACAAACCAAATTTAAGGTGGACCAAAGCCTGTATGATTCTAACCTCATCTCTAAAGTGCAGTTCCTGGAAGCCCAACGACCGGCCCTGAATACCGAATTTGAGGTCAGGAATCAACAAACAGAAATCGAGCAGAACCGGCTGGATATTGAAGAGATCAAAAACAATATGACCGCCCTCGAAATTGAATATTTACGGGAAATTAAAAGCCTGGAGGACAAAATAGACGAGGAGGTTCTGAACCTGTATTCCCTGGTTCATAGTCTGGAGCATCAATATCAGATCGAAGCGCCTACCGAAGGCCTGCTGGAGTATTTCGAAGCCCTGGATGCAGGCCAGATGGTCTCCGGCCAGGATCCCGTTTTTATCATTACACCTTTTAATAATGAAACCGTCGGAAAGATTTCCATAGCCGAGTACAATACTGCGGATTTGGAGGTAGGTCAAACCGTACGCATTAAACTAGAGAAATATCCATTCGAGGATTGGGGAATCATCAACGGCCAGGTAGCCTCTATCACAAATGTTCCCATCGGCGGAGAGTATAAAATCAAGGTGAGTTTTCCGGATGGCTTTATTACCTCCTACGGCAAAAAACTGAACTACACTAATCAACTGGAAGGTCAGGCAGAGATCATTTTGGAGAAAAAAACTTTTTTTAGACGGATCTTTAATCACTTCTACAAAATGACACAGTAAAAAAGGAGGCTGTCTCTTGTTCACTTTTTGTACCAATGCGCCTTCCCAAAGGCATTCGGATCAAAAAGGCTATGCGGTAGTTCAGGGGCCGTATCGATTTCCTCATAATATTCTATCTGAATGTAGCGACCATCTAAATAGAACTTCACCGTTTGCTCTACCCATCCACCGCCGCCGGCGATGTGATCACTGTAGTGAACATCCAGCACATTATTATTCGAAGTACTTGAAATCCTTCTCACCAAATAATAATGCTTCGCATCGATCCAGAATTGAGCGCTCTGCTCATCCCCTTTTTCTGCCCCCAGTACATAAACCGGCCGGCCATTCCACTGATCTGATCTGAATTTAGAGGTATCATAGCCATAATCCTCCAACATGCTCAGTACCTCTTTCACCTTATAATGATACAGACCTCCTTTCATCAATAAAAACTGCTGAGGGTTCAGGTCGGCTCGCTGTAAAGAGCCGGAGCGAAAAGCATAAATAGAGTCATTCCTAAAAATATTGGCATTGCCGTTTTTCAGATCCCCATAGTCGATGCGGAAGTTCTTGGGGTATTCGATAGCTTCATACCAGGTGCTGCTGTCTCTTGTTTGCCCATTTTCGTCAAAACGAATGGTTCGTTGTACAAAAGTGAAGGAATCGAACCACTTCCCTTTGTTCAACTTGTGCATTTGCTTGACCAAGGCTTTGGCGGTGGAGAGTTCTTTCTGGGCTTGGGTGGAAGAAATGCTTACACCATTATATATAAGGAAAAATAGTAATAGCTGAAATGGAATAGATCTCATAAGAACATTGTTTTGCTGCAAAATAAAGATTTCAAAGCGAGCGGGATAAAATCAGCCTTTTTTCTTTCTGGATTATCCTGCTAAGTTGAGTACAGGCCAAAAAATAAAATCTGGTGAAAGATTCCCCACCCACGCCCTACCCCTATAGGGAAATCCACCCGCGGGAAGGCATCCTTTAGGAATAAAAGGCGCCCAGTACGGGCCCGTATGGGCGCGATGGGAGGGTTGATAAGTTTTGTCCTGTACTTAGCCTACTAAGTTAGAATAGTGAATAAAAAATAAACAAATACAATATTTTTTATATACATAGTACACTATTTATCAGTTTGGCACGGTCTTTGCCATTATTTAAGTGTAATTGGGAAGCGAAGAGAAAAGTGAAAATACAAGCATTAAAAATTTTTATAATATATTATTTTTTTTAATATTTGTGTATCACACTTTCCTTCGAGAGGTTTCATCCAGAGCTCATCCCAAAAACAAGCTCGTGTTATTCAGGCAAGGCCTACTCTCCTACTCCAACACACCGGAGCTGGACTGGAATCTTTTTGCCGATACGAAGCGCCATCAAATGTGACTTTTATAATTACCGTTACCGCTTTAAAATAACAAATCATGAAACACTTGAACAAAAACAACACACTGCAGACACAGCAGAAAGGATCTCGGAAGGTCGAAACCATTTTTTTAGTAGCCATCTTTCTCTTTGCATGTTTTGGGACCTATCACATTTGCAAAAATCAGGGACAGCCTAAGGCAGAAAAAGTGGAATACAATTACAGCATCGGATCGAGATAATTTACTAATTGAACGTCAACACTTATTTATAAAAACCACAAACAACACCAGCCGTTAAATCCGCCACAAGCGGAGAATGCGGCTAACATTAACCACACCACACCAAACAAAATTTAATCACAGGGGGAGCCAAAGGGCTAGCCTTAAAAACAGACTAATAATATTGGCAATCTTTGATCAAAATGCGTATTTTATTGTTAGCATTATATTCTGATGGTAAAATGACGTAAAAATGAGCAAGTTGAAGCACTTATTGGAAAAGTCTCTTTTTGGAGTTTGCAGTTATCTGGGCCAAAAAATGGGCATCGCTTCTGCCAGAGTAAGATTGTACTTTATATATCTGTCTTTCGTAGCCTTAGGCTCCCCCGTAATCTTTTATTTGTTTGTGGCTTTTTGGCTGAACGTAAAAAAATACATTAAGAAAAATAAGAATTTGACCTGGGAGTAATATGAGTCACCCCCTATTTTTTTAAAGAGGGTTTAAGAAAAAAGGCTATTCAACTAGGGCGTCCCTGAAAAGACAAAGGAGGCTGACTACGAGGTAGTTGGCCTTTAATTTTTGGGTAAAAATTCCCCGAAAACAGCCGAAAAAGGCTAAATTCGGGGAAGACA
>JAUIKE010000240.1 GCA_030430845.1 Bacteroidia bacterium | reverse complement strand
AAGCCCTTCGGGCAGCCCCCCGCCGATGTGTAACATAGCGTAAGATAGGGTATTAGAGCAAAAAAAATGCTTTCATAGAGATTTTAACCAATAAATCATAAACCTATGAAAGCAATTTCTGAAAAGAACGTAGCCGGTTTACCGGCTGTATTGTCGAAAATGACTCAGCGAATGGGCCTTGGCCAATTATGCTGAGAGTACAATCACGATTTATGTACGGGCCGTTCGGGCTCTGGGAGTGAAGTTAGGCAAAAGTCCGGAGAATATTGAGGAAGAAGAGCTTCATGAATACCTGCTGTCGGAAAAAGACCGCTTAAGCCAGAGCAGTTGGCATTTGGTAAAGGCTGGGATCAAGTACTGTTATGTCGAGATTCTGGAGATGGGGGAAGTGGTTTTGCCTGCACACTTGTACTGAGCCATGCCGAAGTATCCTGCCGCATGGCTTTGTCAGGCTGCGCCATTACGGCTTGCTGGGAACTGCTCCTCAAAACCACAGGCATCGACCTCGACGCTTGCCCCTGCTGCAAAACAGGCCGCATGAAGACCATCCGCACTTTCCACAAGGCCCGGAGCCCGCCAACTACCCCCTCCTTTTTTTCTATACCCATAGCGTAAGGCCCGTCCCAAAAGAGCCCGAAGGGCATCGCACAACCCTTCGAGGACTCAGGGCAGGCGCCGCATTAAAGGCCGGAACGCGCCCTGCGGTCCCAGCCTTTAATGCTTTAGTGTTATAGGGAGTCTTTATTTTTTCTGTGATCTGTCAGAGCCTTAATTTGTTATGGGTATCAACCTAAATCCTTGATAAAAATAATCTCTAATGCCTCCTTAGGCAAGAGCAAAGAACCCGCATCCCGATAGCCTAATTTACGGTAGAAATGCTGGGCATTTTCATCTGATTGAGTAGAAGTCATAAGCATTTTATGATTCTTTCTCCGCATTTCCTTTTCCCAATAAGTCACCAGCTTTTTCCCCATTCCTTTTCCTCGCATTTCTGCTGAGATGACCAGCATATTCATAAAAGGAATTTCATCCCAGAAATAGCCAAATCTCAGAAAGCCATGGGGCTCATTCCCTACATAGGAGATCAGGATTTCTTTTTCCTGAATCTTGCGTCTTATTATTTCAAGATGCATGGAACTATCCCTTTCTAGGAGCCATTTGATGGCGTCTTCATGGGCATAGGCTATTGTGATTTCCATGATTGGGTGTTTTGTTTTATTATCTCCTGCTTCTACGTGATAGCTGTGCCCACTGACTTCTATTTCAAACGCTCCCTCCAGAAACATGAAAGTTTCATCCCGTTTATGATTATGCTAAAGTGGATTCTCATGATGTGAACTACCGATTCACAGAGCATTATTTAGGTTTTGAGTATTCTATCAATTCCTCCACATATAAAAAATCACCTTGCGTCTGAGTAAGTTTAATGAAATTTTTTACTGCGGGTGCATACAACCAAAGCTCTTCTTCATTTGCACGATAGCCTCTGGAATTCGAGATTTTACCTGTGTATTTGATGGTGTAGGCCATGAATGTTCCGGCTTCTACCGTTTCTTCCTGGTATGATAATATTTCAGCATCTTGACTTTGGCTTCCCGTAGTTCCATCCTGACTTGTCCAATTGTTCTCATATTTCCACTTTTTACCTACTTCCAGTGGCCAGTCATACTTTGGTGTTTCACTTTCATCCGACTTCACTATATCAGATACAGGAATCGTATCCTTGTCGATGGTTATGAATAAAATGCCATCAACACTGATTATTTCTCTTGTATCTTCTCCATCGGAGCGTACTTCTCCTTCCATTGTTACCCCTTTGTATTTCCAAACCCATTTTTCCCCAACCTGATAATCAGCTATCGTGGGCTGTTGCGTGATACCAGATTGTTTTGGCGTGCTACATGCACTTAGTATTACCAGGGTAAAAAGAAGTATAATTTGACTTTTCATTTCTTTTGTATGCTTGCTAAACAATTCATGAACTCTTTTGCCTTTTTAGAATCTTGGCAATCCTACCATTGATGATTTCTGATAAGTTCCAATTGTACAGTTTAGGGTCGGTTGTGTTGTAGAATTGGATGACGACTGCATCCAGGTCTTTGTGATAGCTTGCAAAGCTCTGGTAGCCCGGCACCCAGCCGGAGTGTTCAAACTTGTAAAGTGAAGCATATATCTCCTCTTCTCCTGCTTCGAATAAGGATCCATCGTTCAATGCCCGAAGGAAAATACCCACATCTTCTACTGTGGCCAACATGCCATTTTCGTCAGTCTTCAAATCTCCGGAGTATCCTACATGATAGCCACTCATCACATCATCCATATTCACTTCACTGAGCGAACTAAAGGTGTTTTGTAGCTGTAGTGGGCTTAGAATCCTTTCCTGTTTGAACTGAAAGTTACCATAACCCAGTACCTGATCCATGATCATTCCCAGGAGAAAATAATTCGAATTGGAATATTCATAATCTTCACCGGGCTTAAAGTTGGCTGGCATATCCAGCATCAAATCAAGCACCCCTTCGGTGCTTTCTGGCTGTTCTCCCCAAAAGTTGGGGGTATCTGTGAAATTGGGAATGCCGCTACGGTGCTGCACCATCAAGCTCAAGGTGATCTTTTCTGCATATTCAATCCTTTCCGCCAATTCAGGTAAATAATCAGCAAGTGTTTTATCCAGCGAAAGGCGCCCATCGCTGACCAGTTTTGTGACAGCCACCGCATCATATAGCTTGCTGATGCTGGCAATCTTGAAGAGTGCATCAGCTCTGGCGGGGATCTTAGCTTCTTTATTATGCCAACCGGAAGTAGCATACAGAGGAGCTTTTCCAGCCTGGTCCACATATATGATCATGCCATCAAAGCCATGATCAATGGCTTCATCTGCCTGTTCCTGAATGGTATCCGGTAGCGGCAGTATCCATGCTTTGACCAACAGCCAGGGAACAAAGTACAAGGACCCTATAGATGCGGCGATAAAGGCTATCTGCAGTATTCGTTTTATTTTTTCCTTCATCATGCAGGAAGTTTAATTTCTTCTCTCCGGCTTCTCCGACTCTCCGTTCAATTTAAGGACAATTTTTTCAAACGGAGAGACGGAGAGTATGGAGAAAACAGTTAAAATCGGTAGCCGATATTGACCTGCAAGCTAAGATTATAGCCGAATTTCTCGAACATCTTCTGGCTTTGAAACATTTCATGAGCTGTATCTGATTGCTTGCTGTAGGTAAAGGCGCCCATTGTCATATTCGTTCCTATGAAAAAACCAGCTCCCGGGATGGGATGTACCTCAAATCCGTATCCTGCATTTAAAAATAAGTAGGTATACGTTGCCGGATAAAAGGTATTTCGTCGATTGTTTATAAGCGTAGCTCGAGAAATGAAGTACATATTGTACTTATTGCTCATCCCATTGGGATAATGTTTTTGATTGAGCTCAAAACTGAGGATTCTTTCCTGCTCCAGGTTGAAAGGGTGGAAGCCGAAACCAAATTCGAGCTGATTTTTCCCTTTTGTGTAGGTCACACTTGGGACGATTCTAACAGGAGCCAGCACGCCATTGATACTGGTATTTATGGTGATGCCAAATTTGCCGGTTGAGTCAGTAGATTGAGCTTTTGAGGCAAATGAAATGAGACCTAATAATGCGATGATGATATATTTTTTCATGGTGTTTTTGGGGATTCACTTATTAAAATTTTTCGTTTTCAACACAGCGTACAATTCTGTTATACATGCGCTCCAGTTTGATCCACAATCCACCTTTTCCACTGGTATTTACAAACTGAATCACAATTGCATCTATATCACTGTGGTAGCGTGCAATGCTTGTGTAACCAGGTAACCAGCCGGTGTGTTCGTATTTGTAAACCGAGGAATAAATCTCTTGCTCTTTGTCAGTAAATAAGGTGCCGTCAATAAGTGCCCGCAAGAATGTGCCCACATCCTCAGCTGTAGCCACCATATTGCCGCCCGGAAGAGGAAAATCCCATGACCTGAGATCCGGATCCCAACCGATTAAATAGCCATGCATGACCCTGCTTGTGTCAGCATCTGTATACACATGGTAGGTGTTGGTCAAGCCTAGTGGGTCCAGGATTTTAGCCTGGATATAATCATGATGAGAATAGCCCAAGGTTCTATCCATGATTTCACCCAATAACAGATAATTGGAATTGGAGTAACTGTAACGCTTATTCGGTTTAAACCTTGCAGGTTTATCGTAAACCCTTGCCATGAAGGACATATAATCATCAAAAGTCTCTCCGTCGACTTCAGGCTCAAAACTGAAATCCCTGATTCCACTTCTGTGTTGAATCATCATCCTCAAGGTGATTTCTCCTGCGTTTGCTATTTTTCCTTCCACTTCAGGAATAAGCTCGGTAAGGGTACTTTCCAGGGACAACTGCTCATCTGATACCAATATAGTCGCTGCCGCAGCCAGGTATAGCTTACTGATGCTCGCAATTTTGAATAGCGCATGCGGATCTGCAGCTGTTTGCTCTTCTCTGTTGTTATAACCTGCGCTATAAAAATGCGACTCGCCTGCTTGGTTCACATATACGATCATGCCATCGAGGCCACTTTCCACTGCCTTATCCATTTCGACCTGTATGGAGTCGTGTATATAAATGAGATCTTTGGTACAACCGGATAGGAATACGATGGAGGCAAAGAGAGACAATAAGGTGATACGAGTTAACAGATAAGTGATGGAGGATTTCATGGTATTTTAGGTTATGAAAATATTGCCGTGTGATATGACACAAAGGTGAGAAATGGCCCTGATGCAGGCGAAATAGCTTTGTAGCAATTGTTAGTAGCTATGATGCATGACTAGCAACTATGATGCAGCGGTAATAATTCGGGACCTTTTGGGTTGACTTGGGCAGGTGTGCACAGGGTATAGGGTGCATCTTAATCTGTTTGATTTGTGTTTTCCGATGGGAATAAATAGGATATAACATCTCGTTGTAGAGGCCTTTCCTGTTGTTGTTCCTAGTACTGTATAATCTTCTCTTTTTAAAGATTCTATTTGTGCATTGTCATTCGAAATGGTTACCCCAGTTGTCGTTTTTGAAAACCTTGGTAAGGTTACAGAACAGGAGGAGCTTAAAAACATTACTAATACTCCTACTATGAATAATTTATTTGAAATTCTTGCTTTGCTCATTTTTTCTGATTTTTGGTTACTTGGATTTATTCTTAATTATTGTTTTGTATTGATAGGCTGACAAGTCAGGAATTGTGATTCCTGACTTGCCACCCTATTGCTTAAAATTTCCACCCTATGTAAAGGTTCGGCTCAAAAGGAAAGACGTTTCCATATTTATCGTCAAACTCCTTAAACCCTTCGGGAGAATTGTTATCAAACATCCACTGGTTGACATGAACCTGAGGTTCTATGAAAAATCGTTTCTTAAAAAATGCGAAATGGTATCCCAAATGAACCGAGTTATAAACTTTAAATCCATTTTTAATTTTATTTCCGTCTAAATCCGTGTAGGTTTGAATCTGCGGGAGTACTTCCACAGATGCAAAAAGCCCTTTCCAAAGCATGCGTTGGTACGTTATGCCAATTCCTGTTTCTCTTAAGAATCCATCGTAATATTCAGTTCCAGATTCTATTTTATCCACAACACCATCCCACCAGGTGATTCCCATGGGTTGAAATAATCGCCATGTAGCGAACTTCACTCCGAAGATGTTCTTATTATCCAGATTACGTTTTACATGTAATTCAACCATTTGAATACTTGTCCGCTTGTTCCAACCAAAGATAATCTCATCTGGAACAAGATAAGGTAAACTCACCCTCCACTTATGATCTACTTCGGTTTCTTGCTCCACCGTCGTGTTATTCTGAGCAAAAGCACTAAGTGTGTAAAAGAACAGAAGAATTGCAAATAGATTTTTCATGATAATTATATGTTTTATTTTTTGAAAATTTCGATTTTCACAAAGCGCCTCCCGCTATTGTTTTTTATTTAGTAAAGGGGAAAGGAATCATTATTCAATGAATATTTACTCTGCTTTATCGAATTGATAATGCAAAGATGGAGTGGAAAGGAAGGGGAATCGTTCTGAAATGAAATTCCGTACCTTATCGTGAAATGTGGGACTTTTTAAGCTGGCTATTAGGCTGAGGTGATATTTCTTCTTTTCACCATTCGATCAATCACATACATGACCCCAATTGTAGCAATCATGATCGTAATTACCACCACACCCAGGGTTGGAAAATTATTGATCATCCCGTCTTCAGATTGAAAGACGATCCAGCCTGCTGCCACAGCTGCAAGCCCTCCCACTGCCTGTTGCAGAGATGCATCCACAGCCATAAATGCACCTCGGTCTTCTACCTCAGGCATGACCGTACCTAAAGCAGAGGAGGGAATACTTCGAGCATTGATGCCCAAAAAGATGAGCGTATGAATAATGATAACCGCCCAAAGCGGACTTAGGCCTAAGTTCGAAAATACAGCTACCACCAGGATCGATATGATAGCCCCTGCCACAAAAATATTGAGCTTGCCAAACTTATCTGTCAAACGACCAATAATGGGAGCACATATAAAAGTAGCAATCCCTGCAATGAGATACAGTAAAGGGAGGTCATCAAGATGTACGCCGAGGTTGTTGGTACAAAACGCAGAGCTAAAGGTCATGAGGATGATATCTCCAGAAACCAAAAGGATATTATTTAAAAAAACGATTAAATAATTTCGATTGCTAATGATGTTTAAAGAATGACGCAAGGGATTGCCGTTTACCTGCCTGTGTAGATGCATATTCACAGGCTTTATTTTCCAAAATACAAGAAAAATGGCAATGATTCCGATAGCTGCAATCAACCAAAAAGCCACATGCCAATCCAACTCTGAAGCTAAATACAGCGCAAGGGGTAAACCCATAATTTGACTTCCGGCAGAGGCCATTTGTAAATATCCCATCGCCCTCCCTCTTTGGTTCGTTTCAAATGAATCAGTAAGGATGGCAAAAGAGATTGCACCAACAAGACCACCAAATATGCCCGTTATAACCCTGGCAACAACCAATACCTGATAGGAAGGCGCATTTGCACAACATATAATACCTAGTAAAAAGCCTGAATAGAAAAATAGCAGTAATTTTTTTCTATCAAATCTGTCAGTATAACCTGACAGTAAAATGGCCGATATTCCCCCACTGATCGGATATGCAGACACAAGTAAACCAAACTGTTTGGTAGTGATTTCGAGTTTGGGAAGAAGAATGGCCGATAAGGCGGACATAAGCATGAAGTCCAAAACAATGGTAAAGAGAACTAATGCCAGGATGCCTACTAACAGAAATTGATAGGGTGTAAATTTGGAGGTAGCCTCAGTACTCATGGTCTATTTTTTATGAGATTTTACCCATGCTCTTGGGGTCATCCCTTCTGATTTTTTAAAAAAAGCGTTAAATACCGTTTTGGAATTAAAACCACTTTCAAAAGCTAGCCCTAATAATGTCAGGTGACTGTTATTCGAGTCTAATGCTTTTTCTTTGAAGGTTTTTAATCGGAAGGCATTAATGTATTCATTGAAATTCTTACCGATATGCTCATTGAGTAGCCATGATAATTTGTTAGGATGCAATTCCATTTTTTCTGCTACCTGTCTTAATGAAAGTGAGGGGTCTGTATATATTTTATCTCCACTCGTTAGATCATCTAAGCGCTTTAAATAGGTTTCAATTTCGTTTTCGCCTAATACCGGATTACTGATAGGAGTAGACTGAGCTATCTTGATGGGTTCAAGCGTATTTTTATTTTTCATAGATGGAGGGAAATTCATCTGGGCATAAATCTCCTGAAAACGATCATAGCTACGCAGGTTATCCCACACCCAGTAATTTTTTAATGTTACCAGCGTCACCGAACGTTCTTCATAGGCTTTGTCTAACCAATACATGGCTTCTTCAGGCATGTTTAATAGAGAAAACAAATACGCGGGGTCCGCGGAGTCTATAAATTTCGTTTTCCTGATGACAGTTAGCACCTCTTCTTTTTTGCCCATTAATATTTTCACCACCAGTAAATCCAGCTTAGCAAGCCCCTGACCACTTGTGAGTTCAAGTGCGTTGTTAACATCAACCAATGCTTCATTGTATTTTCCTAAATAAGCCCAGCATATACCCCGAAAACGAATTGCTTCTGCATAGCTCGAGTCGATTTCCAAGGCGCTGTCAAATGCGGTAATCGACTCCTCAAAACGTCGAGTAAAATAATAAGCCAAGCCCAGTTGCCAATGTGAATTGACATGTAGCGGATCCCTTTCGGTCATTCTTTTAGCTACTTCAATCGCTTGCTCAAAATCCTCTTTGATAAATATATAATAATAGGTGATGAATTCATTTTGCTCAGGTAATCCGTGTGTTAAGGCCTTGGTGTAGGCATCCGAAGCCGATTCCCAATCCCAATCATAGAATAAGTTGATGTAGGCAAGCACTTTGTACCCCTGCGCGTTTTTCTCATCCAAGGAAACTGCAACTTCAACGGCTTTTCTTGCTAATTCATGAGCTTCTTGCGTAGTCAATAATCCAACCGCCGCTGCCTGAATATATGCCTCTCCTAGAAATGAATAGGCTTCTGCATAGTTTGGATCAACAGCAATTGCATGCTTGAAGAAATTCATTGCTTTTTTGACGTCGTCAAAGTCTTTCCTTTTAATATGATACATCCCTTTTAAGAATAAATCATAGGCTTCGATATCTTGAGTTGGAATAGCGTTTTGGAAAGATGGGATCTCAAGATGCCCCATATTTTCTCGGATCTGATCAGCAATGAGCAGGCTTATCTCATCTTGCAAAGCAAAAATATCCTCCATCTCCCGATCAAAATTCTTTGACCAGAAGTGCGTGCCATCATGCGTACTGATTAGCTGCGCTGTGATGCGAACCCTGTTCTTGGCTTTCCTTACGCTCCCCTCCAGAATAGTACCTACTCCTAATTGATCACCAATGCTTCGCACATCCATATTTTTATGCTTAAATGCAAAAGAAGAGGTGCGGGCAATGACTTTCAAGCCCTTTACGGTGGTTAGGGCGTTGATGATTTCCTCGGTAATGCCATCGCTGAAGTATTCGTTCTCAGGGTCGGCACTCATATTAACAAAAGGGAGAACTGCAATGGATGTATTGGAGGATGATATGGGTAGATGGTCGCTCATGTTCTACTATACCTAATCAAAGCTTCTATGAACTGACATAGGATTTTTAATGATTTTTATTTTAACCGGCCACCCTTACCTCTTGTCCAAAAGATATCAAAGAGAGTAAGCTAAAAATGATTGCTAATAATGTTTTCATATCATGAATCTGTTTTATCCTGACTAAGGCCAACCTTTCTATTGTTGATGGCTCATATTATCTACTAATTAATGAAAGATGACTCTCAGAAAATGTATTTTTAGGTGTGAAAAGCATCTAGACCGGGATAGCTTGCTGATCCACCATGCAAAAAATCGGTATCAAAGAAAACCAACCTAAAGCTACAGCTTTTTTCCTTTGCTTGAGATTTTTATCAGTTATGGAAGAATGGCTATTTTTTAGGCTGCTATTTTGGGTAGCCGATTAGGGGATTTGGCGCTAAAGTGAGTTTACACAAAACCTATGAATCTTTCCTGTCAAATCGATTTTTGGGGCCGTTAATGGCTGATTTTGAATTGGCTTATGAAAGTTCTTGCAAGGTCTGAGGGCTAGGATAAGAACAGTAGTAGATAAAAACCAGCTATGTTTCAATTTCCAATAGTTTAGTTAAACACGAAAACGGTTCAAGTTTACACCTGAACCATTCTTTTCTTTTGTGGGAGCAATCCCGAATATTTTTTTAATCATTGTGTCCTGATTATTTGTGTACCACAAATATCTGAGGAACAAAATGGTGTCATTTAATGATTTCTCGGCTTTAGCCCGACATGAACACATATACCATGTTGAACAAAGCCCTTCGGGCAGCCCCCCGCCAATGTGTACCACTATTTTGATCAAAAAAATGCTTTCATAGGGATTTTAACCAATAAAAATCAAAACGATAAAAGCAAAAACTGAAAAGAAGGTCGCTGGATTAACAGATGTATTCGCTGTACCCAAACTGTTGATCCCGCCCGTTTTTATCTGCCGCCCAGGCAGACAAGCCCGCCAACTACCCCCTACTTTTTTTCTATACCCATAGCGTAAGGCCCGCCCCAAAAGAGCCCGAAGGGCATCGCACAACCCTTCGAGGACTCAGGGCAGGCGCCGCATTAAAGGCCGGAACGCGCCCTGCGGTCCCAGCCTTTAATGCTTAAGTGTTATGTGCCATTTTATTTTTTTTCACTTAAAATACATCTAAAACTACCATTCATTCTACTTATGACGCAGGTGTCTCTCCAGAAATATTGAGCCGTTTCCAACATAACAAATCCATAAATAGTATCTCTTGGAGTCATACTAAAATTCTTCAAAGTAAAATTTCCCTTTTTCAAAGGGATAAAAAAACTTTGTTTATAATCGGAGGAAATTATACATTCCACGAAAGCAAAGTGGCCTATAATTATCATAGAAAGGAAAACTCCTCCTGTGGAATTGTTGTATGAACGAATTTTTAATTCAACAGTATCACCTTCAAAACTACATTCACAAACTTCTAGCGATTCTTGATCAGACCCAAAAATATCTAAAGATATAGAAGCTTTACTTTGAATTTCGGATTGTGTAAGCTGACTATATCCTCCAGCTTTAACCAGTCTACTAGAATCAAAATTTACAAATATTGGATAGGTTAATGATGGATTATACTCTATTGGAATTTTTATTTTTACACTATCAATTTGAGCTAAGTGGGGACAAAAAGAGTTAGACTCTGCTGATTCTTTAGGTTGACAGCCAATCAGAAGAACCAGTAACCAGAATGTAAAATAGCTTAGTCTATAATTTTTGAGCAGTATTTTCAAATGATTGATCAGTATATTTTTATCTTGGCACATAACGCGAGTCTGTGCAAAAACCTGAATTTAAAATAAAAAATCGCCTACTATCGCTTAAAAAGGCCTGTTTCTAGTGGGTGAAAGAGGGTTTTTGCACGGTCTGACGCCCGCCTAGCCGCCGGCCTTTCCTAACACGTCCTGCTTGGCGGCTGGGCGGGTAGGCAAGTGTTGAACAAAGCCCTTTGGGCAGCCCCCCGCCAATGTGTAACATAGCGTAAGATAGGGTAATAGAGCAAAAAAAATGCTTTCATAGAGATTTTAACCAAGAAATCATAAACCTATGAAAGCAATTTCTGAAAAGAACGTAGCTGGATTAACAGCTGTATTGTCAAAGATGACTCAGCGAATGGGCCTGGCCAATTATGCTGAGAGTACGATCACGATTTATGTACGGGCCGTTCGGGCTCTGGGAGTGAAGTTAGGCAAAAGTCCTGAGAATATCGATGAAGAAGAGCTTCATGAATACCTGCTGGCGGAAAAGGACCGCTTAAGCCAGAGCAGTTGGCATTTGGTAAAGGCTGGGATCAAGTACTGT
>JAUIKE010000239.1 GCA_030430845.1 Bacteroidia bacterium | reverse complement strand
CTCTCCATCCTTATTGAGCGTTCCGGAAGTGTTTTCAAAGAAACTCCTGATAATCCTTGTTTTCTTTGTGTTGATGGAATGGACGCAGCGAACAAAGCAGCATGCCTTGGAATTTGAAACCATCCGGCTGCCAAAAGTAGTTAGGTGGAGTTTTTACTATGCTCTTATCCTTGCCATTGCATGGTTTGGGGGAGACCAGCAGGAGTTCATTTATTTCCAGTTTTAATTAATTATGAAATATTTTTTAAAAAGGACAGGGCTTTTTATACTGCTCTTTATCATCTTTTTAAGTGTGATAACTCTTTTTAATAGAATAATTTTCAAGGTCTACAACCCTTTGGCACTAGGCGAGGATATAAATGTTTTAATTATTGGAGATTCTCATACTAAGTATGCCTTTAATGATGATCTGCTGCCAAATGTATATAATTTATCGAATGATGCCGATTCCTATTTTTATAGTTATTATAAATTGAGTAATACCATAAAATTGAATCCCCAAATCGATACTGTATTTCTTGCCTTCTCAATACATAATGTACACAAATTTATAGAGGACAAGTGGATACTCAATGCTAGCCATTTAAAAAGTAAGTTAAAAATATACCTTCCTTTACTAAGCACTAGAGATTATATCTTTCTATTCAGTAGAAACCCTGAAGTGGTAACTCAAGCACTTATGAATCAAATATTTTTTCTGTACTATTTAAGGCAAGGAAAGGAACGGTTTGGAGGGTATGATGATTTGGATTACGATATTTTAATAAGCGAATTAAAGGACCTGAGGTTAAATGGAAGAGAAGAATATAAGGACTTTGAGGAGTCAGAAATTGAGAAGAGATATCTGAAAAAAATTATAGCCTATTGTCAATCAAAGAATATCACCTTGAATTTGGTGAACACACCTTTGCATCCGTCCATCAACCAGCAGCAGGAAAACCTATATAGATATTACCAGAAAAATTTTTCCGATATCCCCTTCTATGACTTTAGCCAAGTTGAAATGAACGAAAGTTATTTTGGTGATCTCGTACACCTGACTCCTGATGGGGCGGAATACTTTTCTCAAATGATAAAAAAAGAAAATCTTTTAAATCCTAATCGTGCCCGAGTGCATAACCTGATGTATGAAATTAAAAGTGAACCTAATTAAAACGTTCTGAAAACTAACACTTTAAATATACGAATGATGATGATTGTGTTAAAGAATTGGTTTTATTATTTCGCAGGAATTGTGTTTTTAATTCTCGCGAACGTGAAATTCCGTATTCGAGGATATAATCCAAAAGCTTTCACCGTTAGAGAAGCACAAAGGTGTACAGAATATGATATAGGGATCGTAGATCGATGGATAGAGCATTTACATCTCTATACAGGAGAAGATAGATTTGGTATCCTGAAAGATAAAAGGGTATTAGAATTGGGGCCTGGTTCCGATCTGGGAGTTGGATTGTATATTCTTTCAAAATCGGCCAAAGAATATAATGCAGTTGATATTTTTAATCTGGTAGAAAACGTTCCGGATGAATTTTATACAGTGTTTTTTTCTAATTTGCAAGAACGGAATATAGATACTGCTCCCTTAATAAAAGAACTTGAAAAGACAAAAAACGGAAACAACGACCGCTTAAATTATTGCTATCGTAAGGATTTTGACATTGTTAGTGCACTGGGCCCGAGAATGATCGATATCATTTTTAGTCATGCATCTTTTGAACATTTTAATGATATTTTCAGGACCATTGAAGAAGTGAGTAAAGTGGCAGTAAAAGGGGCGAGGTTCATTGTATCGGTTGATCTTCAAACCCATTCAAGATGGATCAGGCAAAAGGACCCCAATAATATCTACAGGTATACCCATTGGCTGTATAACTTGCTCAGCGTCCCTTCCTCTCCCAATCGAGAACGGCCGTACAGATACCAGGAAGCTTTAGAAAAAAATGGTTGGACAGATATAAAAATCGTTCCAGAACATGTATTAACGAATGATAAACACGGGTTTGTTAAGAAACATTTGAATAAACACTTTTTGGATGATAAAAATCAAATGAACTACCTGACCGTATATATTTATGCGACCAAATCCTAATCACAAAAAAGCTTGGTGTAGAGAGCGTTTTTTATGCAAAAGTATTTAAAAACCTTGGTTTTGTTTGGCCTTGGATTTTTAGGGTTGAGTACTTTGATCCTGAAATTAGAATGGCATACCTATATATTACCCAATAAGGAAGTTTTTGAGGCCATTCGTCGAAGCAAAAGCGCAAAAACGCCAACCAAACTACTCATTATTGGGGATAGTGTAGCCAAGCAGATATTTGAAGAGAGCAACAATATAGACACGATCACGTCACTGGCTTGTAATCAATCCATTGATCTGATCGGACATTATTTGTTGCTGAAAGAATTTTTATCTCACAATTCGCAGGTGGAACGTGTGGTTTTTATTTATAACCCGTTTTCCTTTGATAACGATCTGGATCATAAGTTCACCTATAACTATTTTTTGAAGCCCTTTTATAACAAACATTACACTGCCGATTTTACACCACATGCGAAGAAGCAAATTGCCAAGATCCCCTTTTCAAAAATAGTGAATTTCCCAATTGTTGCTATTTCTTTCTGGACACCGGAAATAACACCAAATAAGACTAAGGATATTTTTTTATCCGAAACCTCCCTGGAATATCTGCAAAAGATAGTTGAGATGACTCGTGAAAAAGGGATTCCGCTTACATTATCAGCAGCTCCGATTAAAATATCCAGAAAAAAGGAAGTGGAATTATTGAAGGAATCTTATTTGGCAAAGGGTAATCCGCTCTCTATTTTAGAAAATTATTTTGAAAATATTCAATACCTGCCGGATGAGCTGTATGTGGATGATATTCATTTTTCTGATCCCAAAAAAATAAGGGCAACAGCTGAAAAAGAAATTTATGGTCGATCAAATTAAAAATCAAAAGGAGCTTAATATAGGCTCCCGGCCACAAACTGAGCCGCATATCGTCTATCTGGGTGAAACGGGATTTCCTTTAGGTTTTGCTGCTATACAACGGCAAGCACTTATAGCTAAAGGGCTGATCGCAGCGGGTTGCAAAGTCACCGTGATCAGTTTTAAAGGGAGCCATTCAAAAGATAAAGACTTTCCACCCAGCGGAACGAAAGAGGGTATTTCATACCGCTATGCATCAGGGGACATTCACCGGCCTGAGAGTTTCCTGAGAAGGAATTTCCAAAAGATAAAGGGCCGAATAGGGGAATGGGTTTATCTTCGGCAGCAAAAAAAGAGACTTCAATTAGATTATGCTTTAATTTCAAGTATGCACTTTGGTTCTTTGCTATGGTATAGCATCATTCTGAAAGTGCTCAGGGTTCCGGCCATATTATCACTCGTAGAATTAAACTCAGCCATCGTTTCCCGAAAAAAACTTGGTCTCAGGATCAATGACTTTCTGGTGGATAGGTACGCCGTATCTCTATTTGACGGAGTGCTGCCTATTAGTGATTACTTGATGCAACATTCCAAAGACTGTGCTCCTGGCAAACCTACTTTTAAGGCGCCCATTATTTGTGATTTTTCCGAATTCGACATTCCGGCCGATGAAAAGGAGGGGGTCAGATTTGTATACTGTGGAGCTCCGCGTTATTTCCAGCTCATCAAATTTGTGCTGGAAGCTTTCGATATGGTTCAATTCGGCAATCAGCAGGTTTCACTTGATTTTATTCTTGGTGGAGGCACGTCCGCTGAAATCGAGCAGATCAAAATTGAAGTGTCCCGACAGTCCAAAAAGGACCGGATAAGGCTGTTTAGAAATGTACCAAGATCGGAACTTATTCAGCTTTATCGCAATGCTACGGCCCTGTTGATCCCTCTAAGGCCCAGCCTTCAGGACAGGGCCCGGTTCCCTCACAAACTCGGCGAATATTTGGCATCCGGAAGGGCCGTCATTACGACTGCTTATGGCGAGATCAACAGTTATAATTTTATTGACAAGCGCACGGCATTAGTAGCCGAGGAATATAAATCTGATGCTTTTGGACGGAAAATGCAATGGGTGATCGATCATCCGTCAGAGGCCGGAAAAATAGGAGAAGCAGGCCGTCAGATGGGACTGGTTAATTTTAGTCACCTCTTGTTAGGGGAGGGGATCAAACAGTTTTTATTGAGCTTGGGGAGAAGTGAAAGCAAAAAGCCAGTAGTCAAAAGAAGAATGGACAAAAAATGAATAAGTTTCTGAAACAAGTCTTAATATTTGTGATCTTACCATTCCTTGGTTTAATCCTCCTGCTATTATGTATTAACCCCAAGTTTATTCCCGCGCCAATGGTAACAAACAGCTATTGTCTTAATGAGAAAGTCTTTCAATTATCGACCACGGATGTTCCTTACCTGGCTGTTGGATCCTCGCTCACCTTAAATAATTTCCATTCCGAAATCGTAACAAATAGCCTGGGATCTAATAACTATATTAATTTGGCAGCCTGGGGAATGAAGATGAAAGATATTTTCTCCATTACCAGAGCTTACTTTACAATCTACAACCCCAAGGTGGTTTTTATGGTTTCCGGTGTGGATGATTTTTGCTTTTCTCAAATCAAATTTAAAGAGCAGGATATAGTAAGCCTGTTTGAAGAAAATGATAAACTCTGGAGGTATGCTATGAATTTTAACCCTCCTTATTACTATAGGAGGTATTTCGACAATAAGGTGAATAAGGAGCAAAAAAACATTTATGATTCTATCAAGTTTGATAGATACGGCGGGGTGTCTTTAACAGCAGAAGACTTTGATATTGATTCAGCTAGATGGAACCGACAACCGCCCTTTGACCAGATTGACGAAAGAAATTATCATTATTTGGACAGCCTCTGTCAATTGGTTCGGATGCATAAGGCCAAACTGGTGTTCGTACAGTCTCCCAACAGAGCGGGCCTTTCGATAACGAAGGAAGAACAGGATAAAATGACAAAGCACAAAAAACGGGTTGCTGCCATCCTCAACAAAAACGGGCATCTTTTTATTGATCCTACCGAAAGGACCTGGCCGGATTCTCTGTTTCTCGATTATGGTCATATGCACGAAACTGGCTCCAGGCTTTTTACTGCCTTTTGCCTTGAAAAATGGCAAAGCTTAAAAGCAAGCTCTTCGTACTGATGAAAATGAATCATATCCTGCTGCTGACCAATGGCCTTACTTTGTTTTTGTTGATTCTAATGGCCATTCAAGAGAATTATCCTCAGAAAATTTTACGGACATTGAAGGGCTCTGCTGATGCTTCCCTTCCGGTCTATTTGAAAAACAAAAGTTTTCGTCAGGAAACGGATCTTTATAAAGTCTATCACAAGGACCCTGGGATTGTAATGCTGGGTAATTCTATAACTTATAGAGTTAATTGGTCTGAATTATTAGATCGGGATGATATCATCAATAGAGGGATAGAGAATGATATTACAGCTGGATTTCTTGCCAGAATAGATGAAATCAAAGACCGGCAACCTGATGTTTGTTTTATTATGGGGGGGATTAATGATCTTCAACAGGGTATTCCGAAGGATACCATCCTGAATAATTTGAGATCCATCCTTCTCCAACTGCAGCAGAGCGGTATAAGGCCGGTTTTACAGTCTATACTTTTTGTCGGCAAAGGCTTTCCTGATTCTCTGACAATGAATAAGCAAATTGCTCAAACTAATGCCTCTATACGCAGGCTCTGCGTTACTCAGGGCATTCGGTTTTTGGACCTGAATACCGAAATGAATAATCTCGGGGAACTTCGCCCCGAATACTCCATTGATGGAATTCATCTAAATGGATTGGGATATTCTGTTTGGGGCACTATTCTTACACGTGAACTTAGAGACTTGATGCATCCATCATGATAAGTCTCAAATACTTTCCAGCTATACAGGACTTTAATGCCTGGGTAAATAATAGGCATAAACATAAGTCACCCCCAGAGGAAGGAGGAAAAATGGTTCAACTCGTTGCACAGTACCATTAATACTAAGTCAATTAAACCAATATAAAATGGACGAACAGACCGTGCAAAATATGAAAATGTTTGGATCTGAGATTTCTGAAGAATCGGTTGTCGGATTAAAAATATTATTTGTTGTGGATAGCCTGAAAAGGGGGGGCATGGAGCGTCGAATGATAGAATTGCTGAAAGTATTGGCTCATCGAAATAATACCGCAGCAAAAGTAGTGGTATTATCCAATGTCATAAAATACGATGAGATTTATGATACAGGCATAGAAATTAAGAAGTTTAAGAGAAAGATAAAAAAGGATCCCGGGATCTTTTGGAAAATCTACCAATACGCTAATGAGTTTCGACCTGACCTGGTTCATTGCTGGGGATCCATGTCTACCATTTATACCATTCCATCCGCTAAACTCTTAAAAATTCCGATTATTACTAGCAATGTGAACGATGCTCCAAAATGGAAACACCCTTTTAATTCAAAATTACTAAGAGCCAAGTTTTGCTTTCTTTTTGCCGATGTGGTTTTAGGGAATTCTCAAGCAGGCTTAAAGTCATTTGGGGTGCCCAAAAGCAAGGGTAGATGCATTGTAAACGGCATTGAACTGGATAGGGCAAAAAACCTTGAGCGGCCGGAAATAGTGAAAGCTCTATACCAGGTCAAAACAGAGAAAGTGGTGGGAATGGTTGGAGGGTTTAATAGTCGAAAAGATCATGAAACCTTCATCAAAGCTGCCCAAATAGTACTTGAAGATAATGACGATGTCACTTTTGTGGCCCTGGGAGGAGGACCTAAATTAGAACTCTCCAGGCAATTGATCCCAGAGAAGTTTAAAGACAGGATACGCTTACCAGGAGAAAGTAAACAGGTAGAATCCTTTATTAATATCATCGATGTGGGGGTTTTAGCTACGAATACAGATGCGCATCAGGAAGGTATTTCAAATGCCATTATGGAGTACATGTTGTTAGGGAAGCCGGTTGTGGCAACAGATGGAGGTGGAACGCCCGAGCTGGTCGAAGATCAGGAAACTGGCTTCCTCGTGCCTCCGTATTCCCCCGAAATCCTGGCGAAAAAAATACATTTTTTACTGAACAATATTGGGAGGTCTAAAGAGATGGGACAGAAAGGGCGAGAAAGGATCATCCGTTTTTTTTCCTTGGAGAAAATGGGGAATAACTTTTTTGAGCTTTATGTCTCTTTACAAAAAAAATCAAGACGATCATGAATGCTGTTTTAATCAACTCTCTGGCCAGAGGTGGGGCGGAAAAAGTAGGACTTACGACCTTAATGGAGTCCAACTACAAAGGAATTGATACCCTTTTAATTATAGTAGAAAGAGAAAAGGGATATGCTCAACCTGAAGGTTATAGGGTTATCTACCTGACGAACTTTGAAAAATTGGAGAACCCTCTGATCAAGATCTTTTGGGTATTTATTTGTGCCTACCGCCTGAAAAAAATAATTAAAAAAGAAGATATTAAATTGGTGCAGAGCCACCTGAGCAGGGCGAACTTTATCAATGTAGGTGCCAGTTTTTTGGGTGCGGAACATATCACTCAAATAGTAACTCACAAACAAATAACTTTTAAAGAATTCTTTCCGGTCAACCACCTTAAAAAGTGGCTTTTCTCTAAGTTTTATAATCGAGCCGATCAGGTTATCTCCATTTCAAAAATGATGAAAAGGAAAATGGATAACCTTCTTTCAGTCAATTCTGATAAGCACACCGTAGTCTACAACCCTCATAACATCAATCAGATCATGAGGTTATCAGAAGAGGTGCCGGGAGATTTTCAATTCGATCCGGATAAGAAATACCTCATCAGTGCAGGGCGCTTGTTTAAAGGCAAAAGAATTGAGGATATCATTCAGGCTTTTTCCATTATTCGAAAAGAACATCAGGATGTAGAGTTAATCATTTTGGGGGAAGGTGTAAGCCTGCCTTCCCTAATAGAATTATCCGAACAATTGGGCTTGGAAAAAACGGTTCATTTTTTAGGGTACAAGACCAATCCGTTTTCTTATATATCAAGGTCTTACCTATTCCTTTTGGCAAGCGAAAGCGAAGGGCTGCCGAATATCATTATTGAGTCATTAGCTTGCCGGACGCCGGTGATTTCCTCAGACTGTATTTCGGGACCCCGGGAAATTCTGAGCCCTCAAAGCGACTTTTCTGTACAATTAAAAGAGGATGTCGAATTTGCAGAATTTGGAATTTTATATCCGGTTGGTAATATCCTAGGTTTGTCCAAGTCCATTATAAAAATGCTCGATGACCGGTCTTTGTATCAAACCTACAAAGAATCATCACAAATAAGAGCCGATCATTTTGACCAATCCAATATTGTGGAACAATATTTTAGGTCCCCTAAACAAGAAGTTAATCAGTTTGCTTTTAACAAATTATTAAAAGAATAATCATGATCCCTAAGAAAACATTGGCCATTTTCGGCATTAAATTTTTCCCGTCAAAGGGAGGCTCAAGCAGGGTAGCCGAAAGCCTCATTCGAGAGTTAAAAGATAAATATGCTATAACTATTTATTGTTTTAAAACCCCGGAATCGGAAAACTTCATTCCGGGAGTAGAAGTGGTTAGCTTTCCTAAATTACCATTTAATGAGATTGGAGTGTTTTTTTACTATACCTTATGCTGTTTGCATTTGCTTGTTTTTAAAAGATTCGACCTTATCCATGTACACAAAACTGATAGTGCTATCTTCATTCCTCTATTGCGTCTTAAAAGTAAAGTGATCGCCACTTCCCAGGAGGCGCCTTATACTCGCGATAAATGGAATTTAGTGGGAAAAACTTATTTCAAAATCATGGAAAAATCATTTGTTGGATCGTCTGCCTTGTTAACTTCGGTTTCTAAACCTCTTTCGGAATATTATAATCGTACGTATAATCGCCTGGTACATTATGTTCCCAATGGTATCGAAATAAGTAATGACCGGGATTTTGAGGCAGCTGAAAGGATACTCAACGAATATTCCGTGAAAGGGGATTTTTTATTGTTTGCCGCTCGCCGGATTATGTCCACAAAAGGATGTCATACTTTTTTGGAAGCTATGAAAAAAATCAATTACAGCGGCACAATTGTGATTGCCGGAGAAGCCTCTCACGCGCAGGCCTACATGAATAAGATAAAGTTGCTCTCCAAAGGCCTTGATGTTAAATATATTGGATTCGTGAAAGGGAAAGCAACCCTGTTAGCTTTGGTTGAAAAAGCCCGTTTTTTTATTTTTCCTTCTGAAACCGAGGGCTTGTCCCTAATGCTTTTAGAAGTAGGCTCCACCGGTAAAACCCCTCTGATCTGTAGCGATATTCCTGAGAATACCCAAGTTTTTTCAGACGAACACGTACTGTTTTTTGAAGATAAAAATGCAGATGACCTGGCAGAAAAATTTCTATGGGCAGAGCAAAACATGGCTGAAATGGAAAGACGTATGTTATCAGCCAGAAATTTAGTCCTGAATGAATATTCTGAAAAACAAATAGCCTCTAAATATGAAGCTTTATACCAGCAATTAACTGGTTGAACAAATTCCAGTTGCGATATAGATCACAATTGAATAATTTTTTTTATTAGAAAAGATTAAATGGGGCAGTCTCATCCTACTGAGCCGGATGAGACTGCCCCATAAAGTTTTTATAGGAGGTGCCCGTACAGGTACCTGCTATAAAAATATGGTTGACTAAAAGGATGAACGCTGTCAACCAAAGCTTTTAGCGTAGTGCGGAGGTCTTATGAGACAGCCTCTAAAAAAAGGCCGGCTGCTTTAGGTTTTATCCTAAAGCAGCCGGCCTTTTTTTTGGGGTGAAGAAACCACCTCTTTTTAAGGGAATGTAGAGTTTAGAACTATAACTTCTTGGGGTTGTGTAAAAAGTCCTTCGGCCTTTTTACACAAGCCCGAGATGGGCAAAAAAAAAGCGTCGAAATAAAATTTCCGACGCTAAAAGTTACTAACAATCAATGTGAAATGAAAGTTTTCTATAAAAAGTATACCTAATTTGGGATAGCCTCTTTTGCCCCTTAGAAGGCATTTTTGCGTGTTTTTCTACTAAATATGGTGAAGAATACTATTTTAATATCCAGCCACAAGCTCCAGTTTTCGATATACCAAATGTCATGCTTAATTCTTTGACGTTTTTGCTCATCCGTTGCGGTAGGGCCACGCCATCCATTAACCTGAGCCCATCCGGAAATACCTGGTTTAACGTAATGGCGAACCATGTATTCGTTGACAACTTTTCTGAAGTCTTGTTGGAGAAAAATACGATGAGGCCTCGGGCCGATGACACTCATATCCCCCTTCAGCACATTAATGAACTGAGGCAACTCGTCCAGGTCATATTTGCGCAGATACTTGCCGATTTTTGTAATGCGCGGATCGTTCTTAACGGTTGATTTTTTGCCGTTAACCGGATCGTCGCACACAGACATGGTTCTGAACTTGTAGCACTTAAAGTTCCGTCCTCCTTCACCTTTCCTCATCGGCGTATAAAAAATAGAACCTTTGCCATCCAAGGCAATGATAAGACTTATTACCAAAAGGATAGGAGATAAGAGGATCAAAGCAGTCAGGGCAAAGAAAAAGTCAAACAGGCTTTTCAGCATGTAATTGTTCAATTGGTCTAAAGGACTGGTGCGCAACTGGACTACCGGTATATTCTCTATACTGTAGGACTTTCTTCCTTCCAGCAAAGAGGGATGTTTGGAGATCAGGTTAACCCGAATCCCATAATAGTCAGCTGTATTAATGATGCTTTTAATGCGTTCTTCTTTTAAAGAAGGGGTATTAATGAAAATTTCATCTACCAACCCGCCTTCCAGTACTTGAGGTAGTGTTTCTACTCCACCTATATGTTTAATGGAACTTTCCCTACGGTTTGGTTGATCATCCAAAATCCCTATGATTCCATAGCCCTGGGTGTTTATTTTTTGAGCCAGCTTACTCAATTGTTGTTGGCTTGAGCCAGCTCCTATTATGAGCGTTTTGGCCGTAAAATCACCGTAATTACGCTGCTTAAAAGTTTTAAGAAGTCCCTGAAATAACACCAGGTCAAGAATGAAGAACAAGACAACCGGAATCAGGATATATCCATGATCCAGTGCTTTTAATTTCAGAAAGTAAGTTAATAAGTAAATCACTCCAACGAATAAAAATACGTTGAGAATGAAATTTTTGCCGGGCTTGGAAAAGCTGAACGCCAGGTAATAATTGAGGTCTAGGTTGGACATCACAATCCCTGCCCAGCTTACATTAAATATCAGGAATAAAACCCCTAATTCATTTGGTTGATCGGCTCCTTGGATAAATGAAGGGGTAAAACCATATAAATATCCAAGTAGGCATGCGTTCAGTAACAGAAATTCAAGCAATACATGATTGAATACAATTTGTCGATTTTTAGTCGTCATAGGATTACCGTTAAGATTATGATGTTGCTAAATAATGACCCATGCTTAATCGTGTTGTGGTCAAATTATTTAGGGGGCACTTTCAACTGG
Organism: Bacteroidia bacterium; assembly: GCA_030430845.1. Taxonomy (GTDB): domain Bacteria; phylum Bacteroidota; class Bacteroidia; order Chitinophagales; family Saprospiraceae; genus JANQPA01. The sequence continues at coordinate 76 of JAUIKE010000239.1, read as the reverse complement.
GACTTGGGTTTCTTTGGTAAAAGTATATTCTTTGTTTTTTCTGATTGTTTCATTCCAGTACCATACCAACAGGGGG
>JAUIKE010000238.1 GCA_030430845.1 Bacteroidia bacterium | reverse complement strand
ATATTCTTTTAGGAGGTCGTTTTAAGAAAAAAACTTTGTTTTTTTCTTAAAACGACCTCCTAAATAAAATTTTCTGGGGTGGGTAAAAACGAGGAACGAGTTTTTACACAACCCCACTAACGTTACCAAGGTTATTGCGCCCCCCTAACGATCCCCCAATAAACTCATCATCTTCCCTTTCAGCTCAGGGCCTGGTCCGGGAGCGCTGTCCGTAACGATCCGTCCCGTTTTATCCATTAGCAAATAACGAGGCAAGCCGCGGATTTCGTAAGCATTCTGTGTTCTGCGAAACTGGGCTTCCGTCGGAAAGATGTGGTAAGCATCAAAGGTCAGTTCGTTGACGCGCTTGGCCCAGGTGTTTTCTACCGAGCCGACACAGATGAATACAAAAGCGACCTCCTCCGGACTGAATTGTTTTACAAAGGACGGATACTTCGTTTTCATCGTCGTCACACAGCCGCCGCACCAGGTCGCCCACACATCGATTAAGACGACCTTATCCGGGAATTGCTCCCGGATGACGTTCAAAACATCTCGCTCATCTTCTGAGAGCTCGATTTTCAGATCCGGCTTTTTTAATTTCAGACTGATGCCGTTGATTTCTTTGTATTTTTCCTGGAGCTGAAAATGGATTTCTTCATCCTGTACTTCTTTGACCAGTTCCAGGTCAACTATCTGTTTCAGGTCAGGCAAGTCCAGGTGGACGCCCAGCAGGATGCCCATGGCAGCGTCGCGGGGATGGCCTTCCAGCTCGCTGTTCAGTTTGGCGACCATGTCCATTAACTGGGCTTTTTTGGAGGCTTTTTTAAGGTCGGAGGATTGCGCCTGGGTGTATAGCATGTTGTAATTGACATAGGTGGCCACAAATCTTTTGTAGGCAAAGCTGATCACCTTTTTGGGAAACTCCTTTGAATAATCATCCCAGAAGTAGTAGTAATCTTTTCCGAGCATGGAGTAAGGGCCGGCACCCGTACGGTTGTTGTAAGTAAAATTAAAACTCAGCATATCTCTGGGCTGCATAAGTTTAATATGTTGTTCCATCCACTCTTCAAAAACGGGGTCAGTAATAAAGTTCCGGCTGCGGTATTCTTTGGCAAAGTTAAGCTTGGCTGCTATTTCTGATTTTTTATATTCGAGGTAATTGGGCGCGTTCATTTCCTTCCAACGGTTCTTCTCTTCCCAGGAAGGGAATTTCTGATTGTATTGGTTGAGAAAATCGTGTAGTTTTCTGTTGATTTCTGCTCCTCTGCCATCTAACACTAAAGTTGTCTCGGCACGGAGGGTTTCGAGGAAGGCTTTGGCGTCAAATCGTACGACCACCTCACTATCCGGATAGAGTAATAAAGGGATGTATTTGTAATCGTAAAAAAAGTAGACTTCGGTGGCAAAGTCCATGTACAATTCCATTTCAAAGGTGCCGTCTTCCTCGATCTGGGTGTACCAATCATAGTTTTTCATACTGGTAAAACCAGTGGTCATAACACGGAGGCGGGAAAAATCAAGAGAGTCATTGTGGTTGTAGATCTTTCCTTTTATGATGGATTTGGCGGCGAAGATGGGCGAGAGAGTAATTACCAATAGTAATAATAGGAGTAGCTTTTTCATAATTTAATTTTTTTTAGAAGAGGCTGTCTCAAAAGGCCGTAGGTCTTTTGAGACAGCCTCTTCTAATATAGTTATCTCCCTCTTCTAATCAAAGAAGAAGGATACACCACTACACTTTCATTTCCATCCTTCCCGACAGCTGCAACCCCAAACAGGAAGTTATCGATAACAATGTTTTCCAAAGTAAAATCCGTCACGTCTTTGCCGACGAATTTGGAAAATTGCCACTGCGGGGCGGTCGTTTCTCTCCAATACAGCTTATATCCCGCCAGGTTTTCATCCTCCACAGCATCCCACATCAAGCGAGTAGATGGCTGAACTGCACCGCCGATCTGTACGTTGGTCGGAGCGGGAGGCGCCCAGGCCAGGCCGGCCATGGTAATGGCATTCACTCCGGTCAGCTTGGCGGCATAGTCAAAATCCACTTTTTCAATGACATCTCCATACTTGATGCCATTTTCTACACGAATGTCCTGATGCTGGCGGATGTAATTTTCGTGTGTTTCCATAATTCGAACGCCGGCAAAGCCCTCATCATTAAACGGGCGGTGATGCCCTCCCCGACCGAAACGGTCCAGGCGGTAGATCATCATAGCATCCAGGTTTTTGCAGTACTGATCGGTCATGCGATCTACATATCGAGCCAACTGACGGGAAGGCCCGTCGACCTCTCCTCCGTAAAACCTACGTGAGCGGCGCTGCTGTTCCGTTTCATTCACCGGCGTGGGCTCTGAAAAAACCCGGAAAGTTGCATTATCAATAACGCCGTCAATGCCTTCAATATTTCCGATCATGTCATTGTTTAGCACCCCAATAATATCCCAGCCTTCTTCCTTCGCTACCTGCGCCATGTGACGTCCGCCAAACAGGCCCTGCTCTTCTCCCGACAGCCCTGCATAAACGATGCTGGAAGGGAATTTGTATTTCGTCAGTACCCGGGCGGCTTCGATGGCCCCTGCCATACCGGATGCATTATCGTTCGCTCCTGGCGCGTCGGTAGTGGCATCGGTGGCGCTGGAAGCACGAGAGTCAATGTCGCCCGACATGATCACATATCGGTTCGGGTGTTGGGTACCTCTTTGTATGGCTACCACATTCACCACCCAGGTGTCTTCCTTAATGCGGCTTCTTTCATCTCCTTCGACCAGGCTGCGCTGGTAGAAAACCTCCAGGCAGCCGCCACATTCTTTGGATATTTTGTCAAATTCTGCTTTGATCCAACGACGAGCTGCACCGATCCCGCGCGTTTCGGAGACGGTATCAGACAAGGTGTTCCTCGTTCCGAAACTGACCAGCTTCTGAATATCCGCTTCGATCCGTTCCGCTGAAGGCGCTTCAGCGATGTCATACAAGCGAGAATCTACCTGCGGTGGTACTTCCTGAGCCTCCACGCCCAGGCTGATTAGAAAAAAACAAACGGCTGTTGTGACTAGTTTACTTATTACTTTCATATCTATTCAGGTTGTAATTTAATAATGTAATCGGTTACAGATTCTATTTTTTCCCGGCTATAAAATAAAGGGAAAAATTGATCATTGGCCCAGATGGGGAATAGATTTTTATAGTGCTTGTGGTTCACATTACCGGACTGCCCTGGTGAATTGGTGGCCAGGGAATGATCCCAGTTGCCGGTATCGACTATGATCCTAAACGTTCCGCCATGTGATTGATTGTCGCCGCTGCCTGTTACGTTAGCCGTGTAGCTATTGCCTCCTCTGGGAAGCGGGCCGACGTTAAACTTTGACCGCCATTCGGCATTCAGGGCGCTACTCATGGGGTGAGTGATCAGGGAGTGTTTATATTTTTCCTGCCCGTACTGCCATTTGCTCATATCCGCTCCCAGTTTTTCTTCGAGATCTTCGACTGCTCCACCCAGACAGGCCAGTAAAAATTCATTGCGGCCGGCTACTGCATCCGGACCAAAGGTATTGTCTGGAAATATGAGCAGGTCCACCACCTGTTTCATTTGCAAGCTCAGATATTCGCTCGCGGCTGGAGGCAGCACCTGATATTCCAGGCTTGCTCGAAGGCAGTTTTCCCAGGCCTGATAAATACCGGCGGCAATGGAGTTGGGCTCCATTCTGTGATCCCAGTCCAAAAGGTAGGTCTTGGCCTTTTCAACCTTTGCATCACTGCTTTTTCCAGCACCTTTAAGCAGGCCTACCAGCGTACGGGCAGGAATAGACAAATAATCAGTTTGTAGTTCTGCCATATCCTGAACTGAAAACATCCGGCCGGAACGCAGGAATTCTTTCACCCGGTCGCCTCTGTAGGGGTCAGACCATTCATAGCCAACGGCATCCCAGTGTTCATAGTCATTGGGAACTACATTTTCGTTGGCTGTCACAAAAATGCCGCTTTCGGGATTGTACAAATTAGGTTTGGCGATGATCGGCAGATAGCCGTCCCATTCATGGGAGCCGTCGCCCGGTACGGGTACCAGGCCGCTGAAATTTCTTCTGACCGGTACGATCCCCACTGCCTGCCAACCGATATTTCCTTCTTTATCTGCCCAAATCATATTCTCGCCGGGAATATTACTATAGTTGCAAGCCTCGCGAAATTCCTCAAATGTTTGGGCCTGATCCATCCGTAAACTGGCCAGATAAGGCGAGCCACCTATTTCCTGCCAACCACAACGCAGCGCACAGGCCGAATTTTTATTTTTGTCCTCAAAAACCACGGGGCCGTGGCGAGTATATTTCAACTGCACAATTTCCGGTTTGGATTTTTTCACCCGGATCGTATCTGTGATGATGTACATATCTTCCCAATGTCCTTCAAACCAATACTGATTGGGGTTGTCGGGATTGGTTTTATACACATACATATCTTCCGCATCGGTGCGGAAAACTGTGAGGCCCCAGGCACCATGCTCATTATGGCCAATGGAAATGCCCGGAATTTCGGGCTCTCCCCCACCGATCACGTTCCAGCCCGGCCCTACCAGGTGAGCCATGTAGCGTAGGGAAGGCACGGAAATGCTGCGGTGTGGATCGTTGGCCATTATAGGGAAGCCGCTTTGAGTATGTTCGCCGCTGACGATCCAGTTGTTACTTCCAATGGAATGCTCCTCTTCCTTTTGTAAGCTTGCCCAAACGGCTTCTTCCCTTGCACTGCGTTCCAAAAAATCACGGCTATCTCTGTTTTGGACATCCGCTACCAAGTCTTCGGGACGGAAGCGGATAGGGCGTCGGTAGGCATTGTACAATTCCAGTAAGTCTTCAAAAAGCAGGTCCTTATCAATTTTAGGATCGATTTCGAGCTTGGGCGTTTTAGGATGAAACCAAGACAATTCCTGGACCTTTTCCGGGCCTATCTTGGCCACGGCCCTTGCTGTTCTCAATTCCCGGCCGATGTTACCCAGCAAACCCTGATGACGGGAAATAACCACTTCAGGAGTCCAGGGCTGCGGTTTGATACCAAGTAACTCAAATTCAGGTGTTAGCAGCTCCGGATTTTTGCGAGTCTGCTCAATATAAGCATTCACTCCTGCTACAAAAGCCGTAATGATCACCGCCCCTCTTGGATGATAGTGGTTCATTTCTTTTTCGATATCTCCACGAAACTTAAATAGGCGGGTCCCGATATCTCTCTTTAATTCGCGAGACCCCAGGATTTCGGCTACGGTACCCGTGGCTTGCCGTCTCCATATTTCGAATTGAAAGAGGCGGTCGCGGGCTGCATAAAAGCCCTGAGCAAAAAAAAGGTCTTTTTCGGTTTGAGCATAAATATGTGGTACACCCCACTGGTCTACCAGAATTTCGACTGGTTTTTCCAGTCCTTCGATGGTAAATCGTTCCTGGGCATACAGGCTAGAAGAAATTAGAATGATAAAAAAGGAAAGATAGCGCATTGGTTTGTGATTTGTTGAGCAAAATTTGTTTTAGCTTGTGATAAAAGGTACTCGACTTTTTTCACAAGCCCTTCATCAATTTAGTCCTCTACTTCGGCGACCAGTTCGACTTCCACGGCGATGCCGCGAGGTAGAGAGCCCATGCCGACGGCAGCTCTGGCATGCTTTCCTTTGTCGCCGAAAACTTCCACCATAAAATTAGAGTAGCCGTTCATGACTTCCGGCTGGTTCGTGAAATCCGGTCCGCAATTCACCATACCGTGAACCTTGACTAATCGCTTTACCTTATCTAAGCTACCGAGTGTAGCTTTAAGTACCCCCAAATGCTGGATAGCGGCCAATTTAGCAGCCTCTGCCCCTTCTTCGATGGTCAGATCCGTTCCCACCTTACCGGTCACATAGCCTCCTTCAGGCTTTGTGGGGCCTTTACCAGCTAAAAAAAGCAGGTTACCGACACGGACGGCATTAACGTAATTGGCAACGGGAGGAGAAGGCTCCGGCAGGGTAATCCCCATTTCTTTGAGCTTGTCTTCCGGGGAAGGGCCTTCGGGGCTGGAAATTTGTGCAGCAGCTGTGTTTTCTTCATTTTGGCTATCCTCTGCAGGAGCAGAACAGGATACCAGGAACAATCCTACAGACAGAAATAGTAATGTACGGAATTTCATTAGACATATCATTTGAAGGTTAGGAAAAGGAACAAACGATGCCTAAAATAGTACAGGAAAGTTAGAAAAGGAAAGAAAATTTAATAAACCTTAGAGGGGCCGAACGGCCCCTCTAAGGTTTAGGAAGCATTAGCCGGACGAGTTTCATCAAAGAAGTACAACAGATCACTCAGGGTTTCCTTCAAATCCTTGCGATCGACGATGAAGTCCAGGAATCCGTGTTCCAGTAAGAATTCTGAGGTTTGGAAGCCATCAGGAAGATCTTTTTTGATGGTTTCTTTGATAACCCGTGGTCCGGCAAAGCCGATCAGCGCTTCCGGTTCGGCAATATTGATGTCGCCCAACATGGCAAAAGAAGCCGTTACGCCTCCCGTGGTTGGGTCTGTCATCAGTGAAATATAAGGGATCTTGTGCTTTGCCAGTAAAGTCAGCTTCGCAGAGGTTTTGGGCAACTGCATTAAAGAATAAGCCGCTTCCATCATCCGTGCGCCGCCGGATTTAGAAATGATGAGCAAAGGTGTACGCGTTTCGATACAATAATCAATGGCATTGGCAATTCGCTGTCCAACCACTGACCCCATAGATCCACCAATGAATTTAAAATCCATGGCCGCAATGACCAAGGCTTTGCGATTTACCTTCCCGTGGGCTACTGTAATGGCGTCAGATACATCATTTTTTTTGTAGGCCTCATCCAAACGCTTGGTGTAAGGCTTGAGATCTGTAAAATTCAAGGGATCTTTAGACCTCAGTTCAGAGAACAACTCTGTATAAGTTCCATCAAAAATAATGTCGAAATAATCGTAAGAACCAATTCGCGCGTGATAGTTGCATTTTGGACATTTCAGGAAGTTGTCCTTCATCTCCTTCATCGTACTGGTCTCCTTACAACGTTTACACTTGTACCAAAGCCCTTCAGGTGCTTCTTTTTTATTTCTTGTGGCTGTTTGTATACCGTCCTTTAATCTTTTGAACCAACCCATAGTTTCTTGAATGATTTTTGTGTTAGGACATCTAATTACAGAAAAGTGAATGGTTCTTGCCGCTGAGCAGCAGAAAGTCATTTACTTCTTACTAATAGTTATAGTTCTTCACTGTATTCACAAATGCTTTCACTCCGTCAAGTGGGGTATCAGGATAAACTCCATGCCCTAAGTTAACAATATGTCCTGAACCAAAGGAACGAATCATACTTAAAGTTTGCTCTTCTATGTTTTCAACCGGAGCGTAGAGCTGGCATGGATCCAAATTACCTTGCAATATCTTATTGGGGCCGAGCTGTTCCCGGGCATAAGGGACGGAAGTGTTCCAATCCAATCCGATGGTATGACAATTTGTTTGGCTCAGGTCTTTTAAAATAAACCAGGCTCCTTTCGCAAAAACCGTAACCGGAACCTCATTAATTGCATCACAGATCGCATTAATATAAGGTAATGAAAATTCTTTATACTGCAAAGGAGACAAAAGGCCGGCCCAGGAGTCAAAAAGTTGAACTACATGAACCCCTGCTTTCGTTTTTTCCTTTAAATAAGCAATAATAGCCGTACTTATTTTTTCCAAAAGCTGGTGGGCTAATTGCGGCTCCTGATACAGGAACTTCTTGGCTTTAGAAAAAGTTTTGCTTCCCTGCCCCTCTATCATATAAGCCAATAAGGTCCAAGGGGCTCCGGAGAATCCAATTAATGGAACCCGGCCGTCCAAACGATGGATCGTTTCTTTTACGGCCGCATATACATACTCTAACTTTTCTGCTGCTGGCTCACCGGTCTGCAATCTTTCAATATCAGAAGCTGATTGGATCACTTTGGGAAAAACCGGCCCTTTTTTCTCCACCATTTCATAATCCAGGCCCATCGCCTCCGGAATAACCAAAATATCGGAAAATATAATGGCTGCATCCACCCCCAATTCGTCTACCGGTTGAATGGTCACTTCGGCTGCCAGATCAGGCCTGGCCACCAATTCCTTGAAGGAGGAAAGGGACGCCCTTACCGCCCGGTATTGAGGAAGAATCCTACCCGCCTGCCGCATCAACCATACGGGAGGTCTTTCCACCTCCTCCCCTTTTATCGTTCGAAGCAGTAAATCGTTCTGAATTTTCATTCGGCAATGATAGAAAGAATTTGGCAGCTGGAAAAACCATTGATTCGTTTTTAGATCATGGTAAGGTAATTTTATTCGTGAGAAATCTTTAACTGAGTAAAATAATAATTCGGGATACCCCTGTTTGCGGAAATGCCTATAAAACTTAAATTATTTTACATATTTTGGCGTTTGTTCCTGAATAAAATCACTGCTGAATGAAAAGAAAGAAACTACCTCTACACTGGCGAATTATCATAGGTTTGATCCTGGGTATTATTTATTCATTTATATCCGTTTATTTCGGATGGAATAAATTCACCCTAGACTGGATCAACCCCTTTGGAGATATTTTTATCCGACTGCTTAAATTCATAGCGGTTCCGCTTGTATTGTTTTCTATCATCGCAGGTGTATCCGCCTTGCCCGACCCCTCCCGCCTAGGAGTTATGGGCGCCAAAACGCTGTTCGCCTATATCGTCACTACCGTAACCGCCGTCACGGTAGGCCTGCTGGTGGTCAACACCCTGGCTCCGGGGAACTACGTCTCTGAAGATCAAAGAATAAAGAACCGGCTAAAATATGAATTGTGGACTCAACAGACGCCCGGTGTGGACATCCTGGACGGGCAGAATTACCTTTCTGATCCTCAATATGCTGATTTAGTTGCCGCCGCCACAGCTGACCTACAACAAGAATCCAGTAATACCAGGGTTGAAAATTTGCAGCAGAATGCCGAGAATATGAAGGGGGCCGGCCCTTTGCAATTTATTGTAGATTTTGTACCTGACAATATCTTTTCTGCCTTATCGGATGGAGGAAAAATGCTCCAGGTCATTTTCTTCGGAATATTTTTTGGAATTGTATTGTTGCTACTACCCGATGAACAGACGAAAACGGTGAAAGACCTCGTCAACGGTATTAACGAAGTGTTCCTCAAAATGGTAGAAGTAGTCATGGAAGCTGCCCCTTTCTTCGTTTTTGCCCTCATGGCCGGTGTAATTGCCTCCATGACGGATACAATTGAAGGGGTCATCGAAATATTTAAAGGCTTGGCCAGTTATTCGATCATACTCGTAATCGGATTGGCATTCATGATCTTCATCTTCTACCCTGCCCTTATCCTGACCTTTGTTCGCCGCATTTCATATTCTGAGTTTTTCCGCCGGATCAGCCCGGCCCAGTTCCTGGCCTTTTCTACCAGTTCGAGTGCCGCTACGCTGCCGGTGACCATGGAATGCGTTCGGGACAATCTCGGGGTATCGAAGAATGTAACGAATTTTGTATTACCAATTGGCGCCACTGTCAACATGGACGGAACCAGTCTTTATCAGGCAGTGGCAGTAGTTTTCCTTGCCCAGATCCACCTGGTAGACCTGACACTTGCCCAGCAGTTGACCATTGTATTGACAGCCACACTGGCATCCATCGGTTCGGCAGCTGTTCCAAGTGCCGGATTGGTTATGATGATTGTTGTATTACAATCTGTAGGTCTGAATCCAGCCTGGATCGCTATAGTTTTCCCTGTAGATCGAATCCTGGATATGATCCGCACTGTAGTAAATGTTACAGGAGATGCAACGGTTTCTACCCTGATCGCACAATCTCAGGGAGAATTGGATACCAGTATCGGAGATCTCGAACCGGCTGAATAAATGTAAACACCATGAACAACAATGAAATTTTAGGCATTGGCTCCAGGGTAAAACACCCCGCCTACGGAAAAGGAGCTGTCATTAGGGTACATAAAGCGGCTTATGAAGTTTGCTTTATGATGTACGGCATTAAAGAATTTGGCATCGACTATGACAACTGGGAGATAGTCGAACACATAGCCCACAGCCCGGAAGCCGCATTTACCGATTATGAAAAATCTATGATTCGGATTCTACGGCAGTTTTCGGATATAACCGAAGTAATTGACCTGGGAGACAAATGGGATAAGGGGACTATGATCCTTCAGCCCGCCGATCCGGACTTAAAGTCGAAGGAAATTCCTATCGACACCTTTTTTCACAAAATAGTCATGGTTCGAGACCGGCTCCGGGTGATGGAACAAAGGGTCAACAGCAGCAAGAATTTGAGCGACGAAGAGAAGATCAACCTCCAACAGTACATCACACGGATCTATGGGAGCCTGACTACCTTCAATGTACTTTTTAAATACAAAGAGGATCATTTCAGGGGAGAGTCAAATTAAGGCGGTTGTTTAAACTTATAGTATCTTTATCAGTTTCATTTTAAAGGTCATATAGGTTGCCTTCCAGTTGAATTTTATCTAAAAAAAACCGAAACCAACTTCAAGGAGCCATTACAACAAATGTCATTAATGAATCAAAGAGGCGTTTTTTATAAAAACCATCTGCGCATACTCATCTTTTCAAGCCTGTTGATTGCGATGAGCCTGTCATTGAGCACTTGTATTGTCATGCCCGACCAATTCTCCGGCCTTCCGCCTGGTCCCTGGCGAGCCGTACTGAAACTGGAATCCAGGCCGGTTATCCCTAATCCGGATGGCAAGCCCATGCCTGATAAGGTAAACATGCAATTCGAAGAAGTAACCGAAGGAGAGCTGCCTTTCAACTTTGAAGTAATCTACGATTCTGAAGACGAATATCATATTGAGATCATCAACGGCGATGAACGGGTACGAATTGACCAGATCAGCCTGGGACGTAAACCAAGCCGCGCAAGAGATACGGTTCGGATTGATTTTCCGGTCTTTGATACCTATATCAATGCCTTTTACGAAGAAAATGTTATTGAAGGGCAATGGATCTCTCCTAACCGAGGCGGAAATTATACCATTCCATTTGTGGCCAAACACGGGCGGGACCACCGCTTTACCACTCTTCGGAAAGAACCGTTTATGGATATCAGCGGTACCTGGGAAGCCTATTTCGAGGTAGAAACAGATACTCCATACAAAGCAGTTGGTGAATTTGTACAAGATGGTAATCACCTGACCGGCACCTTTCGAACTGAAACGGGCGACTATCGTTTTTTGGAAGGCACGGTCCAGGCAGACAAAGTCTACCTTTCCACCTTTGACGGCTCACACGCCTTTCTTTTTGAAGCCAAAATTTTGCCTGACAGCAGTATGATAGGCACTTTTCGGTCGGGTATTCATTATCAGACGACCTGGGAAGCCAAACGGAATCCGGCAGCTGAGCTCCGATCAGCGGACAGTCTGACCTATATCAAAGAAGGTTATGACGGTATATCCTTTTCCTTTCCCAATCCGGAAGGAAAAATGATTTCCCTGGAGGACGAGCAGTATGAAGGAAAAGTAAAGATCCTTCAGATTATGGGTACCTGGTGTCCAAACTGCCGGGATGAGGTCGATTTCCTATTGGATTATCTGAAAGAAAACAGCAGCGATGAACTAGCTATTATCG
>JAUIKE010000237.1 GCA_030430845.1 Bacteroidia bacterium | reverse complement strand
GCGGAATCTCCCTGGTGGAGCATCCAGAATATTCAGTTGACCTATAAGGGCGTCGAGGGACTCGAAATTTATGGAGGGGTGAAAAACCTACTGAACTGGACGCCCTGGAAAAATCAGGATGAGCCGATCATTGCCAGAAGCTTTGATCCTTTCGATCGCGCCGTAGCATTTGATGATGCCGGGAATGTCCTCCCCACAGCTGATAATCCTTATGCTTTAACGTTTGACCCTTCTTACGTCTATGCTCCCAACCAGGGGATTCGGGGCTTTATTGGGCTAAGGTATGCCCTTAAATAAATAGAAGGACATGAAACTACTTCCATACCTCTTTGCTTTGTTATTCGGCTATCCTACTCAAGGGGCTTTCACTCAGTCCTCCACGCTGATGAAATACGAATTTGAGCAGGTCGACAGCCTTTTTTCTGAAGAAGAACGCCCCCTGGCCGTTTTCATCCATACCGATTGGTGCCGGTATTGTAAAAATATGGAGCATACTACTTTTCAGAAAAAAGAGGTCGTGGACTTGTTAAACCAGGATTTTTACTTCATCAGTCTGAATGCCGAAAAAGAAGAGCGGACGATTAACTTTAGAGGCTATCCGTTTAAGTATCGTCCCAATGGGCGTGATTTGGGGGTACATTCCCTGGCAGAAGCCCTGGGTACCATCGATGGGGAGTTGACCTATCCGGCTTTTGTAGTATTAAATAAAAACTATGAGATTGTTTTCCAGTATAATGAGTTTATCGACTGGAAAAATATGAGCAGAATACTTAATAAGGTTGTGAAGAATTAAAGAGAAGAGGCTGCCGCCGCCGCCGGCAGCCTCTTCTCTTTAATTCTTCATAAACTGTATCGCTTTGCGCTGATCAGCTTGCACCACCTGGATGACGTACAAGCCGGAGGGCAAGTCCTGCACCGGAATTTCCATCATATTGGTGCCTTCCGGCATAGCAAAGCGCTGCAGAATTTTTCCGCTGCTTGCCTCAATCAGTTGGATACTTCCATCGTCAGCTGTAGCTGGACTTTGCCAAACCACCCTCAGCTGATCCTGCGTCGGATTCGGATAAGCCGTCAAACGGAGGTCCTGAATATCCAGATCCATATCGATCACGATGACATTCGACTGGTGTTCCGTGCCGTCAATATCCACCTGGCGCAGGCGGTAGTAGTTGAGCCCGTTCAAGGGCGCTTGATCCAGGAAGCTGTATGCCTGAGCTTCGGAAGTCGTTCCTTTTCCGTCTACCCGTCCGACATCGATGAAGTCAAGGCCGTTGGCGCTGCGCTCGACGATCATGTAGTCGTTGTTGAGCTCATTGGCGGTGCTCCAGTTCAGTTCGATGCTGTTGTCGATGACCTCGCCGGAGAAGGAGGAGAGTTCGACTGGGAGGAAGGCAATACCGGAGTGGGTAATGACAACTGTATTTGCCGGATAGCTAGCAGTTAATGTTGCTGTTGGTTCTGAGGGGGGAGGAAAGTCGGTTTCAGTATCAAACGTTCCCGAAAGAATTCCGGTCACATCGATAACGACCCAATTTTCATTAATATCAAAATAGCCGGGGCCGTACAGCATATTGAGTGTGTTTCCGCTGTCCAGGGTTAAACTTCCCGTAACTGCAATAGTATCGTGGTACTCCGGGCCGTCGCCCCCCACTTCAATATTGATAGTCATACCGGAAAGCACCATGGTACCAATGATGTTCATACTGCCGAATGAGTTGCCGGGAGAGAGCGTACCGTTTGACAGGCTAAGTTCATCTCCATTCATATCAATTGTACCCGCGCCACTGATGGAAAAGCCATCTCCGAAAAAGCTTATGCTTCCTGCGGATCTTGTGATCGTGCCATTATTGTTAAGTGCGCCGCTACATGCGAAGCTAGCTGTTGAGGTCGAGATAAATAAACGCCCGGCATTGGAAATGGAGCCGGAGATAGAATTGGTAAAGGCGCCCAAAATAGTGATATCGCCGGTAGCATGATTGTTTAAAGTACCATCGTTAATAAAAGAGCTGGCAGGGGAAGGAATAAGTACCCCCTGGTTAATAAAAAGGCCTTTATTTTCAAACTGAGCATCATTGGCAGTCATTACGGTGCCTAAGTTGTCTATTTTGCCATTGTTGGTAAATGACTGAACTGTTCCGGTCCCAAAGGTTACGGTGGTTCCTGAGTAGATTACCATAGTAGATCCACTACCTATGCTCCAGCTCGGAACATCGACTACTACATTTGCTCCAATGATAATTGAGATATCCGTCGCCCCATTTTCAGGCACGTTTCCTCCCTGCCAATTTTCGGCAGTACTCCAATCATTGTTTGAGGGACTTGTACCTAGAAAAATAAACTGAGCATTTACAGAACCAACAAAAAAACAACAGAAAAGACTTAGGAAAAGAAATTTAGAAACCCTTCCAACGACTGATTTAACCAAATAAGTATTCATGATAATTACGGTTTTGGGAAATGTAATTAAAAAATAATGCTGTGCAGAGTGGGTGTGTTTAAGCGTGTTTTCTAAGCATTTATTTGTTTCGCAAGAGTTAATTTTAATAATATATGTAAAAATTAACCCAATTAAGTCCTCCTTAACAGCAGATTACAAATATGCCCCAAAAGTAAGTAATAATGGAAAGGGAAACAATAGAATAATATATATAAATAAAAAATGGCGCCCATGGCGCCATTTTACTGAATGACCTCTATATCGAAGCCGGCATCTTCCACCGCTTCGACCACCGCGTCGGGTTCTACAACTTCCCCCTTGACGGTCAGTACCTTGTCGGGATTGTCTGTGTCGACTTCCCAGTTTTCAACGCCCAGGACGTCGTCTAAAAAGCCGCTCACGGCCCGGATGCAGTTGTTACAGTTAATGTTCGTTTTGAATTTTAATTCTTCCATGGTGAATATTTGTAGAAAGTACAAAGTAGAAAGACTTTGAGTCTTTACTGCTTTTTTTGATTATGAAAACAATTTTAGGGAAAAATGTATTAATAAAAGGTGTGAAAAGTCATCGTTTTTTTTCTTTTGTGAAAAAGTGAAACGGTGGAACCTTGTAACCCTGGAACCAAGGAACCCTTCAAACAAAATAATGAACATACAATACCTCAAACGAGAAGAAATAGACAAAGTAAAATGGAACAGCTGCGTCCACTATGCCACCAACGGCAATGTTTTCGGCTATATGTGGTATCTGGACTTTGTGGGTAAGGACTGGGATGCTTTGATCGAAGGAGACTATGAAAGTGTATTCCCATTAGTTTGGCGGGATGGCTTTTTCGGAAAAAAGGAGTTGTACCAACCTCACCTGATGAGGGAACTTGGAGTGTACTCTATCAACGTTTTGTCACAAGCACGCGTACGGAAATTCATCGAAGCCATACCGGAAGAATTTAATAAAATTGACATCACGCTGAACGAACAAAACTTTTTGCCCAATAAAGAGACCTACAAGCAAAAAGAGTACGTTAACCATCAATTGCTGCTCAATGCTCCGTATGAGGAACTGGCCGATAATTTTTCAAGAGAACTCCTTCTTACCCTGGAAAAGGCAGAAGATTACGGACTTCGCCCGGTATCTAACCTAAAACCGGAAAAGACCGCTAATTTTTACTTGAAGCATACCAAAGACCGCAAAGGCAAGGAGCAAAAATTTCATGCCATGCAGCGAGTGATGTATAATGTGCTGCACCGCGGCTGGGGCTTTGCCAGTGGAGTGGCCAACGAGCAAAATGAACTCATTGCCGTCAATTTTCTGATCTACAGCCACAACAAAGTGCTCAATTTTATGCCGGTCGTGTCCAAAGAAGGGGAGGAGAAGGGAGCCCTGGCCTACATGATCAATATGCTGTTCCGCTCTCATGCCGGGCGGCCGCAAATCTTCGATTTTAATACCCGGGAAGTAGATGAACTGGCCCAGGGATTCGGCGCACAAACAAATCCTTATTATCAGCTAAAAATAGATAAGAGAAAGTGGGGGGTTGTGTAAAAACTCGTTCCTCGTTTTTACCCACCCCCGAAAATTTTGTTTAGGAGGTTGTTTTAAGCCCATGCGGGCTTAAAACAACCTCCTAAAAGAATATTATTGGTTGGGAAAAAAGGCCGAAGGACTTTTTACACAACCCCGGTTTTTTCCGGATACCTGATATCCGTCAGAAACAAACCCTGAGGCGGCACGCTATAACTTTTTTTCAAACGCTCCTGTTTGTCCATGGCTTTTTTGACTTCCTCAATATCGGTTTTTCCCAAACCCACATTCAGGCACATCCCCACGATCAGGCGGACCATACCGCGCAGAAAACGATTGGAGGCAATGTGAAAAACCAGTCTGCCCTTTTCTTCCACCCATTCTGCCCGCTTCAATTCGCAGCGCATGGTTTTTACATCCGTTTTGGTTTTACAAAATGGGAAAAATTCCTGATAGTCCAGTAAAAGGCGGGCGGCTTGTTGCATAGCCTCCAGGTCTAGAGGCTGGGGATAAGAATATTGAAGCGCGGTCTCTTGTGTAAATGGATTTTTTTGAAGCTCGATGTGGTATTCATAGGCACGGTGGTAGGCATCGTAGCGGGCGTGGGCGTCAGGGGCTACTTCAAAGATGCGGTGTACACTGATGTCTTTAGGCAAAAACTTATTCAACCTGCGCAGAAAGCCTTCGGGAAACGCCTCGGTATAAATAAAATGAGCAAAGTACTGTTTTGCATGTACGCCGGTATCGGTACGGCCACAGCCCGTTATCTCGATCTCTTTGCCCAGAATGGTCGAAAAGCCGTCCTCGATGGTTTCCTGCACGCTAGGATCCTGAGGTTGCTTTTGCCAGCCGCAATAATTGGTACCTTTGTAGGATAATTCGGCAAAGTACTTCATTAAAAAAACTATTGGGGCTGTCTCATAACTCCTTCCATACGGACCGTCGGGTCGTCGTTATGAGCAGCCTCATATGATTCTTTTTAAGGGGTGTTTTTTAGAGCCCGGCCGGGCTCTAAAAAACACCCCTTAAAGAAATATTATTGGCTGGCGAATAAGGCTGAAAGACTTATGAGACAGCCTCCTCTTAAAACTATGCTGCTTTTAGCTTGGAAAGCTTGGAACGGCTCAACTTCTCTTCGGCATAGAGGCGATCGATGGTAAACTCCTTAACAGAATCTTTTTGTGAGGGGAGTTCAAACATGGCATCTGTCATGATTGCTTCGCAGATAGAGCGAAGACCGCGAGCGCCAAGTTTATATTCCAGGGCCTTCTCGGCGATATACTCGATGGCATCTTCAGAGAATTTAAGCTTGATACCCTCCAGGTCGAATAGTTTTTTATACTGACGAACTAAGGCATTTTTAGGTTCTACCAGAATTCGTTTTAAGGCGTCCAGGTCAAGTGGCTCCAGGTAAGTTAACACCGGAAGCCGGCCGATCAATTCGGGGATCAGTCCGTAGCTTTTCAGGTCTTGGTGGCTGATATAAGAAAGGATGTTATCGTGGTCGACGATTTCAATATCATCCTTTTTAAAACCGATCACCTGTGTATTCAGCCTGCGGGCGATATTTTTTTCGATGCCGTCGAAGGCTCCTCCACAGATGAACAGGATGTTTTCGGTATTGATCTTAACGAGTTTTTGTTCCGGGTGCTTGCGCCCTCCCTGAGGTGGAACGTTTACATCGGTCCCTTCCAGCATTTTCAGCATAGCCTGCTGGACCCCTTCTCCGGAGACATCCCGGGTAATAGAGGGATTATCTCCTTTCCGGGCAATTTTATCGATCTCATCGATATAAACGATGCCTTTTTCTGCCGCACTAACGTCATAATTACAAACCTGCAGCAGGCGGCTGAGAATACTCTCCACATCTTCTCCAACATAACCGGCTTCCGTAAAAACGGTTGCATCTACGATGGCGAAGGGAACATTGAGGTACTTGGCGATGGTCTTTGCCAGTAAGGTTTTACCGGTACCGGTATGTCCAACAAAGAGGATATTTGATTTTTCGAGCTCTACCTCACTTTTTCTGGTCTGACGCAGCCTTTTGTAGTGATTGTAAACTGCGACGGATAGATATTTTTTTGCTTCATCCTGTCCGATAACATATTCATCCAGATATTCTTTGATATCCAGAGGAGTGATGGTATCGGGCAAAACAATGTTGCTGGGGTCTTCTTCTCTTTTTTTGCGGCCATATAGTTCTTCCTCGATGATTTCACCGGCCTGCTCCACGCATACTTCGCAGATATGGCCATCAATACCTGCGATAAGAATTAGGGCTTCTGATTTGTCTTTCCCACAAAAAGAGCATCGGTAACTTTGCTTACTTCTACGCATAATTTTAATTTGTCTGAGTTCCTCACGAAAGGGATGAGCAAAGAGATAAAAAGGAAGCGAAAGGGTTGTGTAAAAGCCCTCAAAAACAGAATTATTTAGGTTGTGTGAAAACGAGGAAAGAGTTTTCACACAACCCCTTCGCTATACAGGTAGTTTATTTCTCTTCTTTTCTTGGATTGTTGCGAGCGAGTACCTCATCGATCAGCCCATATTCTTTGGCTTCGGCAGAAGTCATCCAGTTATCGCGTTCGCAATCTTTTTCAATTGTATCGTAATCTTGTCCGGTGTGGTAAGCCAGTATGTCGTACAGTGCTTTTTGTTGTTCTTTGATAAGCTTGTAGTAGATTTCCATTTCTGTAACCTGGCCTTGCATACCTCCCAGTGGCTGGTGGATCATGACGCGGCTGTGGAACAGTCCGGTTCTTTTTCCTTTTGTACCGGCACTTAATAATACGGCCCCCATAGAAGCCGCCATGCCTGTACAGATGGTTCCGATATCTGGAGATACGTACTGCATGGTATCATAAATACCCAGGCCGTCAATAACGGAGCCTCCGGGGCTGTTGATGAACATTTGAATATCTCTTTTGGGGTCGGTCGATTCCAGGAAGAGCAGTTGGGCTTGCACGACATTGGATACATAGTCATTCACAGGAACACCCATGAAAATGATGCGATCCATCATCAGGCGAGAGAACACGTCCAGGCCTACAATATTCATTTGACGTTCTTCAATCACATTGGGTGTGAATGCACGAATATTAGGATAAGCAGCTGAGCCCGCATACTGGGCGTACTTTTCAAGGTGCATGCTGTTCATGCCCAGATGCTTCGTAGCATACTTTTGAAATTCATCTTTTGGATACATGTTGTCTGTTTTTATACAAGTAAAGAATCTGTAGTAAGAGATGCCGGCACCGCCTAGGCAGCATGCATTTGATCAATGATCTCTCTCAAAAGAGGAGCCGGAGAAGGTTCTAAGCTTTACTCCGAGCCCGACGGGGGCTTTCATCTCTTTCCTTTTAAGAACAACTAGAAGGGGTGCAGGTTGAATAATTGTTAAAATTATTATTCTTCTTCACCTGAAGTCCCTTCCTCCTCTAGGCTGGAGGCTATTGCTTCTGCCCTTGCCTTCTGTGCAATTTCGTTAAAATCATCAAGAGAAACCTGCTTTTCTTCCTTATCGATCTCAGGAATAATAGCCTCGAACAATTTGTCTGACAAGACTTCTTCCTGCACCTGGTCGATCTGCTTCTGATCTTGCATGAGGCGATCCACCATATTTTCAACGATGCTGTCATCATTACCGAAAGGACTGGAAGCAAAGTATCTTTGCACCTGCTCTCTCATTACTTTACGGATGTCTTCCTCCTCAATCTTGATCTCGAACTTTTTGGCCAGCTTATTTTTGATAAGGGTCCATCTCAGGTTATCGGCAAAGTTGGGATAATCCTTATTCAGGTCCTCTTCATTCAAGTTTTCATTCGTAGCCAGCAACCACCTCTTTAGAAAACCATCCGGAAGGGGCAGCTCAAATTGCTCTAACAATTGGTCCTGGACTTCTCTGAAGAGCAGGGCCTCTGTTTGTTTGTTAAAAAACTTCTCTGCCTCTTCTTTTAACTTTGCTTTGGCAGCTTCTTCATCCTTGATCTCCTCATCACCAAAAAGGTTTTTGAAAAACTCTTCGTTCATCTCTGCAGGCTCAACGCGGCTTACATTGTCAACTACCGCCTGGAACAAAGCAGGTACCTCTCCCTCAAAATCGGGCTGTCGGAGGTAATTTTTGATGACAAAATCGCGATCAGCTGGTTCTTCAAGGCCGATTAGGGAAATTTCCAGTTCGTCCCCTACTTTTTTGCTGAGTACTTCTTCGCGGAGTTTTTCATCGGCAATATCTTTTACCAACAAACTGAAATCGCTGTTTAAGCCGTCATTTTTGACATTCTTATCGTCGTCGAGCTCCTTCACTACCAGCGTAAGGAGGTCGTTTTCCTGAATATCTTCTTCGACATCTTTGCGCTGGCCCATTCTATTGCGGGCATTTTGCAGGTCTTCTTCCACCATCTCGTCGGTTACTTCCACCTTATACTGTGTGAAGGTATGGCCGTCACCGATTTTTTCGATCTCGAATTCAGGAGCGATTCCCAGGTCGAAGGTGAAGGTATAGTCATCCATCTCCTTCCAATCGAAATCTATTTGCTCGTGATCTTCAGTGCTGATAGGATGGCCGAGCAGATTTTCTTTGGATTCATTGATGAAGCTGAGCAGCTCTTTTTGGAGGGATTGGTTGATGACGTCTCCCAACACTGCTTTTCCATACATTTTTTTGACCACACTCATAGGCGTTTTGCCTCTTCTGAAGCCTTTCATATGAGCTTGCTTGCGGTACTTGGCCAGCTCTTCATCGAACAGTTGCTCATAGTCCGACTTTTCTACTGTTATGCTAAGTTTAGCATTTAACTTGTCGATATCTTCTTTAACAACCTTTGGCATATCTTATAAAGATTAAAATATTTGAATGGCAGAGTGCTCACAGGCAGGGAATCCTGCAACCTTAAGCACTGGATAATCGTTTAAATATAAAAAAAGCGATCTAATTAGATCGCTTTTCGGTTAGTTTTGTGTGCGGGTGGAGGGACTCGAACCCCCACGCCTCGCGGCACTAGATCCTAAGTCTAGCGTGTCTACCAATTTCACCACACCCGCATTTGGAAGTATAACCGTGTGTCGAGCTTCTGGAATTGCTTTTTTGAAAAGCGATGCAAATATAGGTTGTTTTTTTGTAAAAATCCAAATTCTTTCGCAAAAGGATCAGTTAAAAAGCTACTTGAGTTTCACACTATTAGAATAATATTTTTTTTAGTTTTGTAAAAGGAGGCTGCATAGCATAGTATGGTAGAAATACGATTGTGTAAAAAAGCTTTTAGGCCCGGACATAGAAGTTTAATAATATTATCCCCCCGCCGGGGGGATAATATTAATTTTCAATGTTCGCAGCTATTAGCTTTTTTACACAATCGTATCTTTAAAACGGCTGATGGCCGTCACAAAACCTATGCTTAGAGCGTTTTTAAATAAAGAATGAATTATGGCCGAGGTATTGGAAATAAAACAGGAGGAACAAGCTCTGATCAATCGGGCTTACGAGGAGATGGTCGCTTCCATCAAAGCTGACCTGGATGATAATGACCGCAAGGTCATGAGGGAGAGCTTTGAGCTGGCTAATTGGGCCCATCGATATCAAAGAAGAAAATCAGGTGAACCATACATATTTCACCCTATTGCCGTTGCAAAGATCTGTGCAGAGGAGATTGGGCTGGGCGCTACAGCCATAATCAGCGCCTTACTTCACGATGTCGTAGAGGATACGGAAATCACATTGGAAGATCTGAGAATAAAGTTTGGGGATAAAATCACCCGTATAGTAGATGGATTAACCAAGCTGGACGGTGCTTACAATGTGAAAAGCCCACAAGCCGAAAACTTCAAAAAAGTACTGAGTACACTCGTAGAGGATGTTCGGGTGGTTTTGATCAAAATGGCCGATCGACTTCATAATATGAGGACCTTGGGTGCCATGCCCAGGCACAAACAATTGAAGATCGCCGCCGAAACCAATTTTATTTATGCTCCTTTGGCCCACCGCCTGGGCTTGTATAACCTGAAAACAGAATATCTGGATCTTTGTATGAAAATTACCGATCCGGAAATTTACCACAGCATTGCTAAAAAACTTCAGGAAACCAGACGGGAGCGTACCTCCTACATCAAAGAATTTATCGCCCCTCTTCGGGATAAGCTGGATGATATGCAGGTGCCCTATGAAATTATCGGCCGCCCCAAATCCATTTATTCCATTTCTAAAAAGATCCAGAATAAGAAGGTCTCTTTTGAAGAGATCTATGACCTGTTCGCCGTTCGTATCATCGTGGATGTACCGCCGACGAAGGAAAAAATGATTTGCTGGCAGGCCTATTCCATTGTGACGGACGTTCATCGTCCGATACCTGAACGACTAAAGGATTGGATCACCATTCCTAAAGCTAACGGCTATGAGTCTTTGCATACGACCGTGGTCGGGCCGAAAGGGCGCTTTGTGGAAGTACAAATCCGAAGCGTCCGGATGGATGAAATTGCGGAGCGAGGCTTTGCTGCCCACTGGAAGTATAAAGGCATTGCCGGACAACCCGATGTGTACGAGCGCTGGCTCGATAGCGTGCGGGAAATTCTCGAAAACCCGAATGTGGACGCCATCGAATTTTTAGGCAACTTTAAATCGGATAACCTCTTCAGCGAAGAAGTATATGTATATACGCCGATGGGAGATATGAAGATCCTCCCCAAAGGAGCCACTGCCCTTGATTTTGCTTTCGCCATACATACCGACCTGGGGTACCATTGTACCGCCCTGAAAGTGAATAACAAACTGGTGCCGATGGGCTATAAGCTCAAAAATGGAGACCAGGTACAAATCATAACCAACAAAAACCAGAAACCTTCGGAAGACTGGTTGAATATGGTCATTACCGGTAAAGCAAAAAACAAGATCCGCTCGGTAATGAAGGAGCGAAAACGCCGGGAAGGGGAGCTGGGTATGGAGAAATTGGAGAGAAAGTTCTCTCATCTCAAGATCGATTTTGAGGCCAATATCGAAATACTACTCAAGTTTTTCGACTACCCATCCCGCGTCGATCTTTATTATGATATTGCTATGGGGAAATTATCGATCCCCGAAATTTTTAAAAACTTTGAAGTCGAACAGAATCGGCTGGTCGAAATATCTGAAACTGTAGAGCCTGAAAAAGTGGAGGTAGTTGAAAGAAAAATCGAGCCCGAAAAAAGTCGAAAATCCAACAAGGTAATTGGCAAGCCGCGTCTGCTGATCAACGGTGAGCCGGCTGATAAATACGATTATACTTTGGCTACCTGCTGTAATCCAGTACAGGGAGACCAAGTTTTTGCATACCTGACAGCGAATGCAGGTCTTAAGATCCATAGGGCCAACTGCCCGAACGCCACTAATATCATGGCAAATTATGGCTACCGGGTCATGAAGGCAGAGTGGAGTTCCACTACCGAGGCGACCTTTGTGGCGGACCTGAAAATTACAGGTATCGATGACGGGCCCGGTGTAATCGAACGGCTTAGCCATCAAATATCTACCCAGCTGGGCCTGAACATCCGTTCTCTTTCTATTTCGGGTGAGGAAGGCTACTTCGAAGCTAATATCAGCATATTGGTCAGAAATACTGATCAACTGAACATTGCCATTCGAAGCATCCAATCGCTTCGAAATGTGTCGACAGTCTCCCGTATAGAGTAGGTTTACAAAAAG
>JAUIKE010000236.1 GCA_030430845.1 Bacteroidia bacterium | reverse complement strand
TTGATTAGAAAACAATGGAAATTGGCTTTGATAGTCTGGTTCTCCTCTCAACTGATGCTAAAATAACAACGGCCTGACGAAATTTTATTCCGTCAGGCCGTTCATGCATCCCTTTTCAGGGATGCCCGAAATATATAGGACGGCAATCCTGACGGTAACCGTCAGGATTGCCATCCTATATATATTTTTTTATATACCCAACACTTTCGTTGCCGTCTCAAACATCTCCGGACGCACATAGATCACGTATCCAAAACTCCCGTCTCCATCCGAAACACCATTGGAGGCATACACATTCACACCGGCCTTAAACAAGGCTTCGTGTATTTCAGTAAGCGCTCCTACCCGATCGTTCCCCTGAACCAGGATAGCGGGGTAAGGACCGGTTAATTCCAGGCCTGCCCTTTCTGAAATCCCTTCAAACTCGATGGTGTCATCCGGGAAAATGGTCATTTGAGTGGTGTGCGGCCCAAAGGGAACCACCGCAAGCGCCAAAAGGTTGACGCCAAATTCTGCCAGTTGGTTCAATACCTGATAGGCCTCCCCGGGCCGGTCATCAATGGTGGCATAGAAATAGTCTACGCGACGGATAGTGTTGGTGGTTGTCATGTTCTTTGTTTTGGCGGTTAAAAAACAGGAGATATGACTTGTAGACTTAGACGTTGGAGCAGTTTGAGAAAAGATAAATATTTTACATTCTTTTGTAAATGATAGATGTCATTAAACTGAGATTTAGGGAGGTTAGGGTTGTGTGAAAACTCGTTCCTCGTTTTCACACAACCCCAACTTCCCTAATAATTTACTTTTTTGAAAAGGCAGCTTCTACGGGTTTCATATTCCCACTTTTTAAGCTGGTATTTACACTTTTTAAATCATTACTTAAAATGGAGTTTAGTTTGGCCAAATGACTTTCCAGCTCTTTCGACAATTCTTCGAAAACTTTGTAGGCTCCAGCAGTAGGCCGTGCGTCCCCCGTCTCCACACTCCGACGCAGCGAAGCCAGGCGATTATTGAGCTTGATCGGAAAATTGAGCGGATCCTGGTTACTCTGGTTTTTCACCTGATAGAGATCCTGTTCAATAACGGCCAGCTTTTCCAGCATCGCATCAGACTGACTTTTTAAGCCTTCATTATCCGCAGAAGCCAGGCGATCTTTCAATTGCTTGCGAATATTCCGGATGAGGATCACTGCTTCATTGGCCTCGCTGGTCTTGTTGCGGATCTTCATCGCCAGATCAAACTGCTCTTTTAAATCCGCCTCGGTAATGCCTTTCAGGTTCGGGTCCATTTTCAGACTGAAGGCATAGGTTTTGGAATAATCTCCGACTGTCAGCCTGACCTGATATTTTCCCAGCGGTGCTTTCGGCCCTCTGGCCGGACGGCCACTCCAGATGATCATCCCATCGAAAGTGGTTGCTCCGGGATAACGGCCGTTCCAGGTGAAGGTATTTAGCCCCGCCGAAGTGGTAGGACTTCCCCCACTGCCACGAGTATTTTGCTTCGATTTTTCTCCCTTAAATGTCTGTACAATTGCCCCTTTTGCGTCCAATATATCGAGCCTGACTGAGTCCACTGCTTCCTTCAAATAATACTGGACGACTGCTTCATACACCCCACGAATAGGGTCGCTCGGCTGAAAAAGGATCACATCTTGCTGAGCCAGGTCAGGTGTCAGCTGACGCAAAGGACCGATATCATCCAAAATCCAGAATCCTCGGCCGTGGGTTCCCAGCACTACATCGTCGTTTTTCACCACCAGATCGCGAATAGGCGTATCCGGGAGGTTCAACTGGAGTGGCTGCCAATTGTCGCCGGCATCGGAAGAAACATACACGCCATGCTCCGTACCTAAGAACAGCAGTCCCGGACGTACATGATCCTCGCGTACCGCTCGGGCAAAGTGACCATCAGCGATACCATTGATGATCTTCTTCCAGGTTTTTCCGTAGTCAGTTGTTCTGAATACATAGGGCTGCCGGTCGTCCACCTGGTAGCGATTGGCTGCGAGGTAGAGCGTGCCCGGCTTATGGCGCGACTCGTCGATGATGCTGACTCTTGAAAACTTAGGTAAATCCTTCGGTGTAATGTCTTGCCAGCTCTTACCCCCATTGCGTGTAATATGCACCTTTCCGTCATCTGAACCGGCCCAGATGGTGTTGATATCGTGGTAAGAAGGAGCTAAGGCAAAAACCGTCGCATAGATCTCCGGGCCATTCATATCATTGGTGATGATACCGCCGGTTTCACCCAGGGTTTCCGGGTCTGCATAGGTCAGATCCGGGCTGATTTTCTCCCAACTTTGGCCGTCATCGGTCGTTTTCCAGACGTGCTGAGAGCAGGTATACATAATACTGGGGTCCTGATGAGCAAAAACGATCGGGAAGGTCCACTGCCACCTTTCCGGCAAAGCACTGGCGGGTTCGCCGGAGAAAAAGCGCGGATAAACCTGTATGTCCCTGATCTGCCCATTACTGCGATCGTAGCGGGTAAGTAGCGCTCCCTGGCTGCCCGCATAAAAAATATCCGGATTGGTAGGGTGCTGAGTAATATATCCGCTTTCACCGCCTCCCACTGCATAATACCAACCGTGATTGGGTCCGCGGGCTTGCATATGACCCCAGCCATCGCTGGGGATCGCCAGGGTACTATTGTCCTGCTGAGCGCCGGCTACGTGGTAGGGTACATCATTCGTGGCCATTACGTGATACAACTGAGTAGTGATATAGTCTTGCTCCGTCCAGGTTTTGCCGCCATTGATGGACACATTGCCCCCGCCGTCATTGCCGTTGATCATTCGCATGGGGTTATTCGGGTCGATCCAAAGGTCGTGCTGATCCCCGTGAGGAGGGCGAATCTGGATATCGAAAGTTTTGCCTCCGTCGGTTGATTTGTAGAGGCCGGTGTTCAAGCCGTATACTACATCTTCGTCCCAAGGATCGGCATAAATTCGGGAGTAATAAAAAGCTCGTTGACGAAGTTTGCGCTCACTGTTCGTCCGCGTCCAGGTCCAGCCGCCGTCATCAGAGCGGAAAACCCCGCCTTCATTGGCTTCTACGATGGCCCACACTCTATTCGGATTAGCCGGTGAGACCGTCACCCCGATTTTACCAATGGGGCCATCCGGCATACCGGGATTGGTGGTGAGGTCGATCCAGTTGTCGCCTCCATCCACGGATTTCCAGAGTTTGCAATCCGGGCCGCCGCCCCACATTTTCCAGGCTTTGCGATAAACCTGCCAGGTGGTAGCGTATAATACTTTAGGGTTCGTCCGATCGATGATGAGATCCACTGCACCGGCTTTGTCACTTACATACAAAACTTTTTTCCAGGTATTGCCCCCATCTGTAGAGCGAAAAACGCCTCTTTCTTCATTATCGCCGTACGGGTGCCCAAGGGCTGCCACATATACGATATTAGGATCGGTAGGATGAATGCGGATACGCGCAACGGCTTGCGTTTCTTCAAGGCCCAGGTGCCTCCAGGTTTTGCCGCCGTCGGTGGTTTTGTATACGCCGTCTCCCTGGGTGATGCTTCCTCTTAGCTGTACTTCTCCCATACCGATGTACACAACATCCGGGTTGGTTTCGGCTACGGCCACGGCCCCAACAGAAGAACTGGTGATCTGGCCATCAGTAACGGGAAACCATTCGGTGCCTCCATCGACGGTTTTCCATAAGCCTCCCCCTGTAGCTCCGAAATAGTATTCATTGGGACGGCCGGGGCTTCCGGCAACGCCCAGGCATCGCCCGCCGCGATAAGGGCCGATATTCCGCCATTCAAATTTTTCGTAAAAATTTTCATCAAACCCAGATGTTGAATGCTGCTTGGATTGTGAGAAGGTGAAAGTTAAAGGAATAGCTAAAAAAAAGGCCACTCCCAAACATAGTTGAGCGATTAGTTGATTGTGAAGGTTCATTTTTAACCTTAAGATAAGAAGTATATTGAGTAAAAAAGGCGCCTGGAGGCGCCTTTTTTACTCAATATACTTCAAATAAAACCGCACTGTAAGGTTTCAAATCAAAAAACAAAAACTCGGCATATTCCGGTTCTATGATCTTCTCCTCCAAGGTGACCGATGCCTGCCGGGGGGAATCCCCTTCCAATCGAAAAATTTCCTTCAGTACGATCCGGGAATGAAGTGTTTTTCTTTGAACCTGCGTAAAAGGCACCTGTGCCGTCAGGGGGCGTTCCGATAAGTTGGCCAATACCAGGATAGGTTTATCGGGCTCTCCCCTCCATTCCGGAAAGCGGATCATCCCAAGGATAGACTCGTGCCAGGTGTCGACATCGGCAAAATTATAGGATCGTAAAGCCGATTTAGTTCTCCGCATATTACTCAGGGCCTGTACTACTTTCAAGGCCGGATAGCCCTGTTCCAATGCAGCATAAAAATCTTTTGCAGCAATAGGCCCGCGCTGCAGTTCACGCGGATCTTCACATTTTTCAAAAGTGATGGCTTTCCCAGGACCAACGACCTCTTCTCCTAATAGTTTTTGAAGAGTTTCGTACTGCTCTTTTTGCCGTTTTTCCATCTGATACCATTGGTTCACTGCTCCAATTTCGGATCCGTAATAAATAACGGGAGTGGCCGGCATCATATACAGGCAGAAAAAAGCCGTCCCGATCCGGCGAACGTCACGGTTCAGGCAATCGGCGTATCGGGCACCGCCGCTCATGCCATTTTTATAGATAATTCCTCTGCGGGCAATGATTTCATTATCATTTTCATCCCGATAAGTATAATCAGAAGCAATATAATCCCTCATGGCTTCCAATTCCTGGATGAAGCCCATATAAGTTTCATCATGATGTTCGATGGGGATCAGAGGTGCCGAAGTATTAACGCCCTCCTCGCCTCTCTCATGTACTTGTGACCAAAAGGGAGTAGTTTTTTGGAAATACATCATTTCCCTGAGCATCCCTTGCAATTGAAAATCCAGCAAGGCATCTCCACCGGCGGTAGTTGTGTGGCCGTTGATGGTGGTAGCTTTCCCGGCATACTCTTTCAGTTTTTTGGAGGTAGTGACAACTTCCGGCAGGATAATGGTTTTTGAACTGAGGTGTTTCAAAAACTGTTTGATCAACATTTGGAGGGCATAGGTTTCTGTGAGATCCTTGGCATTGGTCCCCGGCTTTTTGATCCAATGGGCTATGGCATCTGTTCGTTTCCCCAGAATACCCAGGCTGATCTCTTCCTGGAGCATATTGAACAGTTCATCGATCACCTTGGGGTTTTGGAGGTCCAGGTCAACCTGAAACGGGTAAAACTCCCGATAAAACAACACATCTTTTTCCAGTCCTCGAACCCTCTTTTTCAGCCAGAGTGTCTGGTCCACGTCTGGAAAAATCAATATCCTTTTTGAAACGACCGGATTTCCCTTGTCATCTTTTTCCGGTAAATACAGGAAAATATCTCCATCCTCATCTTTACGGATCTCATCAATATTCAAATCATTCCAGTTGGCCGGACATTTTAGGAAGTAATCAAAATATTGGCTTTTCCCTTCCAAGGCAGCCAAAAACCACGGGTGGTCGGCCGAGGTATGGTTAAAAACCAGGTCGGTAGCCACCCTGAAGCCCCGTTTAACCGCCGTTTTAATGAACTCCTTGAATTGTTTTTCTCCTCCCAGGATCTTCGCCGGCTTGTAATCAGAAACATCATAGCCTGCATCTCCATTGGGCGACTCATAATGAGGTAAAATATAAATGTTATTAATATTCAGCGCCTCTAAATAGTCCAGCATCCGAATCAATGAAGAGAAAGTACCTTTCCCCTTTTCATCTGTTCCAAAGTACTGCACGTAAATATAATACCAGGGTTCCTGGTACCAATCATCCGGGAGTTCTTCTAATGCTTTTTCAATGGTATGTTCGCCGTCAAATTTATTCTTATGGAGCGCTCTTTTTCCCTGTATCAGACGGCTAAAAAAGGATACAAAAATGGCATTAGCGTCCTCCTTGTTTTTTGCCAGGTCCTGACAAAGTTGTTCGATGGTTTTGATATCCTCCTGAGTGGTCAAGCTTTCGTTCTGATCAATGTGGAGTTGGGCCGACCATTTATTTGGAATAGCAAAGCAGGTTTTGATCAGTTCCGCTTCCACCTGAACTCTGGCCCTTTCTTCCAGTAAGGATTTAAAGAAGGCGTTCATGGCTTTAACGGTCGCAGCGGGCGTACTTTTTTTCCGCTCTAACTCAACCAGGTAGCAATAGTCGATGAAGTGCGCACGCTCAAAAAATGTTTTTGAAGACAGAAGGCTTTGAAAGAATGAATCGGCTTGATAGCGTTCATAAAACTGTTGTTGTTGGCGGTCAAATAATCCAGGATTCATTTTTGCTATAGTTTTCATACATTACGTTTTAAAATAAGCATCTTTTACCTTCTTATCCAAAACGCTTGGCTATTCCTTTTAAAAATTCGGTTTTTATAAAGAATAAAGTATTCGTTATTGGGCTATAATCCGTCTTTATCGGCTTTCCTTTTGCCATCCGAAATATTTGCCGGGCATAAAAGCCTCCTTCAGCCGAGTCCTCTATGCTCTTAATACCGGTGCGAATGACCAGATTATCTAACCGATCCTTCTTCCCTGTTAAAAAGTCAGGAATATCTTCATAATTTGTTATAAACGGACGAGCCATTCCGATGACATCCACCTCTTCGTTTCGAAGTACTTCTTCACAAAAGTCGTAGGTGCGCACACCTCCCGTGATCATAAGCGGAAGAGCACTTTGTTGCCTTACTTTGTCGGCAAAATCCAGAAAATAGGCTTCTCTTTTGCGAGTACTCTCTTTTTTTTCATTCATAAGGAAAAAAGCGAGTTTTTCGTAAGTCCCTCCGGAAATTTCCAAGAGATCAATCCCTTCTGATTCTAACATCTGAATGACTTCCAAAGATTCTTCCTCTTCAAATCCGCCTCTTTGAAAGTCAGCTGAATTTAATTTGACACTGATTGGAAAAGATGCCCCCAGGGCCTGGCGGCATTCTTTTACAATGGTGCGTAGCAGCCTGCTTCTATTTTCGAGCGTTCCCCCCCACTGATCGGTTCTTTTATTCGTGCGGGGTGATAAAAACTGGCTAAGTAAATATCCATGTGCCGAATGAATTTGAATGCCGGTAAAACCTGCCTTTTTAACCACTTCCGCAGTCCGAACAAATCCTCTAATTACGGCCTGAATATCTTCCTCGCTCATGGCCTTGGGGCGTCCAAACAGTCCCAGGCGCTTCAATTGTACGGCGGATGGAGCTTTAGGACGCAGGTTCACAAAACGGCTGGTTTGACGACCGGAATGGCTGATCTGTACCCAGAGGTGCCGGCCAGGCCGGGCCATCGCGGCCCATTGCTTCAGTTGAGGCAGGCCGGATTCATCCGTTACAATCACATTCCCTGCCGATTCCAGGTGCCGGCGGTCGATCATGACATTCCCTGTGATTAGCAGGCCCGCTTCAGTGTCGATCCACTTTTGATACAGGTCAAAAATTGATTGATTGGCATGCCCGTCATGATGACTCAGGCGCTCCGTCATGGCTGCTTTAGCCAGCCGATTTAAAAGTACGGCTCCGCAAGGAAGTGTCAGGGGTGTATTCAGCATTTAAATGTCTTTTTCAATAAAATCAAAATAGTGCTTCAAAACTTTTTCCGGTGCTTCCGTTTGAGGGTAATGACCGATAGTGTCTAATAAAACAACATCTGCCCCAGGTATTAAATCCTTATAGCGCTGTGCCAGATGGCGGCCCGAAACAGGATCCAAGGCCCCATCGATCAGGCGTAGCGGAATGGGCGTCTCTATCATGGCTTTCACCCAGCGGTCGCGATGTTGTTTTCGGTCGTCCATGTATCGTATCAGCTTGTGAAAAATCCGGGTACCTTTATGGTGTTCGATCAGGGCATAAAACTCATCGATCTCCTGATCTGACGCTTGGGTATCCGGGCCGAAAATCCTGTCAAAATTTTTCTTCAGCATTTTTTTATTTAAAAAGGGAATTAACAGAGCCCCCAGAGGACTAATGAGTAATTTTTGGATCAGCCTGGGCTGGTGAGATTCCGGAAAAAGCCCTCCATTTAAAAAACAGATAGATCGGATCTTTAGTGCTGCATCCTTTTTTTCCACAAATCGGGCCAATAATTCCTGCGCCACCGTATCACCATAGTCATGTGCCAGGATATGAGTCTCCTCTATGTGCAAACTTTCCAAAAGTTGTTCAATAAGGTCTGCCTGATCCAGTATGCGATAGTGGTACTGAATCGGCTTATCAGAAAAGCCAAATCCAATGAAGTCAGGTGCAATGACCTCAAACCGCTGTGTAAGAGACGGCCATATTTTGTGCCAATCCCAGGAAGCAGTTGGGAAGCCATGTAGGAGAAGTAAGCAGGGGCCGGCCCCTTCCCGGCGAAAAAAGATTCGGTATTGATTTTTGTATAAAAAGGAATGCCCCTTTTTTTTCCAGTTGGCTAGCATAAGCGGGATGGGAATAATAAAAGTGATTGAATTTTTGTTTGAAAAGAAAGATATGAAATTAATCCTGTAAATTTAGAAGTGAAAAAACAGCAGAACCCACTGTTCACTGTAAATCCTCAAAAAACCAAAAATAACATGACAAAGAAAGAAGCAGCCCGGAATTATTGTTCCGTCAGGCAGAGCCCACAGCGCTCCTTTGGGCCCGATATCATCACAGAAAGAGCCCGTCTGATCCTGGTAAACGACAAAAAGTGGGTCAACGGGACGATCCTCCACTATTATTTTTTCGATAAAAATACGGACGGCCAGTATGTCTATTATAGTAACGGCCAACGCGAATGGCGGAGCTGGAAAGGTACGGCTCAGGAAGAAAACGTAGTGCGCAGGGCCTTCGACGAATGGATGGCTGTTGGTATCGGGCTGGTGTTTAAAGAAGTGGACAATCGGGAAGAAGCCGAGATCCGAATCGGCTTTATGGAAGATGACGGAGCCTGGTCATATGTCGGACGAGACATCCTGCACGTGCCTGCGGACGAACGCACCATGAACTTCGGCTGGGACATCGTCAATACGCGCGATGGTTATGATGTGGCGCTGCATGAAATTGGCCACACCATGGGCTTTCCGCACGAGCATCAAAACCCTTTTGCAGGCATCATCTGGGATGAAAACAAAGTCTATGAAACCTTGGCCGGGCCGCCCAATTACTGGCCGCCGGAGGTCACTTACCAAAATATTTTGCGAAAGATCGATCCTGACGAAGTTCAGGGTTCCAACTGGGATCCCGATTCCATCATGCACTATCCGTTTGAACGAGGCCTGATCATCGAGCCACAGGAATATAATGGCGGACTAGACCCGGAACCAGGCCTTTCCGAGCGCGATATCGTCTGGGCCAGGCATTTCTATCCGCCCATCGACAACGATAACCCGCCGCAGTTGGAGCTGATGACGTCCCATACTTTCAACATTCAACCGTCCCAGCAACGCGATTTTGTTTTCATCGCTCCCAGCTCTCGCTACTTCACGGTAGGCACCTTCGGTAAAATGGATACCGTAATGGTTCTTTTTGAAGAAGGGAGCGATGGGGAGCTCAAATACCTCTCCGGAGATGATGATTCCGGCAAGGATTACAATGCCAAGATCATGAAGCGATTAAGAAAGGGCAGGAAGTATGTGATAAGGTTGAGGTTGTATTTTAAGCATCATTCTGGAAATACTGCAGTTATGGTCTGGTAAGTAGAGATCTCGCATAGCAAGTGGTGATGCTAGGCCCTCCTTCGTCGGGCCGATGCTGGGATGCTGATGCGGCCTGCAGCCGCATGATGCTGACGGTTGATTCTTCTAAAATAAGGAGCAAGTTTCTATTCATTTAGCAAAATAAAACGCCGGCATCTTACACCGCAGGTGTAAAAAGCATCCCAGCATCGGCCCGACGAAGGAGGGCTTAGCATCACCACTTGTAAAGAATTACCATCTCTGTTAGATGGTCTCCAACTTAGAATCATTATAATTTTTAAGCTCCAGTACATTCCCCGGCAAGTAAAAGCCCGCTGCCTCCAATGCACGGACACAATTCAGCATGGCTTCCGTTTTGACCCTGGCGATGGAGGTATTCGGGCTAAAATCGCCAATCCAGAAAAACACATTCAGGTCAATAGAGCTGGTACCCAGTTCTTTGATCACGACTGTTGGTTTTTTCTCCTCCGTCAAAATACCCTTTACCTCGCGCAAGGTCTGGTGAATGATTTCAATGCCTTTAATCACATCGGAGCTGTAATCAAGGCCGATGGTGAAATCATAGCGAAGATACCCATCGATGGTATAATTGAACAAGGCATTCTTGAGGATTTGCCCATTGGGGATAAAAACATCCTTACCGTCGGCTGTTTTCACCTGGGTATCGCGAATATTCAAGCGTATGACCGTCCCCTGAACGTCCCCGCTTTGAATGACATCTCCTTTGCGAAAAGGTCGGCGGAAGGCCATGATGACGCCGGCCAGAAAATTTTCGGCAATATCTTTAAAAGCAAAGCCAACGATGACAGCTGATAAGCCTGCTCCGGCCAGGAGGCCCCCGGCAAAGCCCGTCAGGTCGAGAATACTCAGGATAAGCATCAGGCCCAAGATCTGATAAAACACCTTCAGGGTTCTGGCGATGAAGCCGGCCAGCAAGATATCATCCATCCGGTTGGTTAGCTTTTTTCTGAGCATTCTTTGAAGGGCTCCAGCCGTAAAAAGAAAAAAGATCAGCACCAAAACGGCCAAAATCAAACGAGGGAATATTAATACAAAGCTCTCGTAGTACTCAATAAGAATACTGGATACGTCTTGCCAAAAGTCATTCATATGTGTTTAATTATGGGTGGTCGATTATTGCTTATTCGTAGGCCGAATATCAGGATTTTCCTTTAGTAATTCCTGATTGACGTCACCTTTTCCGTGTTTTCTTGTTTGTATCAAGGAAGCAACAATCCCGACGGCCAAAGCAGAAAAGATCACAGCCAGAGACAACCACTCAGGGAAATGAACCTGATGGATCAGGATCATTTTCACGCCTACAAAAGCCAGGATGAAAACCAGGCTGTACTTGAGCAGATGAAAACGATCCAGCATAGAGGCCAGAACGAAATAAAGAGAACGCAATCCCAGAATGGCAAAGATATTGGAACTAAACACCAGGAAAGGATCTGTGGTGATGGCCAGGATGGCCGGAATACTATCGATAGCGAACAATACATCTGTCGTTTCTACTACCAGCAATGCAATAAATAAAGGGGTAGCGGCTCGGTATTTCCCCCTTTTCACAAAAAAACGGTTACCTACAAACTGGCTGACTACGGGGAAAAATCGTTTCGTCAATTTCACCAAGGGGTTACGGCGCGGATCAACCTCTTTGTCATCCGTTTTGAGCATCTTGTAAGCTGAATACAGAAGCAAGGCGCCAAACAAATAAGTCATGAAAGAGAACTTATTGATCAGCACAACCCCCACCACAATCATAATCGCCCTGAAGAAAATCGCCCCCAGGATGCCCCAGAATAATACGCGATGCTGATACACCTTCGGTATCCCGAAATAAGCGAATATGACAGCAATGACAAATATATTATCCAGGCTCAAAGACAGTTCAATCACGTAGCCAGTGAGATAGTCCAGCACTGCCTGCTGAGGGGTTAGGTTATCCACATTTTCCGTCCACCCCTCCAG